>JBBRLG010000586.1:0-4595 GCA_038231495.1 Gemmatales bacterium | reverse complement strand
CTCATACTGGGGTCTATTTTTGTTTTTCCTATTTTTTTTTTCCTCCTTGGCGGCTACGTTTTGGGGGTTGAACCCCCCCCCCTTTCGGGCGGCGGCTCTGACGACGGTTGGAACCGTCATGAACACGTTCGTCACGCACCTCGAAAGCGCCCTGGACGGCACCCGCTTCCCGCCCGGACAGGTCTACACCGTCCACAAGGACCGGCCCCTGTGGGTCCGCTACGACCTGGACCGGGTGCGGGCCGCCGTCACGCCGTATGCGCTGCGCGAGCGCGGGCCGAGCCTGTGGCGCTACCGGGAACTGCTGCCGTTGCCGTTCGACGCGGAACCCGTCACCCTCGGCGAAGGCATGACTCCGATCCTGCCGTGCCCGCGGCTGGGGCGCGCCCTGGGCATGGACAACCTGTCGATCAAGGACGAGTCGCAGTTGCCGACGGGCAGCTTCAAGAGCCGGGGCATGACGGTCGCCGTGAGCATGGCCAAGCACCTCGGCCTGCAACGGCTCGCCATCCCGACGGCGGGCAACGCCGGCGGGGCATTGGCCGCCTACGCCGCCCGCGCCGGCATGGAGGTGTTCGTCTTCATGCCGCGCGACACGCCGGTCATCAACCAGATGGAAGCCTATTTGGCCGGGGCGCGCGTCTTTCTGGTCAACGGCCTCATTACCGACTGCGGCCGCATCGTCCGCGAAGGCACGGCCACGATGGGTTGGTTCGATATGTCCACGCTCAAGGAGCCGTACCGCCTCGAAGGCAAGAAGACGATGGGCCTGGAAATCGCCGAGCAAACGGCCTACCGCCTGGCGGACGTGATCCTGTACCCGACCGGCGGCGGTACAGGGCTGATCGGCATGTGGAAGGCGTTTCAGGAGCTGCGCGAACTGGGCTGGCTGCGGACGGAACGGTTGCCGCGCCTGGTCAGTTGTCAGAGTGACGGCTGCGCGCCGATCGTGCGCGCCTTCGAGGCGGGCGAACGTTTCGCGCAACTGTTCCCCAACGCCCACACGATTGCCAGCGGTTTGCGCGTGCCCGCGGCGGTCGGCGATTTCATGATGCTGGACGCCATCCGGGCCAGCGGCGGCACCGCGCTGGCGGGGCGTGAGGGGCGGATCATCCACTGGATGCGCGAGGCGTTCCGTTTGGAGGGCGTCTCGCTTTGTCCGGAAACGGCGGTGTGCCTGGATTGCCTGGAACAACTGCGGCAAGACGGCCGGGTCCGGGCGGACGAGCAAGTGATCGTGTTCAACACCGGGGCGGTGCAGAAGTATCCGGAGACGGTGAAGCTGGACCTGCCGGCGCTGGACAAGGATCGGCCGATTGACTTTGCCGGACTGACGGGGTGAGCGGGTTTGCAAAGCCGCAAGCGGCCATACCCCTTATTCCCCCTCCTCGACGTGCAAAATGTCAACAAAAGGCAAGTTGGGAAAGGCACGGTGATTGGCCAGCACCTGTCTGAGCACGTCGCGCCCCAGGGCGGCATAGGCCGCGTCGAGCAGATCCCAAGCCTGCGACCGCTTGATGCCCGTGGCCCACAACTCCTTGCCTAGCTTGAGGTCCGTTCCCGGATACCCTGCGCGCAAGGCCGTCCGCGCCTCCTCGACGAGGACGGCCAATTCGTCCTTCTTCCGGAGAGCCTTGCCTAGCTTCTTGTCCGGCACCGACAGGGGGCGGTAAGTCCCCGGCGGCACGACGATGCCCATGCCGTCCCGCGTCGGGGCTGTCACCCGACCAAACCGCGCCGGTCGCACCCCCAGGTATTTTTCAACGTAGGCTTCAGCGGTTTCCGTCCGGTCCGCCGTGGCGTAACGCTGCAGCTTGCGGCGCACCTCGTCGATTTCTGCCCGTTTCGCCGCGTAGGCACCGGCGTTGGCGGGGTCTACGGCCTGCGACTCCGCACAGTCCCGGTCGTGCTGCTCCAACTCAAGCCGCACCGCTGCAAACAGGGTGTCGCTGTTCGCCTCCATCTCAAAGGCGTCGCCGGCGTAGTAGGAGGCGACGCAACTCGCCGCCGCAGTCGTGGGGTCGTCGAGGTAATAGCCGTGGTGGAGGCCGTCGGTGCCGGCGCTTAGCACGGTAAAGAATTCTGGCGGGTCGTTGGCGTAGCGCCAGTGAAGGTGTTGGGGATAGGCGGGCGTCCGTCCGTCGAAGCGGCCCGCCAGCACTTCAAAGGGGCCGACGAGTTGCAATCCCGTGGTCGGATAAACCGCGGTCAACGGTTCCAGAGGGGCCAGGCGGTTGACGAACTCCCAGAAGCGGAACAGGTCTTCGGGAAAGTCGAAGCCGTATAATTCCCGGAGTTGCAGGCGACGGTTCTTGACCTGGCTGACCATGACTCCCCATTGCGACCAGGATGCCCAGAGGGTAGGTTCTGCCTATCCGTCCCGTCCCAAACCCTACCCGTTCGAGCGAAAACCCCTATTGTACCTATCTTAACGCCTTGACAGCAGTAACCGCCTGCTGTCCACTGAATCTTAGGTAAATCAGCGATCGTCGTCGTGCGCACCGGGAGTTTCCTAGCCATGAGTTCTCCGACCAGTCCTCTCCTCGAACAGCAAATCGCCCAGCTGGAAGCGCAGCTCGCCCAGTTGAAAAAGGACCAAAGCCTCCTCCAGGAATTGACCGCCCGCAAGGAAGAGCTGCAAAAGGAACTTCACCGGGTCAACGGCCACATCGCTCGCGTCACGGGTAAAGTCGCCCCCCTTCCCGCGCCGGCCCCGAAGCCGTCGGCCGCCAAGCCCACACCCCCGGCGGCCAAGCCGGTTCCTGTGGCCACGAAGACCGCCGCCGCGCCGAAACCTACCCCCGCCCCGGCCAAGGCCGCCGTTCAGCCCGCCGCCAACAAGCCGACCCTGGCGGATTTGATCCTCGCCTGTCTCAAAGGGGCCAAGGGCAAGCCGCTCACGGTGCGACAACTTACTGATGACACGATGAAGCGCGGCTTTACCACCAGCAGCAAGGCACCCTACCGAGTGGTGGAGTCGCGCGTCCAGGAACTGAGCAAACGCGGCGTCGTCATGCGGGCCAAGGACCAGCCCGGTTGGGTGTTGGGTAAGAATTAGCGGCGGTGGTGAATTGAATTCGTCGGAGCCGCGATTCTCGTCAGATTCGCGGCTCCGACTGCGCCACTAAGCGGCGCCTACCGCTTATTTTCCAGACGTTTCATCGACTCCTCTTCGGCCGCTTCCAGGTAGCGGCCCAGTTTCGCCAATTCATTCGCGGCAACCCGGCGCGTGGCTTCCGGCAACGGGGCCGCCTCGCGGTGTTGGGTCACCAGGGCGTCGATTTGCTTTTCCCGCTCCGGCGTGAGAACGTCGTGGCGGCCGACCAGGACGCGCGTTAGTGCGTCCGGCTTGGGTTCCACTTTTAGCGGCAACAACTCGTCGGTCAAATCGGTGGGCAGGAGGTACAGGACGCGCGTCCCCTCCTCGCCGAACCAGGCCGAACTCCAGGTCTTGACCATGGCCTGGGCCTCCTTCTCGAACAGCCCCTTGGCGACGAGCAGTTTCACCAGCGCGTCGCCCAACTCCTTGGCCGTCGCATCGACTTCCGGAACCTGAACTTCCGCCCCGGCCCCGCCCCGGTCCTTGCGCTCGAGGCCGAATTGCCGGAAGCGGATCTTGCCGGCTTTCACCTGCACCAGGATCAAATCGCCTTCCGGAACCTTGCCTTTCCAGCCGACGCTGCACTTGCCGCCGGCGGAGGCCTTCACGGACAGCGGCAGGTCGAACGTGCCGACGCCGCGGTAGAACAGGAACTTTTCTTGCTCCGTGGTCCACTCGGCTTCCTTGACGACGAGGCGCCCTTGCTCCACGGTCCTCTCGGCTTCCTTGTGGGCGGCGACCCGCAGCGGGGCGGCGTCGGTCTCGCGGGCCGCGTAGTAACGGCTCGGCTTCTTGTCCTCCGGCAGCGTCGCCTCCTCTTTCGAGGCGACTTGAACCTCCTTCCAGTTCAACTGATGGTCGGTACGGGCGGCGTACGGAAACCACTCGGTGAGGATGCCCTTGGGGAAGTCCACCCGCACCGACACGGTGAGGGGCCGCTCGGAGTAGAAGTAAATCACGGGCGTTTCCAGGCTGATGGACCCGCCGCGCGGCCCTGCCTTCGAGTTGCGCACCAGGTAGCCGTGGACGAACTCGGGCAGGTCGTTGTCGTACGGCTGGAACTGCAGGTTCGTGCCGTTGGACCCGGAAAAGGTGCTGAACGTGCCCCACTCGTGGACGATCAGTGCCTTGTCCGGGGCGGGTGCCGCTGTTTCGTTCGGAGCCGGCTCGGCAGCCTGACACCAGACCGCCAGCAGCCCGACGGCTACGAGAGGAACCGCCCCCAGGTTCGCGAAGCGCATGACGTTCTCCGTTGTTAATTGGTCGGCTGCCACCGCAATGGAGCAGCCACGCCCCCACGTTAGCAGACGGGGTTCGCACGAAAAAACAGGTTTTGGTGGGATGAATAACGGGTTTGCTTGGGTAACGATTAGAAATGGAATTTGAACCGCCAAGACGCCAAGAGCGCCAAGGAAAGACCGAGAAGATATTTGGCTTCAAACAACTCTCGGTCTTTACTTGGCGCTCTTGGCGTCTTGGCGGTTCAACTCTTTTT
>JBBRLG010000585.1:0-4605 GCA_038231495.1 Gemmatales bacterium | reverse complement strand
GTCCGATCCCCTTTGAGCGCGGCCAAGGCGACCTGCGCCTTGAAAGCCGGGGTATGTGTCTGCCGCTTGCCTGCCATCGTTCCCCCTTTCCTGGGCCACGAGTAGCTTAACCCGTGGTCCAGTTTTCGGGGTCCATTATAGATACGCGCCTGTCCGACTGGCTGCCAACCAAAACGCCAACCACCCCAGGCGATCTTTCGTTTAACCCTGCACGACAGGTTGCGCAAAATGCCCAGGCCGTCGATTTCGACTTCGGCCACGTCGCCGGCCTTGAGGAAGACCGGCCGTGTGGCACTCATCGGCGCAACAAAACACCGTTTACTAACGGTGAAAGCTTGTCCGTGGGCGTCACTGGCAGTCTTTCGCGGTCGTGCAAGTTACGGACAGAAAGTGTCAAACCATGACCGCCAGGAACGCTTTATTTGCAAACGTTGCCCAGGGTGTCCGCCAGTCGGCCTAACGCCTCAAGGGCAGCGGCTTCATTGCCATGCCCTCCATTCTGGCGTACCAAGGTTGCCGCGTCCTCGGTAGGCCGCACATTCCATTTGTTCGCGTTTTCCACCGCCCGCGAATACGACGACGCCAGTTCGCACTTCGCCATCGCGTCATGGTGGCGACCTTCGATCAAATCCAACCGAGCGAGCCTGGCTAACGAAACCGCGATACCTTGCAAACTTTCCTCCCGCTGTGCCGTGTGAAGGGCATCCCTGAATACCGTGCCAGCCGCCGCGGAATCCCCGGCTTCCAAGGAAGCAACGCCCTGCCGGATGATTTCCTCCCACTTGTAGGGTATCCGTTCGGCAATCTTGTTGCCGTTGGCGTCGTAGTACTCCTCCACCGTTTCCCGGTCCGGCCCGGATTTGATCCGCGAACGCATTCGACCATTCGGCCAGTAGGCATAGGTGTCCGTGAAGGCAATCTCGCGGCGGAACCGTCTGACCTTGCATTCCAAACCCGACGGCAAAACATTCCCGGCGAAAAAATCGTCAAGCTCCTCCGTTTCCGCATACTCTAATTCCTGCCCGACCTTCGCTTCACTGCCGGGCGAATCGACCACGACGGCGCAGTAAACGGCAGAGCCAGGTTCTCTGGCGGTGGGCAACGCCACTATGCGAGGTTCTTTGTCGGCCCAAACGCGCCGGAGTTTGTCGAACCGCACAACCCGGCCGGCCTGATCGTGATACGCAAGGTAGAAGGATGAATGCCCTTCCGTGTCCGCGAACGTTACCGGATCGATCGGGCAGAACGGAATTTTATAGGTCGCGAACCCTTCGTAGTAACAGGGGCCAACCAGCGGCACGAACGGGGTGTTGATGGTACGGGTCATTTTCGCCTCAATCACGGAGAATCACATGGAGCCTCCAAACGCACGCACGAACGATCAAATCCAACTCTTCTTGGGTGTCCGCTTTTTCAACTTACAATGGGCCATTGCATCCTCTTGGAAGGTGTGGCAGTTCGTCCCCAAGCCAAATTCCCAGCGCCACTCCCCGGCAAAGGACCGGGCGAAATTCCGCAGGCAGTCGGCGATCTGGTCGTCGGTTCGGAGGTCCGACGCGGCTACATACGGGTGAAACACCTCGGCGGCGGGTTCTCCATGCCAGGGGTCTTGGGTTAATGTGCCCTGAAAATTAGTCTGCCCATTAAGCTCCCCCTTGATGCCACCCAAGGTGTCAGACAGGTCAGGCGGATAAGCGGGCCACCAGCCGAAGCTCTCGGAGTTGGGGTCGTTGGGGTCGCCGATCTCGAACCACCAGTGTCCGTAATGGCCTTTTGTCAGACGCATCGGTTGCCGCTTTATCGTAATGAATTGTACCAAGCGGAAGCTGGACGACATAGGCAACTCAGCCGAGGGGAAGATTGGGAACTCAAACTATGATGCCCGCCTGCCCGACTGGCTGTCAACCAAAAAGCCAACCCTGCCGGGCGTTCATTCGCTCAACCCTGCACGACCGGGTTGCGCAAAATGCCAAGCCCGTCTATCTCGACCTCGGCCACGTCGCCGGACTTGAGGAAGACCGGCGGCTTTCGCACGAAGCCGACGCCCGGCGGCGTGCCAGTGAATATCAAATCGCCGGGTTGCAATGTCATGATTTGCGACAGGTAGACCAACACCTCGGCCGGCGAAAAAATCATCTGGTTGGTGTTGCTGTTCTGCATTGTCTCACCGTTGAGGCGCAGGCGGATGCCGAGTGCCAGCGGGTCCGGCACCTCGTCGGCGGTGACCAGGAGCGGTCCCGTCGGCGCGAACGTGTCGAACGTCTTGCCGGCCAGCCATTGTTTGCCGTCCTTTTTCAGCTGCCAGTCGCGCGCCGACACGTCGTGGCCGATCGTATAGCCGGTCAGGTGCTCCATTGCGTTTGCCGGCGTCAGGTGCCGACCCTTCTTGCCGACCACAAGCACTAATTCCGCCTCGAAATCGACCTCCTGACTGACCGCCGGCAGCACGATGGCGTCGCCGTCGCCGACGAGGGCCGTCGCGAACTTGCTGAACAATACGGGTTCCTTCGGAAGCGGCGCGCCGCTCTCGGCCGCGTGGTCGCGGTAGTTGAGGCCCACGCAAATAATCTTTTGCGGATCGGGTATCGGCGGTAACAACTTGACGCCGCCTTCGGGGTAGCGGACCGCGGTCGGCGTGTGCGGGACGACCGCCACGTCCTGGAGCAATGACGGACCGCCCTCCAGGAGCGCGCGCAGGCTGGCGGGCAGTTGCGGGTTGGTGGCGTGCAGGTCGAAATAGGTCTTGTCGTGGAACAGCGCGGCGCGCGGCCCCGCCGAGGTTTGGATCGTCGCCAATCGCATGTGTGTTTCCCGGTAGATGGATGGTTGTCACGCCCAGCCCCAGCGCAGCGGCAGCACACGGGCGGCGAGCCAGAGCTTGTGCAACTGCCCCAGCCGGACGCGCGTGCTGAATACGTCATAGTCGCGCCGTACGATCTCGTCCAGCAGACCGCGGTAGGTCCGTAGCATGACGAGGAACACCGCCCGCCCCGCCGGTTGCAGCAGGTCCGCCAAAGGCAGCGCCGCGTCGTAGTAGCCTTGAGCACGGGCGATTTGAAACTTCATCAACTCCGCAAAGCAATCGTCGCGTGTGCCCCGGCGTAATTGCTCCTCCGCGTAGCCGAAACGTGCCAGGTCTTCGCGCGGCAAATAAACCCGGCCGCGGACCGCGTCCTCGCCCAGGTCGCGCAGGATGTTCGTCAATTGAAACGCGATGCCCGCCGCCTCGGCGTACGACTCCGCCCTGGCACCGGTGAAGCCCCAGATGTGAATACAAGACAACCCCACCGCCGACGCGACGCGGTAGCAGTAGCCGTACAGGTCGGCAAAGGTTTCGTAGCGGTCGGTGTCGAGGTCCATGCCCACGCCGTCGAGAACCGCTTCGAGGTAGGCGACCGGAATGCGATACTGCGCGACGGCGTGATGAAACGCCGGGTGCAGGGGGTGGCTGTAATGCCCGGTCAACGCCTCGTGCAATTGCCGGCGCCACGTTGCGAGGGCGGCGCGTTTTGCCTCCGTCGCGCCGGCCTCGTCGGCGAGGTCGTCGGTGACGCGCATGAACGAGTACAGCGCACACATCGCGCGGCGCTGGTCGGTGGGCAACAGGCGAAAGGCGTGGTAGAAGTTGCCCGCCTGCCGCTGCGCGAGACGTTCGCAGTAGGTGTGGGAGGCGGCGAGGCGGCGGCGCGTGTCGGCACGGGACCGGGGTAGGGACATCACGGCTCCCCATTGAACCGGCGAGTCGGGTGCGTCCGCGGGCGGAAGCGCCGCCAGAGTGCGGAGGCGAGTAAGGTGCCTTTCTCCCACTTGGCCAGCACAGGCCGGCGGTCCCACACATTGTAACCAATCTTTTCGATCTTACTCAAAATCGCCAGGCCGCCATGCACGAACAGTTCCACGTCCGCCCGGACCGCCTCTGGCATCTTGTCCACCAGGGGAAAGCCGCGGTAAAACAGGTCGCGCGTCCGGTCCACCTCGAACCGCATCAGGTTCGCGAAGGCCGGCGTGAAGCGTCGGGCCGCGAGGTCTGCGTCGCCGTAGCCGAAGCGCCGGCGGTCCTCTTCCGGCAAATAGACGCGGCCCAACTCAAAATCGCGGGCCACGTCCTGCCAAAAGTTGGTCAGTTGTAGGGCCGTGCAAACGTGGTCGGCAAGGGCGGCGTTGTGGTCGTCGTACGCCTCGGCCAGATAGAGCACGAGGTGGCCGACCGGGTTGGCGGAATTGCGGCAATAATGGCACAACTGGTCGAAGGTCGGGTAGCGTTTGACGAGCTGGTCCTGTTCAAAAGCAAAAAGCAGGTCGAGGAACGGCGTGGCCGGAATGTGGAACTGGCGAATCGTGCGCTGGAGCGCAACCAGAACGGGGTGGCGGGGGGTGCCGTCGTAGCAGCGCAGCAGTTCCCCGCGCCACCAGCGGAGGAGGTTCAGAGCGTGAATGCCGCCGCCGGCCTCGTCGGCCAGGTCATCGGACCAACGGCAATAGGCGTAGACGGCGTGAAAGTGGCGCAGGAGTCGCCGTGGCAACAGGAGCGATGCGACGCTGAAGTTCTCGTAATGGCTGCGGGCCAGCCGGGTGCAGTACGTGTGCGCGCGGGCGCGATCGACC
>JBBRLG010000584.1:0-4608 GCA_038231495.1 Gemmatales bacterium | reverse complement strand
GAACCTGGCGATGCCGGTGGACAGGCGCTTTTTGCCTTTGCCCTTGTCGGTTCCTGAGGTCAGACCGAAGGTGCGCGGGACCGTTTGCAGCCCGCCGTCGGTGATGCGGAAGGTGTGCAGGCCGGGAACGGAGTCCTGGCCTCGCAGCTTCACGACCTGCAACTTCCGCACGACGGAGTTGCGCTCCACCTGCTGGGAGAGCCAGAGGAGCCCGTCGGCCACGGTGAAGACGGGGTTGTCGCGGACCTCCGCCTCGACGTATTCCCCGATCAGGAACGTGGTCGCCTGCCAACTCGTCAGGTGCAGGGCCAGGCGCTGGATGAACCCTTGAAGCTCCACATCGCTGACGGCTCCCTGGGCCTTGCGCACGACCGTGCGGAACGAGTCCACCAAGACGATCGCGGGATTGGCTGCCTCGACCTCGCGCACGATCTCCTCCAGGACCGCGTTCAGGTCTTTCTCCAACACGACGTGGCTGAGGTTGATGAAGCGAATCGCGGTGTTCAACTTGGCATGGTCGAAGAAGGTATACTGCTGCTGATAGCGCAGCATCTTTATCGCCGGTTCACCCAGCACGGTGAAATAAAGGGCGGGCCGCTCCGGAGTGGCGTTGGCGAACATGATTTGATGCGCGAGCGTGGTCTTGCCGCTGCCGGGAGCGCCCGCGATGATGTTAAAGGAGAACTCCGGCAGGCCGCCGCCCAAAATCTCATCGAGACCCGGCACACCGGTCGGCAGCTGTCGAATCGTCACCTTGTCCTGCGCGCTCATGGTTTTTCTTCCCGTTTCAAATCCGCACTGGCTATTGCTGCGGCCGGCCAGGCGTCCCACGCGAGGCGTCGCGTCAGGGATTCGCCAATGAAGGTCGCCAAGAGTCCCAGCAAGTGGGCCACAAGAACCACCCGGCCCTTCTCCAATGCCCCCGCGACCTTGGCGTGCTCGATAGTATCGAATCCGACCAAAGCGCCGTCGGGCCGGACCTGCACTACGCTGAGAGAAGGAACTTCCGCCTTGGCGAGTGCCAAAGCCCGGGACAAAAGAGACGAATAGCCCGCGGGCCCCGCGAGTCGCGCGAGCGGCACTTGCAACTTCTCACAGACCTGCACCGCTTCATCGACCGGTGTGTCGGCCGCTTTGGCGCGCGCCGCCTCGATAGCGAGTATTCGCCGAGCCAGATCTTGCATCGCTGGAAAGCCGGTGGTCATCCGCTATGCCTCAGCCGTTCTTTCGCTCACCCTTACGGCATCCTGCCGGCTTGTGTGCCGTGAAAGATGCCCGGTCTTATTGTACGGCATTGTACGGAAAGGTTGGTAGTCAATTAGGGGGATGAGCCCCTTGCGGCGTTGCGTGTCTGCAAAGCCGCAAGCGGCTCACTTGGAAAACCGCTTCAACGCCTCGCGATTCAACTCAATTCCCAGTCCCGGCTTCGTCGGAATGCGTAAATACCCCTCCGCGTCCGGTCGGAACGGTTCGACGATCAGCTCGTCGAGGTAGGGTGACGGCGTGAGATATTCGACATAACGCGCCACCGGCATCGCCGCGGCCAGGGCCAGGTCCGCCGCCAGCCCGATGGCCGTGTTCCAGCCGTGCGGCACCCACTGAATGTTGTGCTCGTACGCCATCCACGCAATGCGCCACGCCTCCGTCAAGCCGCCGCATTTCGTGCAATCCGGTTGAATGATGTCAACCGCGTGCCGTTCCAAAAAGGGCCGGAAACTCTGCCGCCGCGTCAACACTTCGCCCGTCGCGATCGGCACCGGCGAATGGCGACGCAGTTCGATGTAGCCTTCTAAATCGTCCGGCGGCAGCGCCTCCTCAAACCAGACCACGTCGTAATTCGCCAGCATCTTCGCGGTTTCGAGCGCCCACTTGTAGCCGTGCGGCCAGAACTGCTCGCTGCCGCCGGCGTCCACCATCAGGTCCACGTCCGGACCCACGGTGAAGCGAGCCGTTTCAATCAGCTTTTCGTCCGTGGCATGGTCGCGGCGTCCGAACGGCCGCCAGCCGAGCTTGATCGCCTTGAAGCCGCGCGCCAGCGTTTGCAGTAGGGTGTCGCGCAGCGGCGCCGGTTCATCAAAGAGGATGGAACCGTAGGGTTTGATGCGGTCGCGGTAGTAGCCGCCGAGCAGCCGTGCGACCGGCTGTTGACAGATTTGCCCCATCAGATCCCACAGTGCGATGTCGATACCGCTGATGGCGTGCTCGACCGCGCCGCCGCGGCCTTGCCAGAAGGTGCTTTGCCGTAACTTCTCGGTGACACGGGCCGGTTCGTCGGCCCGTTCGCCGATCAGGTAGGGCCGCAACAGGGCGACGCCGGCCGCGACCAGGGCGAGGCTCGTCATGCAGCTGCCGACGCCGATCGAGCCTTCGTCGGTGACGACCTCGACGATGGTGTTAAGGTCTTCCTCCGGCTTCATGCCGCCGGGCCAACCGCCATCGACCGTACCGCCGGCCAGGCCGGTGAGACGCACGTCCACGATTTTCATGCGGACACTCGCTGAAGAATGAAACCACGGAATACACGGAAAACACGGAAAACACGGAAAAAAGACAAAACAAAACCAGGAAACCCACCCACATCAAACACGGAGTAGTTAAAGGCTAATTATTTGCTTTTCGGTCTTTTTTCCGTGTATTCCGTGGTTTCATCTCTTCATCGTCGCTGCGCCCCGCCACTTCGCGGTGGTCGGTCTCGCGGACTTGATTGCGTTCATCGACCAGCACCACGCGCGGTCGGTGCTGGCGCACCACGGCGGCGTCGAGCAGCGTAAACGTCGCCACGATCACCAGGTCGCCGGGCCGCGCCAGGTGGGCGGCCGCGCCGTTGACGCAAACAATGCCCGAACCCGCCGCGCCCTCCATGGCGTAAGTGCGCAGCCGGGTGCCGCACGTCACGTTCCAGACGTGGACCTCCTCGTACGGCAAAATGTCCGCGGCTTCCAGCAGGTGGGCGTCGAGCGTGATGCTGCCTTCGTAATCGACGTTGGCGTGCGTGACCGTCGCGCGGTGGATCTTTGATTTTAGCATCGAGCGCCGCAGCGGCGGTGTGCCGTTGGCTTCCAGGGCCATCCGTTTATCTCCTTTCCCACGGCGGTCGAATCACCAACCTCATTGGTAACCGTTCACTCCCCCCCTTGCGAAGGGGGGGTTGGGGGGGTGAATTTAGGCTGTGATCGAGTACTTCACTGTTCTTAACCCCCCCCGCCCCCCCTTCGTAAGGGGGGGAGAAGTTAATGCCGGTGAACGGTTACCCTCATTGTACGGCGGCCGTGGCAGAAAAGAGCAACGGGTTTGCCGCTTGCGGCGTTGCGGCTCCGCAACGCCGCAAGCGGCAATTCACTCAGTTCCCCGTATAAGGCGTATTGACGTTCGCCAAATAACCGACGCGCAACCGCGTCCGCAAATCGTTCGCGGACTGCGGCCAGTACGCCGGGCTGGGGAACGGCACCTCGTTCATGCTTTCGACGTGGCCGTCCAGGAAGGCGACGTTCGCCAGGCCGCTGGAATGGCGGAACTGCGTCGTCGGTTGCGGCCCGCCGACTTGCGTGGCGAAAGGTGCCGCGATTGAATACGACTCCTGGGCCGTCGGCGGGCTGGTCCAGGTCGCGATCAGGGCGGAGTCCGAAAACACGAACGTCGCCGAGGTCGATTGGAAATCGAGGATGCGGTGCGTGGAGTACGTCGTCGGGTAGCTCGGCGGCGGCCAGTAGGTCGTGCCCAGTTCGCGGTTATAGCCGTAGCCGCCGGTTTGCTTGCCGTAGACGCCGCCGACGTCCGTGCGGTTGAGGACCGGGCACGCGATCACCTTGTTGTTGCCCTCGTAATAGGGCGACAGCAATCCCTTCGTCGGATCGACGTTGTTCGACGGATCGACGAGGCCGAACCAGTACGGCGTCGCATACGGCCAGCTGGCACCCATTGGCGCCTCCAATCCGCGCGGCAACCGCTGGTTGACGCCCTCGAAGTTTTGCACGGCCAGGCCGAGTTGCTTGAGGTTGTTCTTGCATTGCAGGCTGGCCGCGGCGTCGCGAACTTTCTGGACGGCGGGCAACAGCAGCGCGATCAGGATGCCAATAATGGCGATCACGACGAGCAGCTCGATCAGCGTAAATGCGGACGGACGACGGACGGGAACGGAAGGGGACATGGAACGTCCTTTCTGCCGGTTCGGGCAAAAGGTTTACGCTCCGGTCGCGGCAAGGGGACGGGACTTCACGCACAAGCGCAAGGGGACCGGCCCGGATGCTTGAGACCGAAGCATCGGAACACACCCCTCGGCAGGCAGGTCTTCTGGCTTACGGCTGACGGGCAAAGGACGTTAGCCCGCCGCTCCCGAACGGCCTTCCCGCGTCGCGCCTGGGCGGCACACGCAGTGACCGTGAAGAATGTTCGGGAGCGTGGCCGATCACAGCGGCGGCCCCGCAACGGATTCGCACCGTTTTCCCTATTGTCCCCGCGGCCCGTAGGGGCTGCGAGGAACCTGTCGAGACAGGTAGATAGGAGTACGGCCGCCGGCCCGCCGCGTCCACCGATTTCGGCGTGGCGCTTGAGTCGGCCGTCGCGTGGCCCCATCTCTTCCTACAAAGCCACCGTAACCTCTTCGTGTTT
>JBBRLG010000583.1:0-4609 GCA_038231495.1 Gemmatales bacterium | reverse complement strand
CCCCCCCCCCCCGCCCGCACTCCAAAAAGATGAACGAGGAGTCTATTGCCTTTTGCCTTCCCGTGGTACCCTCAAGCTTTGCCGAACCGGCTTTCCGAGGGTCGCCATGTCCACCGCGTCGCCGGAGTCCCAAGCCTTCACCGCCCGGACTCTGCTCTACCTGCCGGGCCTGGACGGTACCGCGCGGCTCTTGCACCGCCAACCCGGCTTGCACGCGGCCTACGACGTGGTCTGTCAGCCCTACCCCCAAAACGAACCGCAGACGTACGACAGCCTCGCCGGCCTCGCCGCCGCCGCGCTGGAGGCGCGACGCACGCCGGCACACCCCCGCGCCGTGGTCCTGGCAGAGTCGTTCGGCGGCGGCGTGGCACTGACCCTGGCCCTTAAACGCCCGGACCTGATCGAGCGGCTGGTACTGGTGAACACGTTCGCGTACTTCCCGGTGCGCTGGCTGATCCGGCTGGGCGCGTTTTTCGGCCCGCTGCTGCCGGCGAAACCGAGCAACCCCTTGTCGCGGCCGATGCGCGGCTTTTTCTTCTTCCCGCCCGGCACGTCGGCCGCCGAACAAGCCGCCTGGTGGGACCGCACCGCCGACGTGCCGATGCGGGCGTTCGGCTACCGCCTGCGCATCCTCGCCGGGCTGGACCTGCGGTCGCAATTGCACAAGATCACCCTACCGGCCCTGGTGGTGACGGCCCCGAACGACCGCGTGGTGCCGCCGTCGGCCGGTCGCGAGTTGGCACGGCTGTTGCCGAACGCGAAGCTGTTGCAGATGCGCACCGGCCACGCGGCGTTGATCTACCCGCGGCTGGACGTGGCGCGGCTGTTGGCGGAGGCCCGGTGGTAGACTTGGCTAGATGTCGGCCCTACGGGTCAGAGTAGTCGGCGAAACTCTTCAACGGTCAATCCGGCGTTTGGTCGTCCACGGCTGCCAGGTATTCGCAGATCGCTTCCTGAATGTTCGCCAGGGCTTCTTCTTCCGTGTCTCCTTCCGACCAGCAGCCGGGCAACGCCGGCACCGAGACGCTGATGCCCTCGTCGGAACGGTGCAGGGTCACTTTATAACGCACGGCAACCTCCTTCGCGCGAGAATGTTGGCTTCCTCCTTTGATTCTTGCACGTCATTCTATCCTTTTGGACGGCAGCAACACCACCGATTTTCCGCCTTGCTGCCAACTGAACGACTGTTCTCCTTTGCGACCCAGCTCTGTTATCCTATCTCCTTGTTTTTCAATACCTTCCGTTCGTCCAATTGCGCTTGTTCCGGACGCCCTTTTTCGCTAAAATAAACCCGTCAGAGAAGGTCCTTTCGCGACCTTCCCTTCCAAGCCAAAGCGGGCCTTATGCAGACCTTCGCGCACTGGATTTCGTTGCCGGAAAACCGCTCGGCGCAAGCCGCCGTCGAGCGCGTTGCCGACCGTTCCGGGCCGCGTCGATCCCAACCGCTTAATCCGCTGTTCCTGCACGGCCCCGCCGGCACCGGCAAGACGCATCTTGTGTCCGCCCTGCTCGCCCGCATCATCCGGCAAACGCCCGACCGCATGACCTCACTCGTGACCGCGAACGAGTTTGCAACCCTTGTCCGCGCGAACGTCGAGGCGAACGCCACCGACTTGCAGCAACTCCGCGGAGCCGATTTCCTCGTCGTTGAAGACGTGCAGCACCTGGCAGAGCGTGCAACTGAAGCGTTTGTACAGTTGCTCGACCGCTGCCTGGTGCGGAATCAGCAGATCGTCGTCACCGCAACCGTCGGCCCGGCCCTGTTGACGAACCTGCCGACGCGGTTAACCAGCCGCCTGGCAAGCGGCCTGGTCGTCGGCCTGGAACCGCTGTCGCCGGCGAGTCGGTTGGTCGTCTTGCAAGCACTGGCGATACGCCGGCAGTTGTACGTCGCCGACGATGTCCTGGCCTGGCTCGCTGAACACACCGACGGCAGCGTCCGCCTGTTGGAGGGTGCGCTTACTCGCCTGGAAACCTTGAAGCGGCTCGACGCCACACCCCTGACCGCGGAAACACTGACCGAACACTTTCGCACGGACGCCGACGCCCACCGGCCGACGGTCGAGCGCATCGTCGCGCACGTCGGCAGCTACTACCGCGTCGAGCCGCGCAAGCTGCAAGCCCACGGTCGCTCGCAAAACGCCGTGCTGCCGCGGCAAGTCAGTATGTACCTCGCCCGCCGGCTCACGGCCCTGTCGCTGCGCGAGATCGGCGACTACTTCGGCGGCCGCGATCACACCACCGTCTTGCACGCCTGCCGCAAGGTCGAACAAGCCCTGGAAAGCGACCTGCACCTGTCCGGCGCGGTTCGGCAACTCCACGCGGACCTGGCATGACACAAGCCGGTGGATAACCTGTTGCGCCGACGATCGTTGCCGGTCGGCAGCCGTGCAGCGTTTGCGAGCAAACGGCAATAGACGGTTCGTTGGAGGAAATGGCAAACCCGAACGCACTGGCCGTTGACAAGCGGTCAACAGGTTATCCACCAGCGCCACGTTGACGCAACTTGTGTAATGCGATGGGGAACTGTTGCTAATCGGCGAAGAAGCAACAGAAAAGCGTTCGCCATTACTACGACTACTTGAGATTAAGAAGTCTTTGATTGTTTGTTTGATAGATGGGGCGAGCCGGGAGCGTAAGCGACCGGAGGAAACATCGGAAATTCAAACACGGAGGTCGGCTATGAAGGCGGTTTGTGACCGAGAAGGTTTGCTCGCGGCGTGCCAGCTTGCCAGCAGCGCGCTGCCGGCGCGCGACGTGAAGCCGATCCTGCGCAATTTCAAGGCGATTGCCGGCGACGGTCGCTGCACCATCATGGCCACCGACCTGGAGCTGGGCATCCGCCTGGACGTGCAGGGGCTGATGATCCAGGAGACGGGCGAGGCGATCCTACCGGCCCAAAAGCTCATCGCCATCTTGCGCGAATGCCGCGACAGCAAGCTCGAAGTGGAGGCCGACACCAACGCCGTCATCGTGCGCGGCCCGACCATTGAGTTCGAGATGCCGAGCGAGGACCCGGCGCAGTTCCCCGACCTGCCGATCTTCACCGACGAGAAGTACCACGAAATCTCGGCCGGCACCCTGCGCGAGATGATTCGGCGCACCGTTTTCGCCGCGGCGGAGGACACCGGACGCATTTCGATGACGGGCGTCCTGTGGGAACTGGACGGCGAAAAGCTGCGGCTGGTGGCGACGGACGGCCGCCGACTAGCAGTGGCGGAGAGCGTGGCAACCAGTCACGGCGGCCACACCACGAAAGGCCAGGCACCCGTGGTGCCGACCAAGGCGATGAGTCTCTTGGAGCGCAACCTGCAAGACGAGGGCGAAGTCGTGCGCGTCTGCATTCGGCCCAACGAGGTGTTGTTCCGCACCGAGCGGGCGGTGATTTACAGCCGGCTCGTCGAAGGCCGTTTCCCGGATTACAAGGTGGTGTTGCCAAAGAAGCACAACGTCAAGGTGCCGCTGGTGGCGGCGACGTTCCAGGCCGCGGTGCGCCAGGCGGCCATCATGACCGACGAGGACAGCAAGAAAGTGACGTTCCAGTTCGACAAGAACAAGCTGACGTTGCAAGCGCAGGGCGCAACGGCCGGCCGGTCGAAGGTGGAATTAGGCATCGAGTACGACCACAAGCCGGTGGCGTTGGGGTTCAACCCGCAGTACATGATCGAGATGCTGAAGGTGCTGCCGCCGGACGCGGAATTGAGCGTCGATTTGATCGACGAGAAGACGCCGGTGTTATTCCACAGCGGGCCGAATTATAAATATTTGGTGATGCCGTTGCTGTAACCCTTTTGTCCGTGGTCCGTAGTCCGTGGTCTGTTGCAAAGGCCGGTGATTGGTTTTGCAACGGACCACGGACCACGGACCACGGACCACGGACGATACACAATGACCCTGCGCCGCAATACCCACGACAAAGGCCCCGAACGTGTGGGTGAGATCCTCAGCCGCCTGTTCACGGCGCGCGGCTGGGGCCGACGCCAGGACCGTCTGCACCTGGAAAGAGCCTGGAACGAGGCGGTCGGACCCGACCACGCCGCCCACTCCCGCGTCGGCGGCCTGCGCCGCGGCGTCCTGGAGGTCGTGGTCGATAACGCCGTGCTGTTGCAAGAATTGGCTCACTATCACAAGCGCCGGCTGCTGGAACACCTGCGCCGGCGGTTGCCCAATACGCCAATCACTGACCTGCGCTTCCGCGCCGGCGTGCTGGATTGAGAGAGGTTGTTGCCGTTCCCGGGACAGGGGGCGGACGCGAGGAACACAGCGATGAGCGAAGAACGCACTCCCGAAGTCGAGGCCGAGTTGACCGCTCAGGAACTGGCCACGGCCGAGGCCGCGACTCATTATGACCCCGAGAGCGTCAAGGTCTTCCGAGACACGGCCCACATTCGCGAGCGCCCGGGCATGTACATTGGCGACACGGGGACCAAGGGGCTGCATCATCTCGTCTACGAGCTCGTTTACAACAGCGTGGACGAGGCGCTCGCCGGGCACTGCCACTTCATCCACGTCCGGATCAACCCCGACCGATCGATCAGCGTCAGCGACGACGGGCGCGGCATCCCGGTGGAGGAACACCCCAAGGAGAAGCGCTCGACGCTCGAGGTGG
>JBBRLG010000582.1:0-4609 GCA_038231495.1 Gemmatales bacterium | reverse complement strand
CTGCGCAAGACAGCCGTAAACCCTTTTTCAGTAGGCTCTTACGCATCCTCACCGACGCCGGATCGACCCTCGCCAATCTCGACCCTCGCCACAAAAAGGCCGACCCTCGCCAAAGGAAAACCGGGTGTCGTTCGCGTGCGCCCGTGGACGCTGGCTCACGCGAAAAAGCTGCCGAGGTCGTTGCATTGCTCCCCTCTCATCTGGTGGGAGGGGGCAGGAAACGTTTCGCTCCCCGAAAGATTTGCCACACCCCGGAAAACGGGAGACAGGTTCTTGACCCGGATGGGAGGCCGTGATCTACTATGAAGTGCGCTAAAGCCCTAGCGACTCGGCGCGATCCCTAGCTGTTCGGCACCGGTATGGATAATCAGTAGTTCGGATTGCCGCTTGCGGCTTTGCGCTCGGAGGCGCAAAGCCGCAAGCGGCGAACCCGAGCAGGATAGGTGGCACGGGGGAAGCCATGTAGCGGAAACCGTGCGACCCTTAACCCTGTGTCGCGGCGGTAGCGGCGTATGCCGCGCCCCGTGCCGAGTGCCGCGACGCCATACTCCAAACCTCGGCTGTTGGTGACAGGCGACTGTCACTAGACGCGGCGTTCAGCACCGGACCGTCCGCCCGAACCAACCGTTGCAGCAAACCGGCCGCGCGCTTGCCGCGCCTTCGGACTGTGACGCAGGTTCCCGCGCGAGCCGGTTGCTGAACTCCCGCGTTCGGCGGCAGAGGGGCGTGGCCTCCGGGGGGTGTCTTGCTTCCCTCAGGTTCTCCGCCGGGGCCGCCTCACGACCCTCCGCGTTTCACGGCCCCCGGTAGGTGAGTTTTTTCGTTTGAAGCGGTTTCAAAACCCAAGGCGAGCCGGGGGCGATAACCCCCGGTGCCCCGCGTAGGGGCCGTGCGGTGGCGGTCCCGCCGCCGGGCGGCTGGGCGTTCGAGTTTCGGAGGGGCCGCGTCGATCCAGGCGCCGCGGGAGACCGGCCACACAAATAGCCGCTTATCGTGCTGCAACGACTTTCTTCGCGTCAGCCGGCTGCCGAGGTTGTCGTTCGTCGCCAAACCTCGTTACGATTAGCGGTAGGATGTGGCCGGCACGCGGCCGAGAGGGGCGAACCACCGTGAAGACATCCGCCGTCCGAACAACGTACATCTTGGTCGGCTTTGTCACCGGCATAGCTTTTTCGGCATTCACTTGTGGTGCCTGTACGGCCGCAACCCTGGACTTCGGTCACCCACCGTTGCCGCCGAACCGATTTACGGCATCCCTCCCCTTCATCTCCTTCGCCGCCGAACTAGCGGCCCCGGCCGCCGGTTTGGTCGTCGGTGCCATCCTCGCGCGCCGCCACGACCGCAAGCCGCCAGCACCCGACGCCGACCAACCCTACCCGCCCGCGTGAGCCGATCTAACCGTGGAACCGGATTGTTTCGACCGCTTACGCCGCGTCGGTCTGACAAGGGGACTTTTCTCCCCTGGCGGCCAACCTTCCTTGACAAAGTGCTACAACCCTCCCGGCCCTTGCGCGAGCGCTGTCAGGAAACCGTCGGTGCCGCCGGGAGGGGCGGCCATGACCGGCTGGAAAGGGTTCCGGACCGCAAAGTCCGGCGAGCCGGTCATCCCGGCCACGAACACCAGGCCTCCACCCAAAGCGTTCGTCGAGCCTGCCAGGGCAATCGAGCGGCCGATGTCGCCGCCCGTGCCGCCGAAAACGACCGGCGCCTGGGCGAAACGGAGGTCGGGCAGGAACTTCGTGACGTGCGCCTGGGGCGTGCCGTTGACGTTAATCGTCCCGGTCACATAGATGTTGTTGGTCGATCCCGAAGGCGGGGGCAGGCCGGGTGGCCCGCCGCCGCCGGGTCCGCCCAAACCGCCGACGGCACCGGCCGGCCGTTGCAGGGCAAGGGCCTGCTGCTCGACGGCCAGGCCGACGGCGGTATACAGCCCGCCCGGCGACCGGTAGACGGCCTGGACCGAGCCGGAATCAAAGGCGTCGAAGCGCGCCAGCCACAGGTCGATGCCGCCCGGCAGGTTGTTCAGAGCCTGGCCGACGGCCACGACGGAGTAATTGGTTTTCAGCCCGGACACCTGGCTCACCTGGGCGGGATCGACCGCGATGCCGGTGCCGTAACCGAGGAACCCCAGGGGGGTCGAGTAGAGGTTGGCGAGTACGACGGGCACGCCGCCGGAGTTGCGGTGACCGGTGACGAAGTGGCCCACCCACGGCCGCGGGGCGCCGGGCACGACGTTCAAATCGACTGCGGTGCCGATGACGTGAACGTGGTAGTCGAAAGTCCCGTCCAGGTAGCGCGGCTGCGTCGGGGCCGGCGTCACGTCCATGCCGTAAATCTGGGGGCTGGTCGCGGCCGGGTTCGACCACAGGAAGGCCGAGCCGTCCGTCATGACCGACTCGCGCACGCCCTCGCGGACGCCCCCGACGACCGGGCCGGTGACGCCGTTCGGCCCCAGCAGGTGAATGATGTAAGGGTTCGCGATGCCGTTGTTGAACACCGAGATGGCAAAGAAAGCCCCGCCGCCGTTGGCCGGGTCGTCGTGCCACCAGTCGAAGTCGGCACTCACCGCGAGGCCCGTGTCCGCGCCGAAGCCGGCCGCCGCGACCGCGTAGTCCACGGAATTCTGGACCGGGCGGGACGTGTCGAACCGCATCACCACGGCGGTTTGCCCGTTCACGGCGTAGAGGGATTTCTTGGTATAGAACGCCCCCGCGGAGGAGGTGCCGACCACGTAGGCGATGTCCGGGTTGGCACGGTCGGTGGCGATGCCACGGCCGAAGCTCGGACCGGTCCCGCCGAAGTAGGCGACCGATTTCACCACGGCGGTGTTGGCGGCCGCCGTGTAGTCGATTTCACTGAAGAACAGGTTCGTAAAGCCGAGCGGGCCGGGCAGATAGCCGGTGACGTAAACCTTTTGCGCCCACCCGACGGAGCCGACCGAGACGGCGTTGATCGCGGACGAGCCGAGTGAATTGCCCAGAAAGCTGGAGAAAACGACCGGATCGATGACGAGCGGCCGGGTCGCGTCGTGGGCGCCGACCCGGAAGTGAGCCGTCGTCCCTTCCAGGACGAAGCCGCCGTCCACCGGCCGGCGCTGGCCCCCCACGTCCTGGTACAGGACCGGCTTGTTCTGGCGGATCGTCCCGGCCGGCGTGTCGGCCAGCAGGTTGCCCTGGGCGTCAAGACGCACGCCCCGCGCGCCTTGGAATTGCAAAGCGATGGCCCCGGCGTCGGCACCCGGCGCGACCACGAAGTCGTATTCCAACCGCCCCTGGCCGTCGCCGTGATACACGACGTTGACGCCCTGGTAAACGTTCTGATAGGTCACGCTTCCGAAGACCGGCGGCGCGAACGATCGGCCGTTGTCGGCCGGATTGCCGTCGGGGCTGCCAACGAAGTACGCCACCTGAGTCGCCGACGGTTGCGTGGCGACGGACTTTGCGTGGCTGTTGGCCCCGACCAGGTGAACTTGCAAGGCACCCTGGTCGGCCTGGTAGGTGAGTCCGTCGGCGTTGAGTGTGGCGGCGTAGCCCTGGGCGTGGACGACGTACGCCGCGCCCGCGGCAGCCTGGCCGACGTTGACCTCGAACTGCACCGGCAACCCGGCCAACGCCTGGTTGAGTTGCGCGTTGTCTGATGCCGGCAGGGTTGCCGCAGTCGGGGTAGGCGCGACGGCTGCGGGTTGGGCAGTCGCCATCGCAGCCGCGAGGCGGTCGGTCACACCAGCGCCGGGTTGGGCGGCACGAACCGGGGCCGGTCCAACCGGGGGCGGCGTGAACCGGGAGGCGTTGGGAGTGTGCTCGCCGGCCGGGGTTTCTTTCGCTTGCGGCGGGTTGCCGATGGCGGCAGGCGACCCCCCGGCCGTTTCTGAGCTTGCGGGCAAGTGGGACGGCAATAGCGCACGCAGGGGGTCGTTGCCGAGGCCGAAGGGCACGGCGTCGCGGTTGGTTGCCGACGCCTGGTAGACCGGCGTCACTCGGTTCGCCGTCGAGTCCGTATCCACGACGGCGCGTGCGGGGGCCGGTAATGGTAGGAATGGTTGTGCGGTCGAGGCCCGGTAGACGGCAACGGCGGCGGTGAGGCCCGGATCGGGCGGGAAGTCTGCAACGAGCGCGGGGTCGCCGAACGATCCTGCCAGTGCGGCACCCAGGAGAACACCCAACACGCCCTCGCCGGGGAGCAAGCGGTTTTCCAAAACCTCCAGCCCCAACCGTCGGGAATTGCACGGCGCGGGCACCTTATCACGGCGCGGGGTCGCGGACGGAACCAGCATGACGCGATCCTTTCTCAGCTGACCGGCATTTGGGACCACGGACTCGATACCGGCGGCTGAGTTTACCCGCACTTACGATGGGGGGCAACTATTTTCCCGTCTGGACGGGTTCGCGATCCGGGACCCATCTCCATCCTTGCTTCGGTCCGGGTATCTTGCCACAATACCTCTGCTTGATACGCGAGCTTAACCGCCTTTTTGCGGGGTAACCGTTCACTCCCCCCTTACGACGGGGGGCTGGGGGGCGGGGGGGTGGAGTGGACGCCAGGACTGTTAAACTCAACCGTTCTTACCCCCCCCCCCGCCCCCCCTTCGTAAGGGGGGAGAAGTTGCCGG
>JBBRLG010000581.1:0-4614 GCA_038231495.1 Gemmatales bacterium | reverse complement strand
CTCCCCCAATTACCTCCTCAAGTCGTTTATGCCAACATCAAATTTCAAACGGCCCTGCGCAGGTGAGCCGATTCGGCATTGTCGTCTTGTGGCCCGGCGGCCTGTTCGCTATCTCACCGCTTGCGCAAGAAAATTTGGTCCCGTGAAGCGGCAGGCGAAGAAATGGCGATCGCCAGGCGCAAGGCCGGCGAACCCTTTCACGTCGCGCCCTATTTTCGATGTGCTGCGGGAAGTGAGCGATCCGAGAGGAGGCCGTCGATGGCAAAGAGACGCAGCCGCGTGACCGACTTCGCGGTGTATTTGCTGGTGCGGGCCGTGGTTTGCCTCGTCCAGGCTCTGACGTGGCACGGGGCACTGAAATTGGCCGACGGACTGGGCCGGCTGGCCTACCGACTCAACCGGCGGCACCGCCTCGTCGCGCTGGACAACCTCGGCCACGCCTTCGCCGATCTCGACGAACCGGCCCGCGACGCCCTGGTGCGGGCCGTCTACCGGCATTTCGCGATGGTGGTGGTGGAGATGATTCGGATGCCCCGCGTGCTGAACCGCAGCACGTTGGGCGCGTTCGTCCACTACGCCGATCCCGACGACCTGGCGCGGGTGCTGGGCTTCGTGCGCGGCGGCCGATCGCTGATGGTTCTGTCCGGACACTTCGGCAACTGGGAGATCCTCAGCTACGCCACCGGTCTGTCCGGCTGCCGCGGCGGCGTCGTGACCCGGCGGCTGGACAATCCTTATCTGGATCGCTTTCTGGCGGACTTCCGCCGCAAGACGGGTCTAACGCTGCTGGATAAGAACGCCGACTACGCACGGATTCTCGACACCCTCGCCGGCAGCGGCAGCCTGGGCATGGTCGGCGACCAGGACGCCGGTCCGCGCGGGCTGTTCGTACACTTCTTCGGCCGGCCGGCATCGACCTTCAAGTCGATCGCGCTGCTGTCGCAGGAATACGAAGCCCCGATCCTCGTCCTGGGGGCGGCGCGCGTGGCCGCGCCGATGCAATACCGGGTGTACCTTGAAGACGTCATCCTGCCCGAGGACTACGCCGGCCAGGCCGACGCCTCGCGGGCCATCACCCAGCGCTACACCGACGCGCTGGAACGCCTCGTTCGCCGGCATCCGGAGCAGTACTTCTGGCTGCACCGCCGCTGGAAGCACCAACCGCAGGCGCGGCAGACGAGGAAGGCGGCGTGAGCAAAGCCGAGTAGAATCGAGAGGGGGCGCGTTCGATTACTGCCACCGGCTGGCGGTCGAAGGCGAATGAGCGCTCCTTCGCCGCACCCTTGAGGACCAACCCATGCAGCGCATCGTCCGCGACCTGGCCCGCAAGTTCGCCTTCGATTGGCGCGACGAGCCGCTGTTGCGCGTCCGCCCCGGCGAGAGCTTTGAGATCGAGACCTGGGACGCGGGCACCGGCTACTTCAAGACGCCGGCGGACAAGGCGATCCCGTCGCGCCGGCCCGGCTTCGACCGCTCGCCGCCGCACGCCAACCCCATCGGCGGTCCCGTTTACGTCGAAGGTTCCGCGCGTGGCGACACCCTCGCCATCACCCTCGAAGACATCCTCGTCGGCGACTATTCGTGGACCGCCGTCGGCCCGAGGCGCGGGCCGCTCGGCGAATCGACGCGCTGGCCGGAACTGTCCGCCGACTACACGACGAAGATTTTCCGCCACACGCCCGGCCCCAGCGGCACGACGCGCGACGGCACGCTGCACTTCAGCGACACGATTTCCTGGCCGATTACGCCGTTCGTCGGCACCCTCGGCGTCGCGCCGGACCGCGAGGTCACAACCAGTCTCGACGGCCAGGGCGAGTGGGGCGGCAACCTCGACGTCCGCGACGTCTGCCCTGGCAACACCATTTACCTGCCGATTTTTCATCCCGGCGCGTTGTTCTATCTCGGCGACGTTCACGCCAGCCAGGGCGACACGGAGTTTACCGGCACCGCGGCCGAGACGCAGGCGACGGTGCGCGTGCGGCTCGACGTGGTGAAGGGCAAGCGCGTCCCGTGGTTGCGCATTGACAAGCCGTTGTCCCTGGTGTCGGTGTACGCCTCGCGCCCGCTGGAAGTCGCGGTCGAGACGGCGACGTTCAACCTGATGGACTGGCTGATAACGGACTACGGCGTCACGCCGACGGACGCGTACTGCCTGGTCAGCACCTGCCCGGACTTTCGCATTCACGTTTATCAGATGTGCAAGATCGCAAAGCTGAGCTTCGTGGCGGGGGCGGAAATTCCGAAGCGATATGCGGTTACGCAAACCTAACCCTCACTTCAAAACTTGGGGCGCGGCAAGGGCCGGGTGGTATGCGAGTCCCACCCGGCCCGCTTTTTTGTCCGGCCCGAGAAAAAATACCGCATGATTAGACAGGGAACGGGATAGGCCCACGTGCCTTTCTCGCACCCGGTCCGACTCGCGAACGGCCCTCGGCGTCTTGTCGGGGGCCGTTTTTCATTTTGCCGTTGCCTGTTGACGGACAGGACCAAAGCTCGTCGCCTGCCCGCATGGTCGCGCAACCACCGGCAGCTTCCGGCGCCGCCAGCCGTAGCTGGCCATGCCTGCGATGCCGATGCCGAGCAGGGTCAGGGTGGCCGGTTCGGGTGTTGCTGATGCCGTTCACGGCGGGTTCCGCGCCTCCGACGCCGAGGGTCGGCCCGCCGTTCACGGGGCTAAGGACGAGCGCGGGTGTCGCCGGTCTACCCGCCGTGAACGGCGGGCCGAATACCGCTGCGCGGCAAGCCCCGTTCAGAGATCGTCCGGCTTTTGGAGTCAATGGTGGTAAGGACTTACATCGCGCGGGTGGACAAAAGCGGGGTGAACAGCTGCCATAACGGGAGCAGTACCCAACCCGTTGTGCCGAAGTTCACCCCGTGTCTATCTTACGTCCTGCGGTTCGTCCTGGCCCCCAGTCGGGCCGCTTGCGCTTTCGCGAGTCCCCCTTGCAGCCCCCCCGATCCGGACTGGTACCGCCTCGACGACCGACTCGACCCGCAACACACCGCGCGCCTCATCCTCCGCGCCGTTTGTGACCTCGACTTCACGCCGCTCTTCGCGGCCTACGCCGGTCGCGGGTCCCCCGCCTACCCGCCCTGTCGCCTACTCGCCGCGGTGCTCTACGAGATCCACCAAGGCCATCGCTCCCCCGCCCAGTGGTTCCGCCATGCCATGGAGTCCGACCCGGTGCGCTGGCTGCTGGGCGGGCACACGCCCTGCCGCACCGCCTGGTACGACTGCCGCGACCGCCTGGCCGACGCCGTGCTGCCCCTGGTCCAGCAGGTGGTCCGCCGGGCGATCGACGAAGGGTTCACGCCCGGTCGCCGCGCCGCCATTGACGGCACCCTCATGGCCGCCAACGCCTCGCGGCACAAGCTCCAGAGCCGGCAAACGCTGGAGCAACACCTCGAACAACTTGAGCAAGCGACCGCGGCCGACGCCGACGACGCCGACGCCCCGACGGCCGCGCCGACGCCGCCACGGCCGCGCTGGATGGCCGCGACGGTCGGCGGCCGCCGACAGCAAACCCGGCGCTACCGGCAGGCCCAAGGCGCGAGGGACCGCCGGCAGCGGCGCAACGGGCAAAAGCGCGCCTCCAAGCGCACCGCCCCCGAGAAGCTCCGCATCGCCGTCGGCGACCCGGAAGCGGCCGTGGGTCGGGACCAGGAGAAGGTGTTCCGGCCGCTGGACAACGTGCCGTTGCTCGCCGACCTCGACGCGCCGCTGATCCTGGCCTACGACGTGTTCGCGCAGCCCAACGACGCGGGGCTGTTGGGCGGGCTGTTGCGTCAGGCGGAGCAAGGTTTGGGACAGGCGGTGGCGGTCGTGCTGGGTGACGCGGGCTACGCGGGCGGGCCCGAACGGGTGGCGGGTGGATAGTACAGGCGGCGTTCGGGCCCGGAGCGGATCGAACGGCGCCTGTACTATCCACCCGCCACCCGCCACCCGCCAAGCGTTCGGGCCCGGAGCGGATCGAACTGCGCCGGTACGCCGCCGCGCCGGCGACGTGCCAGGCGTGTTCGCTACGCGGTCAAGGTACCGGGGGCAAGGGGGCATGGACGATCAGCCGCAGCGAGCACGAGGAGCCCATCGAGGCGCTGCGGGCGCGGCTGGCGACGGCCGACGCGCAGGCGTTGTCCAAGCAGCGCAAGCAAACGGTGGAGTTGGCGAACGCGGACCTGAAGGTGCATCGGGGGCTCCGTCGTTTCTCGGGCCATGGGCTCCGCCGCGCGGCGACGGAAATAGGGTTGGCGGTATTGCGACAGGACGTGGTGGCGCTGACGCAGTTGCGCCGCAAACAAAGCGAGGCGGCGGCTGCAACACCCAAGCCACAAACGGGTTGAAAGCCGGACGATCTCTTTACGGGGCTGAACACCGCCTGGAATCCAAGCACTCCACCCACAAATAAGATGCCGACCCCGGCTCCGCCCGGATATACTGGAAGCGTCGATCTCCAAGCGAAATCGTAGGAGGTGCCCATGAATCAGACACCGTGGAAACATCTCGAGGCTCATCCGCAGTCTTCTTACAAGCAACTTTTCCTGAAAGGCACGCGTATTCGCGCGGAGATAATCTACGGCATGTTGGTGGACGGCGATCCGCCCGACCCGACGACG
>JBBRLG010000580.1:0-4624 GCA_038231495.1 Gemmatales bacterium | reverse complement strand
TGGATCCAGGTCAGCGCTATCCAGCGAATGCTCCGGCGCCTGAGGCCCGACCCAAATAACAGACAAGCGGCGTTCAAGTATCCTTCAAAGCTCAAACAATCCGCGTGATTTACAGGCGATTCGTTTCCGGATAGCCTTTTAGTCAATGCCGACCCCCGACACCCGACTCCCGATCTTCTCACGTTCCCCGCGGATGAAACTGGTGATGGATTGCCTTGAGCCGCGCCTGATCGACGTGCGTGTAAATCTGCGTGGTGCGGATGCTGGCGTGGCCGAGGAGTTCTTGCACGGTGCGCAGGTCGGCGCCGCCGGCCAGGAGATGCGTCGCGAAGCTGTGGCGCAACGTGTGCGGACTTACCTTCGCCGTCAGGCCGGCACGCTTGGCGTACTTCTTCACCAGCATCCAGAGCATCTCGCGCGCCAGCGGTTTGCCGCCGCGGCTGACGAAGACGTACGGCGAGTCCGGCGCGGTCTGCACCAGCTTGGGCCGCTGTTCGTCGAGGTAGTGCCGGAGCGCCGTCGTCGCGTATTTGCCCAGCGGCACGATGCGTTGCTTGCTGCCCTTGCCGACGCACTTGCAAAACCCGGAGTCGAGATACACGTCAGCGCTCCGCAAGCCGACGACCTCCGACGCCCGGCTGCCGGTGGCGTAGAGCGTTTCGAGCAGTGCCCTGTCGCGCAGGAAAAAGCGGTCCAGGGGCTGCGGCGCTTCGAGCAGCTTGTTGACGTTGTCCGGACTGAGGACGTGCGGGATGCGCTCCCACAAGGTCGGCGAGCTAAGCAAATCGACGGTGCCGTCGGTCGTGCGCTCTTCGAGGCGCAGGAAGCGGTAAAACATCTTGAGCGCGACGAGGTGGCGGGCGACGCTCGGCGGGGCCAGCTTTTCGTCGCGAAGGTGTTCGAGGTAATGGCTCAGGTCGCGCAGGGTGGGTGCCAGGTAGTTTGCCAACCCGCCGCCGGCGACCCACAGCGCGAAGCGGTCGAGGTCGCGGCCGTAGGCGAGCAGGGTGTTTTCCGCCAGTCCGCGTTCCGCCCGGATGTAGTGGCCGAACGCCTTCACGTCGTCGGCGAGGGCGGTGTAATGGGCGCTGCGTTCGGCAGACATGGCGGCTCCTTCCCGGTGGCGACAACGGGCCTTCATCGTATCATCGGACGGGCCGGCGGGCGACTTGCGTTGTTCGCCGCCGACCCGGTGCGGAGTCGGTAAGATGAAAGGACCGTGAAGGAGTTGGTGACTGACGCCGCCGCGCAGGAGTATGCCGATGTCCGAACCACCGACCGACTGGGACGCCTACCAGGTACCCGTGGACCCGAGCGTTCCCAACCCCCTCGGCCCCACCGCGGGTAACGGGAACCGTTCCGCCACCGGACGAGGCCCCCTCAGCTTGAACCCCGATCTCCAGCTTGTCCCGCTCGGCGGCGGCTACGGCACGGGCCGGCGGCGCGTGCTTGGGTTAGTGACTGCCGCGCTGGGCGCGATGGCCCTCGCCGTGGGACTGGTCCTGCCCTGGACCGTGATTCGCGACGCGGGCGGCGCCGGCACGCAGTCGGTTGTTTATTGGGACGACTACCCCAACGAGTGTACGACCCTCATCGGCATTACGGCCGGATCGCTGGCCCTGATTTGCGCCCACCGGGCGCGCTACTTCGTTTCGGCCCTTAGCGCGGGTGCCTTGCTCCTCCTGCTCTACACGACCGGCCTGACCTCGAACGAGAACGCGACGCTTAACGTCGGCGCGGCACCGGCCGCGCTGCACCTGATGGGGCCGGCCTGGCTTATGCTACTGGCGGGGGTGCTCTTAAACCTGGTCGCGTCCGTGGTGCAGCCGCCCCGGCTCGCCTTGCCCTGACCGTTCACACCCACCGCTGCAACACTTCCCGCAGCGCGAAGGCCCAGCTTTCCAGCGGCGTCTCGGCCTCAGGCACCCGTGGTTCGGCGGCCGCATCGCCCACTGCCGGTGCCGGCCCATCGACGCGCAGCCGCGCGACCACGGTAGCGGCGGCGTCCGGCACCGGGGGCGGCCCGGCCGCGACGCTCAGACAGTGACACAGGCTCCGCCGCGCCCATTCCTCGCATCGCGGCCCCACCTCGTTCGCCGCCGCGGTCAGCAGTTCCACGGTCCCGTTCGCACACCCTTCGGGCAGCAACGTCCGCAGCAACGCACGCTCGGCAACCAACGGGTCGTGTTTCTGATTTACCACAAACACGATCTTGAATTGCAGCGCGTCGGTACTCAGCCATTCCGTCAGCCGTTGCACGGCCAGCACGACCAGCGCCAGCAGCAGGACGCCGCGCTGGTAGGGCAGTTCGGCGTCCTTGAACCGCGTGGCAATCAGGTCCGGGTACAGTACGAAAACAAACGTCCGCCGCCGACGCAGGAACTGGTTTTCGTCGCGGGAGTAGTAGAGCAGCTCGTCGCGCAGGAACTTGACATCGAACAGGTCGGGCCGGTCGGGTTCCTCTTCCATGTACGCCAGTTGCGAGTGCAACAGGCTTTCGAGGCTGCCGCGCGTCGAGATCGACGTGAAGCCGCCAACGGGGTAGGCGTCCTCGTCCAGGATGCGCGTCGGCACCTCCCGCCGCTCGGCGGACGGGCGCAACCGGTGCCGCGGCAGCAAGGCTCCGAGTCGGCCGACCGCGCGCAACACTTGCCGGCGGGCCAGCCGCTCGCCGAGGTCCGCCAAAGCGGTGCCGTGCTCCAGTTCAAACAGGTCTTCCGGCCCCAGGAGTTCCGTGCTGCCGCGCACCGCCCGTAGCAGCCCCTCGTACAACTCGACCAGCAACGGGTGCGGGCCGTCGCGCTCCAGCGACGCCCAGCCCTGGCCGAGTACGTCTTCGGGCGGCGTTTCCTGCACGGTGGTTAGCACGGCCGGGCTGAACTCGACGCCGGGGATGTGACACCGTTGGCGAAACTGGTTGAACAAAAACGCAAACCCGCGCGCCCGGTCGCGGCCCTGGTAACGCCGGAGCGCGTCGGCGGCGCGGCCGAACGCCCCGTCGGCGTCGATTCGGCCCAGGACGTGGTCCTCGTAGGCGCGCAACAAGTTGATCGGCAGCAGGCTTTCGGCGGGGTTGACATGTTGCTTGCGGCGCTCGGCCTCGACGCCGAACGCCAGGTGGCCCAGGTCGGCGACGACTCCCAACGGCGGCAAGGGGTCGCCGGCCGAGGCGATTTCGCGCGCCCATTCGAGCACGGTGCGGACCGTCGCGGCAGTCGGCGGTACCACGCGCTGCCACCACAGGCTTTGCAGCACGAAACGGCGGGCTTCATTCAGGTCGCGGATCGTATGGGTCATCGCAGCGTCAGCCGGTTTTCAATAAATAGCAATCAGCTATTAGCTATCAGCTATTAGCTAAATACAAGGTGCCTTATCCCCCCTTGCCGATTTTACCACAGCAAGTGGGAACAACCCACATCCTCGTCACAATCGGTTTAGTCGGTATTTCTGTCAACTTCGGCACGCCTATCGTCCGACATATTAACTGACCTCTCAGAATTTATATGCGTCGGAAAACGGTGGTGAAAGGCGAGGGCGGCATGAACGTAAAGAGTGTCTGGCTGGGCGGGCTGGTCGCGACTCTCCTCGGCCTGGGCGTCGTTCGCGGCCAAGGCCCGGTGATGCTCCCGGTTGACGGCGGCGGCATGAAACCGCCGCCCTTCTCCGCGGGGGCCGTCGGCTTGCCCCCGGTCGGCACGCCCGTCGCGTCGGATTCGGCCCCGCCCAGGCCCGGCCTGTCCGACTGGGTCGTCGGGCCGCGGCCGGTCGGCTGTTGCGGCCCGGTCGGCGGCAACGGTCCCATCGGCTCCGACTTGTACATCCGCAACGGTGCGTCGTTCCCGGTCGGCGGCGCGATCTTCTCCAAAACGCTCGACACCGGCTGGCAGATCGACGTGGGCGCGCGGGCGTTGTTCTTCAACAAGGACGAGGACGCGGCCTGGACGGTGGACCTGGGCGTCACCAACATTTTCAACCCCGGCACCAACAACGGCCTGGTGGTCGGCCTGAAGAACGTGCAGGTCAGCCAGCCGTCGCTCGTTCCGGGCGGTCCCCCGACGTTGGTAACGGTGCCGAACGTGGACGTGACGATCAAGAACCTGAACCGCACTTACGTCAACCTTGCCATCGGCCGAGAAATCTGGCTGATGGGCAACGCGGAAATGTCGCACGACGAGCTAAACTGGCGAATCGGCGTGGACCTCGGCGGCCGCTGGGGCACCGACAAGGTGGAGTTGCACGGCTTCAATCACCGGACTGCCACGATCGGCGGCGGCTTCATCGCGGTCCACACGGACCTTGAAATTCCGGTCGGTTCGCTGATCTTCATCGGTGGCGTCCGCGGCGAATGGGGCTACACCTGGGATCAGGTGCTGCAAACGAGTCACAACGGCGAGAACGAAGACCTCAACCTGCTGTTCACCCTCGGCGTCCGCTTCTAAGCCACGTTTGCCGCTTGCGGCTGAGCGCCCAAACGCGCTAAGCCGCAAGCGGCTGTTGGCGTCGGTCCAACACTTCCAGCACACACTTCGCCGCCCGCCCACACGCCCCCGGCACCGCAATCTTCTCCCGCAACACGGCCAACTCGCCACAAACCTTTTGGTAGGCCGTGTCATCGTTGAGCCAG
>JBBRLG010000579.1:0-4630 GCA_038231495.1 Gemmatales bacterium | reverse complement strand
GACGGGAATCAAAATAGCTGTTAGCTGTCAGCTATTAGCTATCAGCCAATTCCGACACCCGACACCCGACCCCCGACACCCGATCTTCTCCGACACCCGATCCTCCCGATCTTACGGCAACCGTTTGGCGTCCGGTGCCAGCGGTACAATCGTCTCCGCCCGCGATTTTAGCGCGTTGCCGCGGATCAGCACGTCGGCCGGCGCAAACGATTGCAACGGCGGCAAGGCGTAGTTGAAGCAACGGATGTCCCGGAACTTGCCGGGGTACAGGTTTTCGGTGAAGAAGTCGATGCCGGGCCACTCGTACCAGGGGGTGCTGACCAGCTGATCGACTTGCAGCGTCTCGCGGTCGTCGCGGACAAACGTGAAGTGGTAGGTGCCGTAATAGATGAACGGCACGTCCACCGGTCCGGTGCCGTACGGGACGTTGTTGACGAAGACCGCGGCCCCCGGCGGTTCGGACGACACGATCATGCGGCGCTCGACGCAGCCGGCCGCCAGGACGAGAAGTAACGCTAATCCGATCCCGCAGTATCGATTCATCGCTCGCACCCGCCGTTTTGAGCCGCGTCCGTGTGCTAGGCTTGTCCGGGCGCCGCGGCGCACGCGGCCCCGTTGGTGAAAGGTCGGCGGGAATACCGAAAGGGTCCGCCGGCGTCAAGGGCAATGGCGGTGCGCCCGCGAACAACTTCGCCCGGTTCGCGCCAGCCGCCGCGGTCGCCCGCACCCCGCCTCTTTGCAAGAGCGGGGCGGCGGTGTAGCATACTAACGGGAGTCTGGCATGGCGAAACCGGCCGGCTTCGCAAAGCCGCAAGCGGCAAAGCGGGACGCCCCTTCCGCTCCGACGGCCACGGCCCCGACCTCTCGACCAGGGTGCTACCGGGTGATACGCTCCGACCAGATCGATCACGCGCTCTTGACCGACGTGGGAGTGCGCCGCTCTCACAACCAGGATTGCTACGCCGTGCTTTTGGCGGGCGGAGATGAGCAGTTCCAGGAGCGCGGCCACCTGTACGTGGTGGCCGACGGCATGGGCGCCCACGCGGTCGGCGAGAAGGCCAGCGAACAGGCCGCCGCCGTCATCCCACACACCTATCACAAACACGCCCAGCAGGGGTCTACGATTGCGCTGCGGAAGGCGTTCGTCGAGGCCAACGCCAGCATTCACACCTGCGGCCAGCAAAACCGCGAGTTCGAGGGCATGGGCACCACGGCGACCGCCCTGCTGCTCCGGCCCGAAGGTGCCTGGGTCGGCCACGTCGGCGACAGTCGGGCCTACCGCGTCCGCGACGGCAAGATCGAACAGCTCACCTACGATCATAGCCTCGTTTGGGAGTACGCACGCCGGCAGCGCATCGACCCCAACGAAGTCAAGGACATCCCCAGCAACGTCATCATCCGCTGCCTCGGCCCCGAACCGCTCGTGCAGGTCGACGTGGAGGGGCCGCACCCGCTGCGTCCCGGCGACATTTTCCTGCTGTGCAGCGACGGCCTGAGCGGCCAGGTGAACGACTCCGAGATCGGGGCCGTCGCCAGCGCCCTGCCGCCGGCGGAGGCGTGTCGGTTCCTGGTGGACCTCGCGAACCTGCGCGGCGGGCCGGACAACACGACGGTGTTGATCGTGCGCGTGAACAAGCCGCTGGCGACCAACGGCGTCGTCCACGGCAAGGCCGAACGGGCGCGGCCGACGCGGTGGTTCGGCAGTCACTGGTGGCTGACGTCGCTGCTGGCAGGCACCTTCCTGACCGCTTTAGCGATCGCGTTGCAACTCGCGGGCCTCCCCGGCATGGCGTTGTTTACCTTCCTGCTCGCCATCGTCGCCATCGTCGCCGGCCTGGGCGGGTTGGGGCTGCATTACAGGCGTGAATTGAAGCACGCCGAGCGTCCGGACGGGTTGCCGGCCAAGCCGCGCGTTTACCGCAACGCCCCGTGCGTCATCGAAGAAGATTTGCTGGACAAGTTGGCGAAGGCGGTGGCGGCGCTCCACCAGCGCGCCGGCGAAAAGCGGTGGGAACCCAACTGGACCGAGTACGCCGAGCATCACAAGCTGGCCAACGACCTCAAGGACAAGGGTGATTTGCCGGGCGCGTTCAGCGAATACTGCCGGGCGATGTTGCCGTTGACCCAGGCGTTGGGCAAGCACCGCAACAAGGAAGAGAGTTTTCAGCCGGTGTGGGACAAGGGGTAAGACGCGCGCTTCACTCACTTCGATTGGGGCACGCCGCCGCGGCTGCGCCAGAGATACCAAGTCGCCACCGTGCGGTACGGCCGCCACGGCTCCGCGAGGGTTTGAAGGCTTTTGCGGTCCGGCAACTCCGCCAATTGGTAAGCGTCCCGGACGCCGGCGCGCAAGCCCAGGTCGTCGACCGGCAACACGTCCAGCCTGCCCAGCGCAAAAATCAGAAACATCTCCGTCGTCCAGCGGCCCACACAGTGGACCGGCAGCAGCCGGGCCGTAACCTCGTCGTCGGTCAACTCGGCCAGGTGTTCCAGGGGCAGTGCGCCACTGGCGACGCGCCCGGCGAGGTCGTGCAGGCCGCGCGCCTTGGTGCCGGACAGGCCGAAGCCGCGGAGAGTTTCCACGTCGGTTGCGAGGAGGGCGGCCGGCGTCACGTCGCCGCCCGGCATGGCGGCTTGCAGCCGGCCGAAAATGGTGGCCGCGGCCTTGGTCGAAATGAGTTGGGAAATGATGGCACGAACCAGAATGACGAACGACACGCCGGTCGGCTGGAGCGTGAACGGGCCGACGGTTTGCATGAGCCGTTTTAACACCGGGTCGCGGCGGAACAGGTGGCGGCGGCATTTGAGGATCAATTCGGGGGGGAGGTTCATGGGATCATACCCCCAACGAATTTGCCGCTTGCGGCTGAGCGGTTCGCGCTCAGCCGCAAGCGGCAATACCGCTGTCGGTTGGTTTTCACCCGCGTTCAGCCGCCGCGACCGGCGCCGGGTCGGACTGCTCGGAAGGCCGGACGTTGACGTTGCGATAGTTCAACGCCTTCGCCCCCGGCCGGCGGATGTCCCACACCAGCCCCACGAAGCCGAGCGTGCGGATGACGCAGTAACTAATGTCGATCTCCCACCAGAAGAACCCCTGGTTGGCCGAACTCTGGTAGTGGTGGTGATTGTTGTGCCAGCCTTCGCCGAGCGTGATGATCGCCAGGAACCAGTTGTTGCGGCTGTCGTCCGACGTGGCGTAACGCCGTTTGCCGATCAGATGGCTGAGCGAATTGATCGAGAACGTCGCGTGGTAGACCAGCACGGTGCTAATAAGGAAGCCGACCACCAGGCCGCTCCAACCGCCGACGAGGTAGCAGACGACCGCCAGGATTACGCCCGGAACCCAGTGCAAACGGTCCAGCAAACGCAGTTCCGGGAAGATGGCCCAGTCGCGAATGACGTGGATCGGCGTCTCGACGTGGTCGGGCGACAGAATCCAACCCAGGTGCGACCACCAGAAACTGGTGACGTGCGGCGAATGCGGGTCGTCCGGCGTGTCGGAATAGCGGTGGTGCTGCCGGTGGTGCGACGCCCACCAGAGCGGGCCTTTCTGGACGGAACTGCAACCGAGGCAGGCGATCAGGAATTGCAGAACCCGGCTCGTTTTGTACGAGCGGTGGGCGAAATAGCGGTGGTAGCCGCCGGTGATGCCGAACATGCGCCAGAAGTAGGTGAGGAAGCACAGGGCGACGGCCGTCGCGTCGATGCCGGTGAACAGCACGGCCAGGCAGGCCAGGTGCAGGCCGACGAACGGCACACACTTGACCCAGTTGGGCAGTTTGGCCCGTTTGCGCGGCTGGTTCCATAGTGCCCCGGCCGGCGGCTTGACGGCAGTGGCAGAGGCGGCCGTGTTGATTTCACGCTCCTTGGCTGTCTGGCTCACGGTTTAGTTGCTCCTCGAACAATCCCCGGGTTCCGTAATCGTCCCCCGACGGAACGATACCGCTTGCTCCGCAGGGGCGGTTCTGGACCGCCAACTCAGGGCTTCTTGACCATCGTGCGCGCCTTGCGGATGGCGCTTAGCTTCCGCAGTTCGGCACGGCGGCGGGCTTCGCAGGGCTTTTCGTAATACTTCCGCTTGCGCAATTCTTTCTGAATGCCGCTGCGTTCGAGCAACTTCTTGAAGCGGCGCAAGGCCAGACCGATCGGCTCTCGTTCGTGAACACGCATCCGTAACGGCATGCTTTCTCCTGACTGGGAACCCCGTCCGTACTTACCGGAAAGGATAACACGGGTTTTTGATCCGGGCACCGCCGACACCACCCCGTTACCATTTATCGACAGCGACGCAACGGCGCGCCGCCGGACCGATAGTAACGGATATTAACTTTTTACCACGTTGCCCCGCTCCTGGGAAGAGTCTATTTCCCGGAAGTTGGCCCGTTCGCCCGGATTTTCCGCCGGATTACCCCAGTCACATCGTCAAACGGACAGGGGTTGGCCGCATTCTCGCCAAGAAAAGCAGCGAAAAACGCGAAAGGCTCGCGCTCACAGCCGGTGCAACCCGCCCGGTGACCCCGTTCTCGGCGACAACCGGTTTGCATACAATGCCCCCATCGTCACGGTTCAGACGTAACCGTTCACTCACCCCCTTACGAAGGGGGGGTAGGGGGGGTGAAAAGAGCGCCAT
>JBBRLG010000578.1:0-4640 GCA_038231495.1 Gemmatales bacterium | reverse complement strand
CGCGGACCCTTAACGTAACCGTTCATTCCCCCCCTTACGAAGGGGGGGTAGGGGGGGTGGATGCCAGGACGGAGTACTTCAGTCGTTCTTACCCCCCTACCCCCCCTTCGTAAGGGGGGGAGAAGCGTTACGGTTACCCCTTATCTTTGGAGGTTTTCATGCGTACTTTCGCCGTCACCCTGTTGATCCTGTTGGCGTCCTTCACGGCGACCGTCGCGGCGCCGGAAGCGGGCTACACCCTGCTGAAAACGGTCCCCGTGTCCGGCGACGGCGGCTGGGACTACCTGACCGTGGACGCCGCCGGCCGCCGCGTCTATATCTCGCACGCCACCCAGGTCGACGTCCTCGACGCCGACACCTACGAACTGAAGGGCACGATTGCCGATACCAAGGGCGTCCACGGCATCGCCATCGCCGCGGACCTCGGCCGCGGCTTCACGAGTAACGGCCGCAGCGACAATGTGACCATCTTCGACCTCAAAACGCTTAAAACGCTGGGCGAGGCGAAGACCGGCAAGAATCCGGACGGCATTCTCTACGACCCGTCCACCAAGCGCGTCTTCGCCTTCAACGGCGGCGGCAAGAGCGCGACGGTCATCGACGCCGCCGAGGGCAAGGTCGAAGGCACGATCGACCTGGAAGGACGTCCGGAGTTCGCCGCGGCGGACGGGGCCGGCAACGTCTACGTGAACATCGAGGACAAGAATTTGGTCGTGAAAATCGACGCCAAGAAGATGAAAGTGCTGGAGCGCTGGCCGCTGGCACCCGGCGAGACGCCGACGGGCCTGTCGATGGACCCCAAAACCAACCGGCTGTTCGTCGGTTGCCGCAACAAGCAGTTGATCGTGGTCGATGCGGAGAGCGGCAAAGTGGTCGGCAAGGCCCCCATCGGCGACCGGGTGGACGCGACGGCGTTCGACCCGGCGACGGGCAACATTTTCAGTTCCTGCGCCGACGGCACCGTGACGGTGGTTCACGCCGACGGCGGCGACAAGTATACCGTGGTGGAGACGATCAAGACCAAGACGGGGTCGAAGACGATGGCGCTGGACCCGAAGACGCACCGGCTGTTTCTGCCGTCGGCGGACTTCAAGGCCGCGGCGGCCGGCGGCCGACCGACGATGGACCCGAAGACATTCGCGGTCCTGGTTTTCGGCAAGGGCGAGAAGTGACATCGGCTTGTCACCGTTGCGTTGCAGTCGTTATTGCTTTGGCGGGCGTCGGGCTTACGCCCCGACGCTCGCCAAGGGGTTCGCGGCGCCAACGATTATTCCACGAGCCTGCGCTTTAACTGCGCGAGGAACAACTCCAGTAGCAGGGGATCGACCGGCTTCAGAAAATAAACGTAGATGCCCGCCTCCGCACAACGCCGCCGTTCCTCCTCACCGCCGTAGCCGGTCAGGGCGATGAGAACGGGCGGCTTCGGCCCGCACACGGCCGGAAGTTGGCGGGCCACTTCAAAGCCGTCCATGCGCGGCAAACCAATGTCCAGCAGAACCACGTCCGGTTGAAACACGGGCGCGGCATGGAGTGCCGTCGGACCGTCCCCGGCGACGGCAACGTCGTGGCCGAACAAGCGCAGCAAGGTCGCCGTGCTCGTCGCCGTGTCGTCATGGTCTTCCACCAAAAGGACGCGCAGCTTCCGCGCTTGTTGTCCCATCGATCTCGTCCGTGCGTGGGTCGCGGGCGAATAGCGGCCTCCCTGGGTTCGGACCCTCGGTCAAACAACGGGCCGGCATCCTGCGCCGACCTTGCCCATTCGTGAGCAAAACGAACGACAAACCCACGGCCCGAGATTAGGCAAGTAATGTGCCATTTGTTGCGCACAGCGGCTCCCGATTTTGCGCAATGGTCTGCCAGTCGGCACATGCACAAGTTTGAAAAAGGCAAGCGTTTAGACTGAGTGTTTGTCAGGCGAGCGGCGGACTTTCGTCCGCCGCTCGCCTTGGACTTTTTTCCGCAACCGTTTATTTGGCGCAATCTTTGCAAGTAAATCAACCGTGGCGGTTGCAGGGCACCGGCTCCGACCAAAATTGTAGCTCAGCACCAGCCCGATTAAACCGGGCGTGTAACAAGTCCCCGGCGTTCGGGGACGCATGGAACCGACGGACGACCTTTGCGGAGGGGATTGTCATGGTAGCTTTTGCAGATTTCAATCTGTACGCGGGCGGGGTGATTGCCTGGATTCTGGTGGGCCTTGTCGCGGGCTGGTTGGCCGGCCTGGCGATGAAGGGTGGCGGTTATGGGATCATTTGGGACATCGTCCTCGGCCTGATCGGGTCAGTCCTGGGCGGGTTCCTTTTCAGCTTTTTTGTCCAGGGCGATGTGGGCTTCTGGGGAAGCATCGCGGTGTCCTTCGTCGGGGCCTGCATTCTGATAGCCATTGTCCGAGCGGTTGCTCCTCGACGCACCGGTTTATAACTATCATGGCTTACAAGGCCGATTGATACTCAGACAAATCACGTCCAACATTTGAAGGCCTGGGAGGCGGTTTTGCAAAACCGCCTCCCAGGCCTTCCTTGTTATTTCCTTGCGGACTCTCAATGCCAGGTGTCAGAGCGACTTCAAATACTCAACCAGTTGCCACCGTTCGTCGTCCGTCAGCGGGCGCAAGTCGTCGCCGCCATCGATCGCCTTCTTGCCGGTGCCGTACTCGTGGCCCGCGTTGGAATTGCCGCGAATCGGTTTGCCCGCCTCGTCGGTCGTGCGGAAAAGGAAGCCGCCGGTAAAGGCCTCCGTCTTGAAGCCGACGTTCTTCGGATCGAATTCGCGGCGGCCGACGTAGAACTGGGCGTCGCGCTTCTCCGCCGGCAGCAGCAGTTGCCAAAGGTTGGGGACCGAACCGTTATGCAGGTACGGCGCCGTCGCCCAGATGCCGTTCAGCGGCCGCCCCTTGTACACGAGCGAATTTAGCAACCCGCCAAACAGGGCGAACGTGACGGGCTTGCGCACCTCCAACAAGTCGCTCTCCTTGTAGCCGTTAAACGGCGTGTTCAGAATGACGCCGAGGACGGTGTGCGAAAGGACCGCCACGCCGCTGGCGTCGTCGCCGAGCGGGTTGCCCACGAGCACCGCGGCCTTCTTGCCCGCAAGAGGACCGGTTTTGCCGTGCCGGTTGCCGAAGTTCGTCGCCATCGCCGGGTCGGTGCGGACCGCGATCAGCAAGGTTTGGTTGGCCTTTACCTCGCGGTTGGGGTCCGTGCGGTTAATCTCCGCGTGGCACGCCAGGCAATACGTTGCGAAGAGTTTTTCCCCCTTCTGGCGCTGCCCCTCGTCGATTGGCGGGAACGCCTTGGGCCACTGCGGCGACTCCAATTTGCGAAGCAACTTCTCGGTGTCAATCAGGTCGGGCACGCGCACGCTGGAGTTGTAGCCCAGCAGCGGCGCCGGGGCGCCGGGCTGAGGGATGTCCACCTCGCCGAAGACGCCGATCACTTCCCCGACGTTGCGCGTCAGGGCACCGAGCGTTTCGCTGCCACCGATCTTGTTGGCGGCAATGGCATTCCACTGCACGAAGTCGTGGTGCGGCGTGTCCCAGAGGAAGGGGTAGCTCACCGGGGCGTCGGCAACTTGGCCCTGTCCCTCCGCCGTGACGCCCAGGTCGTGGACGAAAAGCTCGTTAAGGATACGGCCAAATGCGTCGAGCCGGGCGAAGCCGTAGGGGCTGTTCGACCGGTTGCGGGCGTCGAATTCGCTGCGGAACTGGAACATCTTGCCGAGCCGCGCTTGCAGCTTGGACTTGTCCGCGTCCGTGTGGTCCTTGGGCAAAACCTTCGCCGCGAACCGCTCGAACTTCGCCGAATCCGCCAACGTGTTCTTCAAAGCAAGCGTCAACTCGTTGAGGAAGGTCTCGTGGTCGGCCATCGTCGGCCCGCCGTCGATCCGGTAGCCGACCTTCTGGTAATTGACTTGCGTGGTGTGACACGCGGCACAGTTCATACCGAGCCAATCTTCCTGTCCGCCGGGCCGCTTGGGGTCCTTGACGAAGCCGACGGGCAAGGCGTCCGGGTTGATGGCATTGGCCTTCTGCGGCAGGTAACGCAATCGCGTGATGTTGGCCGGCTCGCGGAAGGGCCGTTCGTTCGCCGGTTGCTCCAGGGCGAGGAACCAGGGGTACGGCAGCAGCCGGGAGCCTTGCGTGTGCGTGTAGAAGTCCATGCTCTCGGCGGGCGTCCACCCTTGGTCGAGGTAGACGATGGTGTCCGCCACGTCGCCGTAGGGGTCGGCGGTGGCCACGAGCGCGTCGCGCGTGGCCTCTTTGTAAGAACTGAGTGCGGTATTGATAATGGGGGGTGGCCACTTCCACCAAATCACGAAGCCGGCAAACAGTGCCAGGACGACCCCCACGAGCAAAACGCCAATCCAACTGGGGCTTTTGTTCATCGTCGCATTCCTTTCGATCAGTTGCCGGGTGTTGCCGGCAGTTCGAGGCAGGGAAGCTTTGCCAATCGCTTCCGAATCCCCTTTCTACCTCAAGAAGTCTCCACGCTCAACAACGTAAGTGACGCGAATTCCGGTCAACTATACCGGGCGCGGGGGAAAGTGGCACAAACGCCCGTAGCCACAAGCGGCCCGCTTGTTGGCGGGGCGAAAGCCTACAAGCGGGCCGCTTGTGGCTACGGGGCCGGCCCGCTTGTTGG
>JBBRLG010000577.1:0-4658 GCA_038231495.1 Gemmatales bacterium | reverse complement strand
GTGGCAAAACTTTCGGGAGGGCTTTCTTCGGTAGGACGGGCTTCCAGCCCGTCCGTGTCCTCTGGACGGGCTGGAAGCCCGTCCTACAGCAGACCTCCCGAAAGTTTTGCCACACCCGACCCGGTATCCTTTCAAAAAACCCCTTTGCCGCCCAAAAATGTTGTATTATTCCTCCGTTCCACCACGCCGCCGGGCGGCTCTGCGAAGCGCGGCCTGGCCCTTGGAGTTGATTGCCGACGGAACGCGGCTCCGCGCGCCTACTGAACGGAACCTATTGCAATGCAAAGCGGCCCTTTCTTGCCAACCCCTACCAACGACACCGAGGCGCCCAACGGCTTCCCGCGGCGCGTCGTCAGTCCGCACAACCACGTCGCCCGCGGGCCGGCACCGCTGCCCAAGCGGCCCAAAGGCCGTTTCCTGTTCGGCATCCTCCTCGTGGCCGTTTGCGGCTTCGTCGGCTACCAGGTCTGGGACACTTTCTTTCGCTACCACGCCCACGGCATTGTCGAGGGCCGCGTTTTGCAACTGGCACCGCCGCACGACTGCTTCGTGCGCTACGTCCACGTGCGCGAAGGCGAAACCGTCCGCCAGGGCCAGGTCCTCTTCACCCTGGAATGTCCCGAATTGTCGCAACGGCGCGACCAGCTGACCTGTGAAATCAAGATCGCCCAGGCGACCCTGGAGGCGGAGGCTTCCAAGTTGCGCTGGCAGTCGGCCGTGACGAACAACCAATCCCAGAAAGCCGTCGCGGAGTTTTATGAACTGTCCGGTAAGCTGTTGCGCGAACAGGCGCAGCTCGACGCCACGCGCTCCGACCTGGACCGCTGCCGGCCCCTCCTCCTCGCCCGCGCGATCTCGCCGCGCGAGGTCGAGCAACTGGAGATCAACCTCCGCGGGCAGGAGGAAAATGTGCAAAAGCTCAAGGAAGGCCTCGCCCTCATGAAAAGCCGTGCGGAGCAGACGACGGACCTGCTGGGTAAGGAGACGGAGGCGCGAGTCCGACTAGAAGAGGCGGGGGCCGATCAACTGAAGCCCTTCCTGGCCCGCATCCAGGCGCTTCAATCCGAAATGGGGTCGGTACTGCACCGCATGGAGGACATCCACGTCCGCGCGCCGGCGAACGGCACCGTCGTCAAGCTGCAGCGTTCGGCGGGCGAATACTGCAAGACCGCGGACCCTTTGGTAACCATCCTGCAAGAGGGGACATTACAGATCGTGCTGTACGTCCGCCAGGACGCGAGTGCAGCGCTTGCCGTGGACCAGGACGTGAGCGTGACGGTCGAGCCGTACCCCGAGGCGGTGCGCTGCAAGGTGGTGCGGGTGGGCGACCGCTACGAACCGGCCCCGAACAACATCGAACGCCATTACGCCGCCAACGAGCGGCTGCTGCCGGTCTACCTCGAACCGCGGCCCGAAGCGTCCAAATGGATGGCTTTGCGGGTGGGCGAAGTCGTCAAACTCCCCCAGGGGCCGTCGTTTTCCCTGGGGAGGTGGCACGAATGACCGCGGCACCCACCCTTTTCGACGGCCCGGCGCACCGGACGCACGGGGGGATAGAAAGCTCCCCGCCGGCGCGTGGCGGGTCGGTGCTCGCGATTCCCGTTTTGGCGGACGCCTCGCCGGACTGGGAGCGCCGCCTTACGGGCGAGCTAACAGAGGTTAGCGCGGAGGGTGCCGAGCTGGCCCTGAAAGCGGCACCGGAACGACTGTCGGGGGCGTTCGTCCTCGTTTTTCAGGGGGAAAGCGCCGCGGCGGCGTGCGCGGGCTTCGTGTTGCAAGAGACGCGCCGCAACCAGGGCAACAGCCTTTTTGGAAGCGGCACCTGGGGCGGGATCGCGGCGGAATTGTTGCAGCCCGAAGGGTTGACGCCGCGGCTCGACCGGAAAACGCTCGAGTTCCGTGTGGGTTTCCCGCACGCGGTTTTACAAAAATGGGTGCGGATCGGCGTCTTGCAGCCGGTACTCGTGGACCGCGTCCACGTCTGCCCCAAGTGCCAGGGGTTGCCGACCTTTCGGCAAGGTTGCACGAATTGCGGTTCGATCCGCTTCGCGCGGGAGCAGTTTATTCACCACCTCGGCTGCGCCCACGTCGGCCCGGTCCGGGACTTCGAGGCGTCCGGGCAACTGGTTTGCCCCAAGTGCCGCACGCGCCGCCTCGTGCCCGGCTCGGACTACGAATACTTGCCAGGCCCCTTCGACTGTCGCGATTGTCACTGGCACGACACGCGCCTGGAAGACGTCGGCCAGTGCCTTCGTTGCGGGCTGCGCTTCCCCCGCCATCAGGGGCTTGAGTTGGAACTGGAGGGGTATCATGCTAACCGATTTGATCCGTTGGTTTACCTCTCTCAACCCTGAAGTCCAACTCGCCTCCCTGGCCTTCCTTCTCGTCGTGGACTTCCCGCGCTACCTGTTGGCCTTCGTCGTCATGGGCTTGTGGGACAGCCTGCGCAACCTCGGGCGGTGGCTGCGCGGCGGGGGACCGGAGCCGGCCTACACGCATTGCCCCTCGGTGTGCGTGATCCTGCCCGGACACAACGAGGACGACACCATCGAGGCCACGCTGATTTCGCTGTGCGGGAGTTATCCGCGGCTGGAAATCATCGTGATCGACGACGGCTCCGTGGACGGCACGAGTGAGGTCGTCCGCCGCTTCACCCGCTCCCACGCCGAGGTGCGCTTGCTGCGCCGGGTGGAGCGGGGCGGCAAGGCGTCGGCGATGAACTGGGCCTTGGGTCACACCCGTGCCGAGGTGGTCGTCTGCCTGGACGCGGACTCGCACCTCGGACCCAACGCGCTCTGGGAGATCGTGCAACCGCTCAAAGACGCCGCGGTGGGGGCCGTCTCCGGGGCAATCCTGGCGCGCAACCCCGACGTCAACCTGGTTACGCGGCTCCAGGCCCAGGAGTACCTGCGCTCGATTTTCCTGGGCCGCCTGCTGGCCGCCCGCCTGGGCATCCTGGGCATCATCTCCGGCGCGTTCGGCGCTTTTCGGAGAAGCACGATTGAAAAAGTGGGTGGTTGGAACGTCGGCCCCGGCGAGGACGGCGACCTGACGCAGGCGGTGCGCAAGTGCGGCTACGCGATCGCCTTCGCGCCCTACGCCCAGTGCTACACCAACTTGCCGACTTCGTGGTGGTCGCTCTTCAAGCAACGGCTACGGTGGGACCGGTCGATCGTTCGCGGCAAGTGCCGGCAGCACGCGGACAGCTTTTACTTCTGGGGTCCCAATTTCCGCTTCACAGACTTCTTGAACTCGTTTGAGAACCTGTTTTTGTGCGTGATCTGCCTGTACGGCTTCTGGGGTTACCTGGTGTGGAAACTATACAGTGCGGCGTTCCTGGGCGACGGCACTTGCTGGCAAATCCTGGTCGTCACCTGGCTGATCTACCTCGGCTTTTTCCCGGTCCACGCCGCCCTGATCCTGTACTACTCCAACGACCGGGCGCGGGACTTGGGGGTTTTGCTGCCGGTGTGGCCGCTGGTCAATTTCTACCAAATCTTTCTCTGCACCGCCCGCCTGGTGGCCGTTACCGGCGAAATCGTTTTGCGGAAGTCGTACGAGGACAACTTCTACCCCGAACGCTGCCGAGAGGCGACGTGGTATTGGTAGGTTGGAGCGTTCGGAAAAAGGGTGTCGGCAAAGCTCCCGTTATCGCGCTTTTCTCCTGCCCCGCGTCAGGACGTAAGTCAAAACGAAGGCCGCCGCCAGGACCACCGTGACGCCGATGAGTAGCCATTTGTTGCGGTACCAAGGCACCTCCGGGTGAGTCTCGAATACTCCCAATTCTTTGCCGGTTTCCGCATCAACCTCGCGCACACTGCCGTCCGGTTGGACGCGATAATCTTTGAAGTCCCGTTGGTCGGTGACGAAGGTTCCGGCCGGAAAAGTAAACTGGAATTGGTCGGCCTGTTGCGGCTTGTTGAGTTCAATCCGAGTCACCTTGACCGCGATGGAATGCACCCCGGTGCCGGCCTTGGCGTAGTCGGTGTATGCCCACGCGGCGGGGTACAACGCGGAGTCTTGTTGGTCCGGCAGCGCGGTCCGTTCGTACCAGATGTCGAGCCGGTCGGTCGGCCGGTTCTTCGTCTGCGTTTCCACCCGACGGATTACGTAATCTTCGTCGGGGTTCAACCACCAGGTCGTTTTCTGAAGGGACGGCGTTTCGAGCGTATAGGCCCGCCAGGTCGCCCCGTCCACGGCCAACGTGGCCCCGGTCGGTTTCATTTTGGCCAGCGGCCAAGTGGTGATGGCGGCATCTAACCCGCGGAACGTCGCGGTGACGGGGTCCAGGGAAATCGACTGCAGGATCAAATGCGAAGGGCTGGTGCTTATCAATCCGGCGGGCCGCGCATCCGGGGTAGGCCCGCCGCGATTATACAATTTGCGGATGGCACCGTCGAAGACCGTGATCATGAAGTGCGGGCGCGGTCCGCCGTTGGACCACGCGGGATGGTTGTTTTCGATGCGGAGCTTTGGGCCGTCCAACACCAGGCGATTATTGGATACCAGGGCAAACGGGGCAGGCGGCACCGGCCCGGCCGCATCGGACGGCGGCTCCAATTTGTCCGCAATGCCGCCCTTGACTTCGCTATCCTTGACCTCGTACTCGACGACGACGGAGGTTGCGGACTCCTGACGCTTGCGGGCGGCGGCAACGG
>JBBRLG010000576.1:0-4660 GCA_038231495.1 Gemmatales bacterium | reverse complement strand
TTTTGGCGAGCCGGGAGCGTAAGCGACCGGAGTGCGTTTCAGCGATAAACTCCGGTCGCTTACGCTCCCGGCTCGCCAATTGATTTTCCCCTTGCATCTCCGGCCCCGGTTCCCGACACTACAGGTAGCTAGAGAACCCACCCGCCGTTCGCCGCCCGCCGCCGCCCACCACCCGCCGCGAAGCAAACCAGGGCCTATTGCCGTATGCCGATCCATCTACCACGCCTGACCGTCCGCCGATTGGGGCCATTGCTACTGTGCGCGACGGCCGCGCTGGTGCCACTCGGCTGCCAGCAGAACGAAGACGTGCAACACTACCAGGCGCCGCGCATCGAAGCGCCCATGATCCGCCTGCGCGTCGCGATCTTCAAGTCCGGCGACAGCACCTGGTTCTTCAAATTGACGGGACCGAAAGACGTTGTGGATCAGCACGCCGACGAGTTCGAGCAACTCCTGCGCTCGGTGAAGTTTAGCGGCGACGCGAAAGAGCCGGCAACCTGGATAGCGCCCGACGCCTGGGTGAAGGAGCCGGCCGGCGAGCTGCGCTACGCCGCTTACAACATCGGCCCCAAGGACACCGCAGCGGAAATGACCGTCGTGCGGCTCGGCGGCGCGGCGGGTTCGCTGGTGGCCAACGTCAACCGCTGGCGCGGGCAACTCGGCCTCAAGGCGATCGCCGAAAGCGATCTGGGCGACTACGTCACGGAGCAGGAGTTCGGCGACCGCAAGGTGTCGCGCGTGGACATGACCGCCGCCGGCCGCTTCCGCAAGGCCGCGCCGCCCAAAATGGGTATCACCAAGGGGCAGGCCAAGCCGCGGTTGACCTACGACGCCCCGAAAAGCTGGAAGAAAATGCCCACGGCGCCGCAGTTCGCGGAAGTGGGTTTCCAGGTCCAGGAAGGCGACGAGAAGGTTCTGGTCAGCGCCTCCGAGATGACCGCACAACCGCTGCTGGACAACGTTCTCCGCTGGCGCGGCCAGGTCGGCCTCGGACGGATCACCACCGCGGAATTGAAGGACATCGTCCAGCCGTTCGCAGTCGGGGACACGCGCGCGGAGAGCCTGGACATGGCAGGCAAAAGCAATCGGATCGTGGTCGTGTTGTTGCCGCGCGGCGACCGCACCTGGATCTTCAAGATAATGGGTTCGCCGGAATTGGTCGGGAAGCAGAAAGCCGAGTTCGAGAACTTCGTCCGTTCGGTCCGCTTCGACGGAGGCAGCGATGAGTAAGACTTCGGTCACCGACAACCTTCCGCCCGCTTTCGGCCAGCCGCCGCGCCCCGAACCGCGCGCGCCGCGCGCCGGACGCCCTGATTCCGCCTTGATGACCTTCGCCAAGGCGCTGGCGTCGCTGCGGTTTACCGTCGCCCTGTTCGCGCTGTCGATCTTCCTCGTTTTCTTCGGCACGCTGGCGCAGATCGACGAGGGCATCTGGACGGTGGTGAGCAAGTACTTCCGCTCCGCCTACGTCTGGGTGCCGTTGCAAATCTTCTTCCCGCGAACGCTGACGGTTTGGGGCGGCTTCCCGTTCCCCGGTGGCTGGCTGCTCGGCTCCTTACTGCTGGTCAACCTGGTGGCGGCCCACGCACTGCGGTTCAAATTCAAGGCCAAACGTGTCGGCGTCATCATTCTGCACCTCGGCCTCATCGTCATGATGCTCGGCGAACTGGTCACGGGCCTGTACGCCGTCGAGGGCACCATGACGATCGAGACCGGCACCTCGGTCAACTTCGTCGAAGAGCGCGGCAACACCGAACTCGCGGTCGTAAGCCATTTGGACGCCAAAACCGACGACGTGGTCGTCGTGCCCGGCAAGAAATTGCGGAACGCCAGCGGCAAGGACGAGTGGATTCAAAACGACGCCCTGCCGTTCGAGGTGCAGGTGGTCCAGTACATGGTGAACTCCGCCGAGCCGGATGCTGCCCCGGCCGACTTCCAGAACCCGGCGACCGCGGGCGACGGCAAGAAGTGGCGCACGGTCGAGAAGCGCGAGGGCACCGGCGTCGATGCCGAGCAGCGCATCGACATGGCGTCCGCGTACGTCAAATTGAAGGAAAAAGGCACCGGCAAGGACCTCGGCACCTATCTGATGTCGGTCTGGTTTTCCGCAATGTCCGACCTGCCGCAGCCCGTGACGGTCGATGGCAAGGATTACAACATCTACCTGCGTTTCAAGCGGACCTACAAGCCGTACGCGGTCACGCTGGAGAAGTTCGAGCACGAGGTCTACGAAGGCACCAAGACGCCGAAGGACTTCGCCAGCACCGTCCGCGTGGTAGACACGGCGAGGCGTGACGAGTTGGAAACGCGCATCTCGATGAACAACCCGCTCCGCTATGGGGGTGAGACGTTCTACCAGTCCAGCTTTTTGCCGCGCGACCAGGGCACCGTCTTGCAGGTCGTCCGTAACCCCGGCTGGACGATGCCGTACATCTCCTGCCTGATGGTGTTCTTCGGCATGTCGCTGCACTTCGGCATGATGCTGTGGGGCTTCCTGGGCAAAACGGCGACTCTTCGCGTCATCGATTTCAGCCCGTGGTCGCTGGCCGTGCCCGGCGGCGTGACGGGCCTCGGCCTGCTCTACGTCCTGGTTTGTATGATCCCGCCCCAGGATCCGGCGGGCGGCATGCGGCTGCACGACTTCGGCAAGCTGCCGGTCCTGATGAACGGCCGCTGGAAGCCGATCCAGTCGGATGCCATGAACGACCTGCAAATCGTCTCCAACCACCGCACGTTCAAAACACCCGACGGCCAGACGCACGACGCGGTGCGTTGGTATCTCGACGTCATCACGAGCCGCCTGGACAAGAACAGCAAGGCCGAGGATTACGAGGTCATCCGCATCGACAACGACCAGGTGCTCAACCTGTTGGGGCTGCCGAACAAACCCGAGTTCCTGCGCTACTCGGTGCGCGAGATCGCGCCGAAGATCGATCTCCTCGAAAAGGAGGCGTCGCGGGCCGAAGAGGTCGAGCGCGACAAGCAGACCTTGTTCGATTTCAAGGTTTTACAACTGGCCAAGCGGCTGCAAATCTACGTCAACCTGGCCCGGCTCGACGCGCCGAACCTGGTGCCAGGGGAGGGCGACAAGGGATCGCGGACGTTGCCCCAGGCCGTCCGCGACATGCAAGAGACAGGCGAAGAAGACCTCAATACGGTGTCGCTCATCACGCTGCTGTCGGCGTACGCGGCCAACAAGCCGGAGGAGTTCAACAAGGAACTGGACGCCTACCACGGCCGACTGCAAAAGACGATGCCGGACAAGGTTCACAAGGCCGAGTTCGAGGTCTTTTTCAACGACTTCGAGCCGTTCTACCAATGCACCGTGCTGTACGTCATCGTCTTTCTTTTGGGCTGTTGTTCCTGGGTCGGCTTCAAGGCGCCTCTGGGTCGGTCGGCGTTCTTGCTGTGCCTGTTGACGCTGGTGGTTCACACCTGGGCGATCGGCGCCCGCATGTACATTCAGGACCGGCCGCCGATCACGAACCTTTATTCGACCGCAATCTACATCGGCTGGGCGTCCGTGTTGATGGGGTTGATCGTCGAAATGATTTTCCGCAACGGGTTCGGCATCGTCATCGCCGGCCTCACCGGGTTTTTGTCGGGTATCATCGCCCACAACCTCTCGACCGACGGCGACACGCTGGAGATGATGCAGGCGGTGCTGGACACCAACTTTTGGTTGGCCACGCACGTCGTCGTCATCAACACCGGCTACGCGGCCACGTTCGTCGCCGGTTTCTGCGGCATCCTGTTCATCCTGATGGCCTTCTTCCAGTACGTCACGGGCGGGATGCTGCCGCGCGACGTGTTCGCGGTCCTGAGCCGTATTCTCTACGGCATCCTCTGCTTCGCAACGCTGTGCAGCTTCGTGGGCACGGTGCTGGGCGGCATCTGGGCGGACCAATCGTGGGGCCGGTTCTGGGGTTGGGATCCGAAGGAAAACGGCGCGCTGATGATCGTCATTATGAACGCGCTGGTGCTGCACGCCCGCTGGGGCGGCATCGTGCAGCAGCGCGGCATCGCGGTGCTGACGCTGTTCGGCAACATCATCACGTCGTGGTCGTGGTTCGGCGTCAACCTGCTAGGCGTCGGCCTACACGCCTACGCCGGCCAGCAGGGCACGTTCTACTGGCTGATGCTGTTCATCGCGACGCAAGTGGTCTTGATCGTGCTAGGTATGATGCCGTTCCTCGACTACTGGCGGACGGCGGGCGCACGGCAGATCAAGTTACCGCCGCGCGACTCGCCGGTGTTCAAGAAGCGGCGGTAGGCGGCTTCCTCCGCGTCCGCCAGTTGGGCGCCGCTGGCGTAGCCGGCGTTCGCGCTCAAACTGGTGTGCGCCCTGCCCAAGCGGAGCTTGGGAAATGTTTGCGATTATGCATCGGCCGCGGCACGAACGCAAGCACCTGCCGGACGCGGGGCGCATTTCCACCAACCGCGCTTGTCTAGGGAGGTCAAGCCTTATCACCTCGGCGCGAAAGTTCCGCACACCCGGATGCCGCCAAGGGGCTTGCCAAACGGACCCTTGCCAACCACCTTTGCCGACCTTTGCCGCGTATTTGGCAAGGGTATATCAGCGCCGGTGCCTGCTAGAGACGGTCGCTGCGTGCCAAAATCCGACCCTTGCCAAGTTCTCGCGCTTTGGCAAGGGTGGGTA
>JBBRLG010000575.1:0-4660 GCA_038231495.1 Gemmatales bacterium | reverse complement strand
CCCCCTACCCCCCCTTCGTAAGGGGGGAGTGAACGGTTGCTCCCCCCCTTACGAAGGGGGGGTAGGGGGGGTTAAGAACGATTGCAGTACACGGTCATCGCGCTATTTCAACCCCCCCTACCCCCCTTCGTAAGGGGGGGAGTGAACGGTTACAACGTTGGTTTAGCCGCGACTCAAAGCACTGCGGCCAAGGACGTTTTGCTTTTTGGGCGAGCCGGGAGCGTAAGCGACCGGAGGTTATCACTGAAACTCACTCCGGTCGCTTACGCTCCCGGCTCGCCAAAACGTTCGAGGAACAAGCGCATGGCGCGCGGCAGGGAAGTTCGGGTCCATCTCGTCTGCGACGCCGTGCGGCCGGAGTGTCTGGCGGGCGGCGTGGCCGTCGTCATCGACGTGTTGCGGGCGACGACCACGATCATTCACGCACTGGCCGCGGGCTGCCTTGCCGTCCGCCCCTGCGCCTGCATCGACGAAGCGCGACAACTCGCCGGCGGCATGCGCGTCGGGCACGTCCTCCTGGCCGGCGAGCGCGACGGCAAACCGCTGCCCGGCTTCGACCTCGGCAACTCGCCGAAAGCCTTCACTGCCGCGAAATGCAAGGGCCGCACGCTCGTGCTGACGACGACCAACGGCACCCGCGCCCTGGCCCGTTGCGGTCTGGCCGACCGCGTCCTGGTCGCCGCGTTCGTCAACTACAGCGCCGTCTGCGAACAAATCCGCCTCGATACGCGTCCGCTTCATATTGTCTGTAGCGGCAACTCCGGCGACGTGACGTTGGAGGATACGCTGCTCGCCGGCGCGCTCGTCGATTTCCTGTGCGAACACGCCGACGTGGAGTTGAACGACGGTGCCCGGCTGGCCTGGGACTGCTTCGAGAACCACGGCCGCGTCCTGGAAGGGGCGCTCCAGGTCAGCGCGGGGGGCGTCCTTCTGGCAAGCCTCGGATATGATGAGGACGTTCGCGCCGCTGCGCGCGTTGACGTGTTCGCGCTGGCGCCGGAACTGCACAAGGATCCGCTCCGGGTCGAGGTCGGCACGGTCGGCATAACGAAGAGTTATTGGGTCAATTAAGTCGGAAAATCAGGGCTGCGAATCATGGACATGGAAAAGTTGGTGTCGCTGTGCAAGCGCCGCGGGTTCCTCTTTCAGTCGAGTGAGATCTACGGGGGCCTCAACGGCTTCTGGGACTACGGCCCCCTGGGCGTGGAGCTGAAGCGCAACATCAAGGAGGCGTGGTGGCGCGACATGGTAACCGGTCACGACGAGTTGGGCACTTACCCCGGTGCGCCGGCCGCCTACGAGATGGCCGGCCTCGATTGCAGCATCATCATGCACCCGCAGGTGTGGAAATGCTCCGGCCACTACGACCTGTTCCACGACTTCATGGTGGATTGCAAGGAGTCCAAAAAGCGCTACCGTCACGACCAGGTACGCGGCCGTTGGGTTACGGCCAAGGGTCAAACCATCTTCGTCGCCGTGCAAGAGGGCGGGGAGGCCGGCGAGAAGGAGGCCGAGTCCAAGGCGTTGAAATTCTTTAACCTACGGGCGAAGAACGTCGAGGACCTGCACTGGGATGGCGAACTGGTGGCGCTGACGACGGTGAGCGACTTTGCCAAAGTGCTCGGACCGGACGCCAAGACGCTGGGCACGCTGACGCCGCCGCGCGAATTTAACCTGATGTTCAAGACGTTTGTCGGCGCGCTCAGTGGCGAGGAAGGCACGGCGTTCCTGCGGCCGGAGACCGCGCAGGGCATCTTCGTCAACTTCAAGAACGTGCTCGACAGCTCGCGCGTGCGCGTGCCGGTCGGCATCGCCCAGATCGGCAAAAGCTTCCGCAACGAAATTACGCCGCGCAACTTCACATTCCGGTCGCGCGAGTTCGAGCAAATGGAGATCGAGTTTTTCTGTCACCCGAAAGAGTCGCTGGCCTGGTACACCTACTGGCGCGACCGGCGTTTCCAGTGGTACCTAAACCTGGGCCTGGCCGACAGCCGGTTGCGGCTGCGCGACCACGCCGCCGACGAGTTGGCTCATTATTCGCGCGGCTGCGCGGACATTGAGTATGCGTTCCCGTTCCTCGCGCCGGGCGAGTTCGGCGAACTCGAAGGCGTGGCCCACCGCGGCGACTTCGACCTGCGCAGCCACATGGAGGGCAAGCTGGTCAAGCACGGCGACGACCTGGTGCTGGAAACCGGGCCGGACGGCAAACCCAAGTACAAGGGCAGCGGCAAGGATTTGAGCTATTTCGACGAGAGCACGCGCGAGAAATACATCCCGCACGTCATTGAACCGTCGGCCGGTGCCGACCGGGCGACGCTGGCGTTCCTGTGCGAAGCGTACCACGAGGACGAGGTCAAGGGCGAGACGCGAACGGTGCTGCGTTTCCACCCGCGGCTGGCCCCGATCAAGGCGGCCATCTTCCCGCTGACGAAGGAGAACGGCCTGCCCGAAACGGCGCAGAAGCTGTACCGCGAATTGAAGTCGCAGTTCAACGTCTTCTTCGACGACAAGGGCAACATCGGCCGTCGGTATCGTCGTCAGGATGAAATCGGCACGCCGTTCTGTTTAACGATCGACGACCAGACGATGCAGGACCAGACGATCACCATCCGCGAGCGCGACAGCCTGGTGCAGCGGCGCGTGTCGATGACGGGGGCGGCGGAGGAATTGCGGCAACTTTTGCGGCCGAAAACCTGACAGCATTCTAGGGTGTGATGGTACGAATGCGAAATTCACTGCCGCCGTTCAAAGCCGTCCACGTCGAGCGCCCAGATCAGGATGGCGACGAGAATGTGCTTGGCCACCATCAGGGCAAGAATCGCGGGGATGGCGCCGTAGGTGCAAACCCAGCCCGTGACCAGGACGGTGAGGATGCTGGCCAGGATCTGAAAAACCCGCCGTTGAAAGCGCCTCAAGCCGTCGTTGTCGCTGTGACTGATAACCGGCGGCGCGGGGGGCGGGGCCAGGACTGCCATGAGAACATTCCGCAAAGGAGTCCGCACAGAGCGGTTTGCTGCTGCCGTGCTTCTACCACACTAATTGGTCGCCGGCCGCGTGACAAGCGCGAAGCACGTCACTCGTCGGCCTTGATCGTCTTCAGTACATTCGTTTCCTTTTCGTGCAGCCGGACGAGGTACAAGGGCCGTTGCGCAAGCCGGTCCTGCCACACAATCGGGCCGGTCAGGCTCTCGAACCGGGGCTGCCGGTACAGCGCCGCGCCGACCTCCGTGGTGGAACCGTCGCGCTGCATCGTCTCGGCCACCAGCCGCACGGCGTCGTAGGCCTGGATTGCCGTCAGGTCGGGCGGCTCGTGGAAACGCTCCTCGTACTTCTTGGCAAACGCTTTGCCCTTATCGTTCAGGGCGTCGCTTGCCAGTACCGTTACCAGGTAGGCGTCTGGGCCTGGCGCGCCGTCCTGGAAGGGTCGGACGCCCGCGTCTTCGCCGCCGTAGAGCAGGGGGGCCGGCAACTTCGCGGCCGCGCATTGGGAGCGCACTTTCAGGAAATCGGCAACGGACCCGCAAACGAGAACGACATCGGCCTTGGCTTCGGTTAAGCGCCGGGGCAAGTCGCTTTCCGTGCAGAGGTTGGCCGAGGTCCACTCCTCCGCCGAGGTGGGGACGGCGCGCGGCCACTCGTTGAGGAAGCCAGTCGCCACGCTCCTGCCGACCGGGTTGCGTTTGTCCGTCAGCACAATCGCCCGCTTGGCCTTCAACTCCTGCGCCGCCTGCCGGGCCAGGATTTGCCCCCGTTTGCGCGGGTTTACGCCCAGGCAAATCACGCCATCGCCGGTCGGCGGTTCGGGCAGTTCGCCGGGAACGATCGCGGTGGCCGGGTAGGCTTGGGCCGTGCGCAGCACCTGCTCGGCGATGGCCGCGTCCGGCGGCGCGAGGAGGACGCTGGTCCGTTGCAGGCTGAGCAGCCGGACCGTTTCGCCCTGGGCGGTTTCGGCGTCGCCGTGCGTATCGATGTTGAGCACGTGCAGGGGCCGACTGAGGACGCCCTTATCGTCCTGGTTGATTTCCTCGACCGCAAGCTGCACGGCTTGCTGCGCCTGGCGGCCCGACTCCCGGTCCGAACCCGTCAGAGCGAGCAGATGGGCGAGTTTGATCGGTTCTTTCGACGGGGGCGACGAACAGGCCGTGGGAAGGAGGGCGAGTAGAACCAGGAGTAACCACCGTGCCGCGCGTGCCATGAAGCAATCCCGTCGCAAATTGGCGAGCCGGGAGCGTAAGCGACCGAAGTGGGTGTTAAACTCCGGTCGCTTACGCTCCCGGCTCGCCAAAGAGTTTGACACTCCAAGAACCCAACCATCCCATTATAGCAAGACCAGGCGGCGGTTTGGGCAATCGGGGCGCTACCGTGGCAGTGCCCTATCGCAAGCTGGGCGGGCGGCGGGAAGTGGTAAAAGCACAACGGCCAACGCCCGTCCCTGACCTTTACATTCCGCCGAGAACTTGTGATTATCCCGCTCCGGCGCGCGGGTCGCCGCGCGCCGCCAGTTCCAAAATCGGGGGACTAAAGGAGCTATACCTGTGTTGAGGATATTCCAAAAACGCCCGCCAACGACCGCGCGACCTTTGCCGTCCCCGTGCCGCCGTCCGGTCCGCATACGGCTCGAAGAACTGGAAACGCGGGCCCTGCTCTCGGCGTCGGCACT
>JBBRLG010000574.1:0-4691 GCA_038231495.1 Gemmatales bacterium | reverse complement strand
TTACGCATCACCACCGACGCCGGATCGACCCTGGCCAATCTCGACCCTCGCCACGAATTTAACATTGGCGAGGGTCGGCCTTTCCGGGTGTCGTTCGCGTGCGCCAGCGGACGCTGGCGCACGCGAAAAAGCTTCCACGGTCGGTGAATGGCTCTCCGCGCACCATGTGGGCGAGGGCAGGAAGCGTTTCGCTCCCCGAAACATTTGCCACACCCGTCGCCGAAGGACGCGCGCTTTCCCGTTGACGCCCGGCCCGTTGTGCGCGACACTGGTTCTGTTACCGATTTGCTCGACCAGACGAAATCCAGGTCCGCCCGCGCTTGCGCGGCGGCGGGCAGCGCCAGCGCGGGGTAAACGTACAATGACTCCTCAACTGCACATCACCTCCGGACTCGACAAGGGGCGGTCCTTTCCCCTGGTGGTCGGCGAAACCTTGCAGGTCGGCCGCAGCCAGGCCACCGCCACGCGCCTCACCGACCCGACTATTTCGCGCGTCCACTGCGAAATCGAGTGGGACGGCAACCGTACCCTCGTCATCAACATCAGCAGCAGCGGCACCCTCATCAACGGCCAGACCATCGCCCAGCAGGAACTGAAGCCCGGCGACGTGCTCCGCGTCGGCAACACCGAAATGGCGATCCGCTTCCCCAACGACCAGGAGGCGAGCACGGTGGTCGGCATCGAACGAACGATGCCCAACCCCGGCCCGGCCGCCGCGCCCCGGCCGATCGGTGCCGACCAAGCCGTCGGCAGCCTGCTCGGCAAGACGCTCAGCCATTACCAGCTCGAACAGGTCATCGCCAAGGGCGCGAGCGGCACCGTGTTCAAGGCCACCGACACCGATAGCGGTCAGGCGGTAGCTCTGAAGGTGTTGGAGCCGGAATTCGCCCGGCAGGAAGAGGAGATGCAGCGCTTTATCCGTGCGATGAAGACCGTGTTGCCGTTGCGCCACCCGAATTTGATTGCGCTGCACAAGGCGGGCAAGACGGGCGCGTTCTGTTGGGTGGCGATGGATTTCATCGAAGGCGAGAGCATGACGCAGGTGATCCGCCGCCTCGGCGTCGCGGGCATGCTCGACTGGAAGTACGGCTACCGCGTCGCGGTCCACATCGCACGGGCACTGGATTACGCCCACGCGCAATCGATCGTCCACCGGAACGTGACGCCGCAGAACATCCTGTTGCGCACCGCCGACAAGACGGCACTGCTGGGCGACCTGATGCTGGCCAAGGCGCTGGAAGGCACGATGGCGCAGCAAATCACGAAGCCGGGCGAGCTGGTCGGCGACATCGGTTACATGTCGCCGGAGCGCACGCGCGGTGCCGGCGAGGTCGATGGCCGCAGCGACCTGTACGGCCTGGGCGCGACGGTTTACGCGCTGATCGCGGGCCGGCCGCCGTTCGGCAGCGGCACCATGATCGAAATGGTGACGCGCATCCGCAACACGGAGCCGGAAAAGCCGAAGAAGTATCAGATGGCGGTCCCCGACATGTTTCAGGGGACCGTAATGCGCCTGTTGGCGAAGCGCCCCGACGAGCGCTTCCAGACGGCGAAAGAGTTGCTGAGCGACCTGGAGCGCGTCGGCAAGTTCGCGGGCGTGTCGGTGTAACGGGATTGCCGCTTGCGGCGTTGCGGCGTTTGAGAAGGGGCACAGTGATGAGCGCAATTTTGCCGCAAGCCAAAAAGACGTTGCCGGACCACACGCAGCTACCCGATTCGGACGGAGCCGTCGTGCAGAACTTTCAGGAACATCCCGAGAGCATTCTTTTGACCGGGGCCATCCGGCCGGTGCTGGATAAGCTGCATCCTGACAAGCACTATTGTATCGGCCAGGACAGCGGCATTTACTGGCGCATTACCGAGCCACCGTTGCGGGGTTGTGTAGCGCCGGACTGGTTTTACGTTCCAGACGTGCCGCCGATGCTCGACGGACAGTGCCGCCGCTCGTATGTGATGTGGCAAGAAATGGTCGCGCCATTGATCGTCCTCGAATTCGTTTCCGGCGATGGCACGGAGGAAAGGGACCGAACACCGGGCGAAGGAAAGTTTTGGATTTATGAACGCCGGGTCCGACCAGGCTATTACGGGATTTACGAAGTTAATCCGGGCCGGATTGAGATGCACCGGTTGACCGGCGGACACTTTGAAGCAATGGCTCCGAACGAGCGCGGGCACTTCCCGATCCCGGAGTTAGGCGTCGAACTGGGCCTTTGGCAAGGAAGCTATCTTGGTTTGGACTTGCCGTGGATGCGTTGGTATAGCGCCAATGGAGCGCTATTGCCGACAGGCGATGAACGTGCCGACCGTTTGGCCGAACGCCTGCGGGCGCTGGGCGTTGACCCGGATACGGTTTGAAAAAGTGCCGCTTGCGGCGTTGCGGTCAACACCGCAAAGCCGCAAGCGGCAACACCGCAAAGCCGCAAGCGGCAAATCACCCTACCCCACCGCCAGCTGCACCAGCACGATCAAGAACAGCCCGACACTGATAATGCCGTTGACTTGAAAGAACGCCTGGTTGACCCGGCTTAAATCGTCGGGCCGTACCAGCCAGTGCTCGTACGCCAGCAGCAACGCCACCGCCGCGATGCCGGCGAAATAGATCCAACCCAGGTCACTGCACACGAACCCCAGCGCGACTAGCAACCCGACCATCGCGCCATGACAGACCAGCGCGACGCGCAAGCTCGCGGCGACGCCCAACGCCGCCGGGACGCTGCGCAGGCGCGCCTTGCGGTCGAAGTCAACGTCCTGGCAGGCGTACAGGATGTCGAACCCGGCTACCCAGAAAAGCACTGCGCCGCCGAGGACCACCGGCACAACCAGTTCGCCGGGGTCGGCCAGGCCGCGGATCGCGACCCACGCCGCGACCGGCGCGAGCAACAGCGACGCCCCCAGCCAGAAGTGCGCCAGGGCCGTGAACCGCTTCGTCAGCGAATAGGCACACACGAACAGCAGGAGTGGCACCGACAGGTACAGCGGCCACGGGTTGTCGAACGGCAGAAACAAGAGCGTCGAAGCGACGAAGCCGACGGCACAGGCGAGGGTGAAAACTCCGACGACGCCCGGCGTCAGGGTGCCGGCGGGTAGGTGGCGACCGGCGGTGCGCGGGTTGGCGGCGTCGAATCGGCGGTCAACGAGGCGGTTGAACGCCATCGCGGCGCTGCGGGCGAACACCATGCACAGCAGGATGCCGAGGAGTTGCAGCCACTGAAAGCCGGACCGCCGCCAGGCGAGGGCGGCGCTGGTCAGCGCGAACGGCAACGCGAAGATCGTGTGGCTAAAGCGGATCAGTTCCAACAGCGAACAGATGCGGTGCAGCATGACGGCGGCTCAAGACGGTACAGGGGTTACGCCGTCATGATAACCGCCCCGCCGACCTGCGGGTAACAAGAATCGCCGTCCGCGTGCAGGGTGCGGAACTCGCCGGTGCGGACCAGCGCCTCGATTGTGAACGCCAGGCTGCTGCCGATCCCCGGCAGTGCCGCCAAACCGGCACGGCCCTTCTCCGTCACGAGGTCCGCCACGGGCCGCTGCTGCAACTGCACGACCGCCGCGGCGCGCCGGTAGGCGCGAACCCGGTACAGGTTGGAGTGCTTCCGCGCCAGTTCGTTGGCGTAGTTGCTCAGCTTCCGCGCGATGGCTTGATTGTCCACGGGACACCTGCTGGTTGAGAAACAGACCTTCCGCGTGTATTGTACGTCCGTACACTTAGGGAGACAAGGAGACGGCGCTCTGCGTGAGGTGATTTGGTACGATGACCGTTCCCCGGCCCGGAGGGTGCCACGGTGATGACCGATGAAGATCTGATGCGGACGTATTACGACGACGCCGACGAGGCTGTCGCGCACGCCGCCTTTGCGGAACTGGACCAGCGTTACCGTGCGCGCCTCATCCTGTCGGTGACGGCCCCAGGTTACAACAAGGGGTTCATCAAGCTGCACCGGATGCCGGGCCTGGAACAAAAGGGCGAGGACCTGGTCGCCGAGGCACTCGTCAAGGCCGCCGAATCCAAGGGCCGACCGTCGGCGCGGTGGGACTCCGGCAAGCCGTTCCGACCCTGGCTCTACGGCATCCTCCACAACGTCGTCGCCAGTTTCCTCCGCCGTAAGCCGTTGAACGTCCGCACCGAGGCCGACTTCCACTCGACCGATCCCGATGAAAATGCGGGCGCGCTGGCATTGACGGCAGACCCGCGCGGCGGGCCGGACGAAGCGGTCGAGCAACGGTTCGCCCGCGAGGCGCTGCGGGAGTGCCGGGAGGAATTACCGGACGAATTAAGGCGCTTGTGCGAACTGCTCTTCGACGACGAGCGCAAACAGACCGAGATCGCCGGCATCCTGAACTTGACGACGCCGACGCTAACCCGGCGGAAACAGGAAATGTGTAGCCGGTTGCGCGAGTGCTTGCGGCGCAAGGGCGTCCTGCACGGCGCGGAGGACGGTGGCTAAAGAAACCCATTGGCGAGCCGGGAGCGTAAGCGACCAGAGTGAGTGTTAAACTCAACGCGGTCCAATGTGGCACAAACGCCCGTAGCCACAAGCGGCCCGCTTGTGGGAGACGTTCACCCACAAGCGGGCCGGCCCCGTAGCCACAAGCGGCCCGCTTGTAGGCTTTCGCCCCGCCAACAAGCGGGCCGGCCCCGTAGCCACAAGCGGCCCGCTTGTAGGCTTTCGCCCCGCCAACAAGCGGGC
>JBBRLG010000573.1:0-4719 GCA_038231495.1 Gemmatales bacterium | reverse complement strand
GTGTTGGGACCAACCTTGTTGCTTAAGTTCCCAAGCACGCATACGTCGCCATTCTTTCCAGTCACGTGGGGATGGTCTCGTGTTTTCCATACCCTTATTTTACGGCGCAAGAAGTTTCCTTCTTTGCGCAGCGATCAGTAAATGGATAAGGACCGCGCCATGAGCTTAACCCAGTATCCCCAACCCGCGGTCAGTCCTGTCACCGCCCCGGCCGACGCCCGCAGGCCGCGCCCCGCCCTCTGGCGGCGCTGGGGCTTCTGGTTCGTGCTCGCCGTCGTCGGCTGCTTTGCCGCGGTTGGCGGCCGCTATTACGAGCGGCACCGGCAACTCGCGATCGTCGTGCAGGCATCTTTGGAGGCGCTGGATCGCGACGATCCCGGCTGGCGCTTGCAACAAATCGAAGCCGCCCGCGCGGCCGTCGCCGACCGCGACAACGCCGCGCTGGGTGTGATAATCGCCGACGACCTTCTGACGCTGAAAGACGAGAACTTCGGCCCGCGGCAAATCCTCCAACGGCAGCAGCCGAACGAGCGGCCGTGGGACGACGAATTGAAAAAGCTGCGCGAGGAACTGAACCAACGGCAAAGCGCCATTGATAAGGCACGCGAACTGGCCGACCGACCGCAGGGGCGCTTTGCCATCGCGTATCAACGCAACTTCTTCCAGATGCCGCGTCCGGAAATCGAGCAAGTGAACCGCGTCTCCTCCCTGCTGTGCGACGACGCGCTGTTGCGGGCGGCGGACGGTGACGCGAACAGTGCTTTACGCTCCTGCCGGGCGGCACTCAACGCCGGGCGGTCGTACGGCGACGAGCCGTTCGCCCTCACCCAACTCAAACGCATCGAGCGCGTCCACCTGGCCTGCCGGGCCGTGCAGCGCGTCCTGGGTTTGGGCGAGGCCGGCGCGGATGATTTGCGTGCGCTGCAACAATTGCTGGCGGACGAGGAACGTTACCCCCGGCTGCTGGTCATGGCACGCGGCGAACGCGCCCTCGTGAATGACTTGATTGAGGCCGTGGAGTCCGGCGACGTGCCGCTGGCCGATCTCCTCAAGGCAGCCGCAACCGGCTCGCCCCAACGCAACACCTTTTTCTATTCCTTGGACGCCGTGCGCACGGAACACCCGGCGGTGCTGCAAGCGCTGACCGAAACCGTGGCGATCGCACGGCTGCCGGCGTACCAGCGGCCGGGGCGGATCGATGCCTACGAGGCTCGGTTGAAGGCAGAGTCGCCCAGCCTCCTTTACGATCTCACGTACGACTTCCGCAAGTTGGACGAAACCGTTTGCCGGGTCGATGCGCGGTTGCGCTGCTTGATAACGGCCCTGGCGGTCGAGCGCTACCGCCTGGCGAACGGCGGTTGGCCGGCGTCGCTGAGCGACCTGAAGCCAGACCTGTTGGCGGAGGTTTTGGCCGACCCCGAGGACGGCGAACCCCTGGGCTTCCGCCGGTATGCGGATCGGGTGGTGGTCTACTCCCGGCACGCCGTGCCGATCGGTTCACTCGTCGTCAACGGCGGGCCGCCACGCGCGTTCAACCCGGAGGAACCTCCGGTGGTGGGCGCGGGCGTCGCCGTCCATTTGTTCGACGTGAAAAATCGCCGGCAGACACCGACCGAAACGAAGCCGGCGCCGATGAACGGTCCGCCCGTGGGCAGGGTTAGTATCCAATGAACGATCTCCAAAAGTCCACACTCGACGCCTGTGACGCGGCACCGCCCGCCCGTTTGGGGCGACGCGCGCTCTGGGGCCGTCGGGGTTTCTGGTTCGTGCTTGCCGTCGCCGGCTGCGTCGCTGTCGGCGTTGGCCACCAATACTACCGGCACCGCCAGGCCCAGAGCGCCTTCCGCGAGTCGTTGGAGGCACTCGACCGCACGGACCCCGGCTGGCGTCTGCACGACATTGAAGCGGCCCGCGAGGCCGTACCGGACCGCGCGAATGCGGCGCTGTGCGTGGCCCTGGCCGGCAAATTCCTGAAAACGCCGGGGGAGTCCGACCTGGATTCGCCGTACTCCCCGCTGCACGGCTTGCCGCCCAACCAGCGGCCGTGGGCGGACGAGCTGGTTTGGGTGACGGAGCAGTTGCAAGCCGAGCAACACGGCCTCGACAAGGCGCGTGACCTCGCCGACCTGCCGCGCGGCCGCCACTCCGTCGCGTACCAGCGCAACACTTTCCAGACGACTTTGCCGCACCTCGCCATCGTGCTGCATCTCGCGAATTTGCTGTGGGACGACGCCCTGGTCCGGGCCGAGGACGGCGACGTGAAGGGTGCGTTGCGCTCGTGCCGGGCGGCGCTGAACGCCGGGCGTTCGATCGGCGACGAACCGTTCGCCTACTCCCAGATGGTCCGCATTTCCTGCGTAAACCGGACCTGTCGCCGGATCGAGCACGTCCTGGGCCAGGGGGAAGCGGCCGAGGACGACCTGCGCGACCTGCAAGCGCTGCTGGAGGACGAGGAGCGCTTCCCGCGCCTGCTGGTCATGACGCGCGGCGAACGCGCCCTGCTGCACGATCTGGTCGATGCGGTGGAGTCCGGCGACGTGCCGGTGGACGAATTGGTGAGCGCGTCCAAGGCCAGCCGACGCCCCACGCGCAACACGGTTTTCTACTCGTCAAGCGCGGCGCGTGCCGAACACGCCCCGTGGCTGCAACGACTGACGGAGGCGGTCGCGGTCGCGCGGCTGCCGTCCGACCAACGGCCCGCGGCGGTCGAGGCCTACTCGGCGGCGATCCAGGAAGGTTTGTCGGGCAACCTGCTCTATACCATCGCGCCCAACCTGCGGTGGATGGACGACATCACCCGCCGGTCCGAAACGCGGTTGCGCTGCCTGGCCGTCGCGCTGGCGGTTGAGCGCTACCGGCTGCGGCACGGGCGCTGGCCGGCGGCGTTGACTGACCTGGCCCCGGACCTGTTGGCCGCGGTGCCGGCGGATCCGGCGGACGGCGAACCGCTGGGCTACCGCCGTTACGACGACCGGGTGGTGGTCTATTCGCGCTTCGTGCCGCCGGTGGGCACGTTCGGCGTCAATCCCGGCCCGCCGCGTGCGTTCAACCCCGACGAACCGCCCGTGGCCGGCGTCGGCCTCGCCGTGCATTTGTTCGACCTGAAACACCGCCGGCAACCGGCCGGTCCGAAGCCGGCGCTGTTAGCCGGTCCACCAACGGGTAGAATCGCTGTGCAATGAGCGTCATCCCCGAACCGACAGCCGCTGTCCGTGCCGCGCACCGAGCGCCGCGGCGCGCCCTCTGGCGCCGTCGGGGTTTCTGGCTCGCGCTGGCTATCGCCGGGTGTTTAGCCGGCGGTGCGGTCCAGCACTATTACCGGCGCCATCACAACGCCGGCGCCTTGCGGGTTCCCCTGGAGGAACTCGACCGCGCGGACCCCGGCTGGCGGTTGGCGGACCTGGAAGCCGCGCGCGCCACGCTCCCCGACAGCGACAACGCGGCGATTTGCGTCGCGCAGGTGAGCGACCTGCTGCCGAAAATCACCGACCCACTGCCCGCACTGCACGTTCGGTTTGATCTGCGCGTTCGCCTGGAACACCTACAGCCTAACGAACGACCGTCGGCCGATGATCTTGCCCGGCTTCGGGAGTACCTGCGGAACAACGCAAGTGCCCGAAACAAAGCCGTGGAACTCGCCGATCTGCCCCGCGGTCGCTACGCCTTCGTGTATAAACGCGACAAGCTCTGGCCGTCCGCGGGGGCGCATTACCACGATCCGGGTCAGGTCGCGCTGTTGTTGAGTGACGACGCAATGGTGCAAGCCGACGACGGCCATATGCGGGCCGCGTTGCGCTCCTGCCGGGCGGCGCTGAACGTCGGTCGCTCGGTCGGCGACGAGCCGTTCGACTACGCCCAGACCGTCCGCGTTGCTCTTGTAAACGGAGCCTGCCAGGGTATCGAGCGCGTCTTGGCCCAGGGCGAGCCGGACGCCGACGACCTCCGCGACCTGCAAACACTTCTGGACGACGAGGCTCGTTTCCCGCACCTGCTGGTCATGGCCCGCGCCGGCCGGGCTTTCACCCACGAAATACTCGACGCGGTGGAAGTCGGCGACGTGCCGCTGGCCGACCTTGTCAAGTGGCTCGACGCCGGCTCCCACGCCGAACGCAACCTGTTTTTCTACTCGGAAGCGGCGGTGTGTGCGGACCACCGGGCGCTGTTGCAGACGCTGACCGAGGCGGTTGAAATCGCGCGGCTGCCGCCGCCGGAGCGCGGGCCGCGGATCGACGCCTATACGGCGGCGGTGAAAGCCGCTTTGCCGGACAACCTCCTGTATCGTCTTGTCCCCAACCTGCGCGGGATGAACGACCGATGCAACCGGGCGGAAGCCCGGTTGCGTTGCCTGCAATCGGCCCTGGCAGTCGAGCGCTACCGGCAACGGCACGGCACCTGGCCCGAGGCGCTGTGCGACTTGACGCCCGACTGGTTGGCCGAAGTGCCGACCGATCCGGCGGACGGCGAACCGCTGGGCTACCGTCGCTACGCGGACCGGATTGTCGTCTACTCGCGCCTGATCGCGCCGACCGGTCCCGCCGTCGAGCCCGCCCCGTCCGGGGCGTTCGCCGCCGAGGGGCCGTCGCCGCCGGGCGTCGGCGTCGCCGTCCACCTGTTCGACGTGAAACACCGCCGGCAACCGCCCGGACCGCCGCCGCCGGGCATCGGCATTCCGGTCCAGCCATGAACACAACCTCCGCACCCACCCCCGACGGCTGGTCC
>JBBRLG010000572.1:0-4747 GCA_038231495.1 Gemmatales bacterium | reverse complement strand
TGCGGCGGTTGGTAGTGCTTCCACCGCTATTGCAGCTGTTCACCCCCTGTTCGTCTACCCCCTTGCGTAAACCACCGCTTCTGAGGCACTTAAAAGCGAGACAATCTCTGAACGGGGCTTCTCGTGGTTTGGCTTTAGCCAGGCCGCCTCACTGGCTCAAGCCGAACACCGTGAAGCCCCGTAAACGGGGCTGAGTGGTCCATACCGCCGGAGTTGCGGAACCCGCCGTAAACGGCGGGCCGAATACCGCTGCGCGGCAAGCCCCGTGAACGGGGCTGAATCCTACGGAAATCCCTGCTCGTCTACCCTCAAATAAGACGCCAACCCGCTAGCGAGCTAATGGGCGGCCAACCATGACTTCCACTGCCTGGACGCTCACCGCCCGCTGGGTCTTTCCCGTCAGCAGCGCGCCCCTGGAACACGGCACCATCACAATCGACGGCGAGCGCATCGCCGCGGTCAACGCCCACGGCGAACGTACTCCCGACTTCGACCTGGGCAATGTCGCCGTGCTGCCGGGGTTCGTCAACGCCCACACTCACCTCGACCTGACGGGCCTGCGCGGCCTGGCCCCGCCTTCGCCTGATTTCACCGGCTGGCTGCGGCGCGTGATCGCCTTCCGGCGCGAACGCACGCCGGAACAAGTGCAAAACGACATCCGCGCCGGCCTGACCGAGTGTTTGCGCTTCGGCACGACGCTGCTCGGCGACATCAGCAGCGACGGCGGCAGCTGGGACGTGCTGGTTGACGCGCCGCTGCGGGCGGTTGTCTTTCGCGAGATTCTCGGACTGTCGAAGGAACGGGCCGACGGGGCGAAGAAACGTTCCCGCCGCTGGCTTGCGGGCCATCCGCGGACGCCGACCTGTCGCCCGGCCGTTAGCCCCCACGCGCCTTACAGCGTCCGTTTTTCGCTTTTCTCGACTGTTTCGTGGAGGCACATCCCCGTCGCGGTCCACTTGGCCGAGACGGCGGAGGAGCAAGAACTGCTGGTACTGCGGCGCGGGCCGTTCGTCTCTTTCCTCCAAGACGTAGGTGCCTGGGCACCCGACGGCTTGGCGGCAGACCTCGGCCACGTCCTGCGCCTGCTGACGGGCAGCTCTCCAACCTTATTGGTACATTGTAACTTTCTGCCGCCGGACGACGACCCGATGCCTGCCAATGCCTCCATCGTCTACTGCCCGCGCACCCACGCCGCGTTCGGGCATCCGCCGCATCCGTTTCGTGAGTTTCAGAAGCGCGGCGTCCGTGTCGCGCTCGGCACCGACAGTCTCGCCTCGAACCCGGACCTCGACCTCCTCGCCGAAATGCGCTTTCTGCACGCCCGTTATCCCGACGTGCCGGGTGCCAAGGTGCTGCACATGGGCACCCTCGCCGGCGCGGAGGCGCTGCGCTGGGCTGACGAGACGGGCAGTTTGATGCTCGGCAAGTCCGCGGACCTCGTTGTGCTGCCGTTGCCGCCGGACGACGCGGCAGATCCCTATTGGCTGGTTCTGGACTCGGCGTTACAAGTGAGCCGGGTGCTTTGCCGCGGTCGCTGGATTGCGGCAGACCCTTCTTCAATCTCACCAGGTTCCACAGCTTGACGCATCTCCGCGCGAAAGGGGACGACGATGCGCCGCTTCCTGGTGCCGGGTTTGTTGGCCGGTTATAGCTTGGTGCTGCTCGGAATCCTGGCAGTCACTTGCCAACAAGGGGCCGCGCTGAACAAACGCGCGTCCGCCGCCGCGGTCGTCGGCATCCAAACGGTAAGCGGCGCGGAGGAAGCAGAGGCGCCCCCGGACAACCCCGCGCCCTACGACGGTGCCGATCCGAGTTACAACCCCAACGACCCGCCGCTCAAACGACTGGTGCATTGTTCGTCGCGCTACGATCGCAACCACACGACACGGTTCTTCAACGCGCTATCGGCCCTCTTTCAGAAAAACAACCTGCCGTTGACGGACTACGAACCGGGCTGGTTCATCGACGAAGGTTACGCCGTCCCGATTCGGGAAGCGAACACGTCCTACGTCGTGGCGATCTTGCGCGGCTGGGGCCACATCCTGCCGGGCGACGACTCGCAGTATCTGTTCCTGCTGGACGCGGACGGAAAAATCCTCGACCGCGTGGTCTGTGCCGTGGACGCCAGGCGGACGCGCGAATCCGTCGAGCACCCGGGGACGCTGCACACGGAATTGCCGCGCAAGCCGGCAAGCGACGGTGCCCGCTTAATCCTCCGCTTCCTGCCGTCGGCGGGCGAGGCGCTGTCCGGCAGTTGGACCCATCAGATCGTCGCCTGCGGTCAAGCGCGGGAAGTCCACTGGGACATCGGTAAACCCGGCGACGTTTCCTTCGCCACGTTCAAGGAAAAAGGCATCTGTCGAGTGGCCATTCACGACGGCAAGCTGGTCGTCATTTACCCGGATTACAACAAGGATTAATGTTTTGCCGCTTGCGGCTGAGCGCGGGCGCGCTCAGCCGCAAGCGGCAAGACCGTTGCATTCCCCCCTCAAAATCGTATCACTAACCTATAACAACACTTGTGTCCCGCATCTTTTGTTGGACGATCCGATCATGCCAGCCGGTTATCTCGCGTTGGTCCTGCACGCGCACCTTCCCTTCGTCCGGCACCCCGAATACGACGACTTCCTCGAAGAAGACTGGCTGTACGAGGCCATCACCGAAACCTATATCCCGCTCCTCGACCTTTTCGACGGCCTCGAACGCGACGGCGTCGATTGGCGGCTGACCATGTCCGTCACGCCGACGCTCGCCGCCATGCTCGGCGACCCACTGTTGCAGTACCGCTACGTCCGCCACCTCGACAACCTCCTCGCGCTGGCCAATAAGGAACTCGAACGTACCCGCTGGGAGCCGGATTTCCACGTCCTCGCCCAGATGTATCACGACCGCTTCACCCGCGCGCGCGACGTGTTCGTCAAACAGTACAGCAACAACCTGCTGACCGGCTTCCGGCGATTCTTCGAGACGGGCCAGCTCGAACTGATCACCTGCGGCGCGACGCACGGCTTTCTACCGCTCATGGACGGCAACCCGAACGCCGCCCGCGCGCAGGTCGAGATCGGCTGCCGGGAGTTCGAGCGCCACTTCGGCAAACGACCGCAAGGCATCTGGCTGCCGGAGTGCGGCTACGTCGAAGGCTTGGAAAGACTGCTCGACGCCGCCGGCCTGCGCTACTTCTTCACCGACACGCACGGCGTCCTGTTCGCCACGCCGCGGCCGCAATTCGGCATTTACGCGCCGATCCAGTGTCCCGGCACCAACGTCGCCGCCCTGGCACGCGATACCGAGTCGTCCAAGCAGGTGTGGAGTGCCGTCGAGGGTTATCCCGGCGACGCCAACTATCGCGACTTTTACCGTGACGTGGGCTTCGACCTGGATTACGATTATGTAAAGCCGCACCTGCACCAGACCGGCATTCGCAGCCTGCTCGGCATCAAGTATTACAAAATCACCGGCCGCACCAACGACAAGGCACCCTATAACCCGAAGGCGGCCCTGGACAAGGCCGCCGAGCACGCGGGCAACTTCCTGTTCAACCGTGAAAAGCAGGTCGAGTGGCTGGCCGGCACGCTCGACGGTCGGCCACCGTTGATCGTCGCGCCGTACGACGCGGAGCTGTTCGGCCACTGGTGGTTCGAGGGGCCGGACTGGATCAACTTCCTGTTGCGCAAGCTGCATTACGACCAGCAAACGGTCAAGACGATCACGGTGCCGGAGTATTTGGAACGGCACTCGAAGTTGCAGGTCGCGCAACCGACGCTGTCGAGTTGGGGCTACAAGGGCTACTGCGAAGTCTGGCTGGAAGGCTCCAACGATTGGATTTACCCGCACTTGCACGCGGGGGCCGAGCGCATGGTGGAGCTGGCGCAGGCGTACGGCAGTCCGACGCCGTTGCAACGGCGGGCGCTGAACCAGGCAGCGCGGGAGCTGCTTTTGGCCCAGTCGAGCGATTGGGCGTTTATCCTCAAGACCGGCACAATGGCGGACTACGCCCGCGAGCGCACGCGGCTGCACGTGGTCAACCTGAACCACCTGTACGACCAGATCAAGGCCGACGACGTGGACGAGCCGTGGCTGGCGGAGATCGAACGACGGCACAACCTGTTTCCCGATCTCGATTATCGGGTTTATGCATAACCTGCCGCTGGCGGCTGAGCGCTCTTTCGCGCAAAGCCGCAAGCGGCCAACGGAGGCGATTTATGATCAAGACCAAACGTTGGAACCAGCCGCGCAAAAAGAGCGACGGCATGCGCATCCTCGTCTGCCGTTTCCGCCCGCGCGCCCTGGCGAAGGAGGACGAAACCTGGGACCTGTGGTGGAACGATTTGGGTCCGAGCCGCGAGTTGCACGCCGCCCTTTACGGCAAGGAGACCGCGCCCATCACCTGGGAAGAGTTCCGGACGCGCTACCTCGAAGAAATGAAGGAGCAGGAAGAAACCATTGCCATGCTCGCCGAGAAGGTGGCCGAGGGCAAGACAATTACCTTGCTCTGTTCGTCGTCCTGCATGAAAGAGGCACGGTGCCATCGGTCGCTGTTGAAAGAGCTGATCGAGGCGCGCCTGCCGAAAGAGGCCGTGAAATGAAACCAACCCCCGGCACGGGCCGGGAGCGTGCCTCATTTGGCGAGCCGGGGGCGTAACCGACAGGAGTCTATCCCCCTAGATAGACACCGGTCGCTTACGCACCCGGCACCCCATCCTTTAAGGACCCCGAACATATCGATGGGACCCATGTCCTTACACGC
>JBBRLG010000571.1:0-4780 GCA_038231495.1 Gemmatales bacterium | reverse complement strand
GTCAGTTTTCGGTCCCCGGCCTCCCTTGGGGATAGTGAACGGACGTTTGCTTCCACGGTGCGATGCCCGCTCTGAACCACCGACTGCCCGGAAAACGAGGGTGAAAACTCGTTAGCAAAAATCGAGCCGAACAGTATTGCCTCCCACCCCCTATTTGCACCAAAATTCCCTACGTCTTCAAAGACGCTCACAGGAGGGCATCAACGGCTCCCTCCGCCGGCTCCCCGTTGGCAAGGGTCGCCTTTTACTTGGCAAGGGTCCAACTTGGCGAGGGTCGAAACCGAGCGCATCAAGCGAAGCAACTTCTTTATCGATAGTGGTTTAAGGAAACAGCCCGGCAACGCCTGGTGCCGGGCGAAGGGCGACCCTCGCCATATGTGCATTGGCGTGGCTAGGGTCGAACTTGACGTATCGGCTCGGCACGCGCGGTTTGCCCGACGCGTCCAGCAGCGTGTAAGTCAGGGATCGACTTCCAATCCCTTTGCTCGCCATGTACTGCTTCTTCCCCGCAATTGCACGGCAACTGCAATTGCTGGCCCCCGCGCGGCGTCCCTATACTGATTGGGTTCGGAACACCGCATAAACCTTGTGGAGCTGGAGTCCGTCGTAATGGCCGAATCGCAAGCGAAGCAGTCCGGAGCCGCCATCCTCGTGCAGTGTCTGCTCAACCACGGCGTCGATGTCGTCTTCGCCTACCCCGGCGGCGCCAGCATGCCCATCCACCAGGCACTTACGCGCGTCAAGGACCGGCTCCGCACCATTTTGCCGCGGCACGAGCAGGGCGGCGGTTTCGCGGCGGAAGGCTACGCCCGCAGCACCGGCAAGGTCGGCGTCTGCGTCGCCACCAGCGGCCCCGGCGCTACCAACTTCGTCACCTGCCTCGCCGACGCCAAGCTGGATTCGGTGCCGATCCTCGCCATCACCGGCCAGGTCGGCACACCCGTCATCGGCACCGACGCCTTTCAGGAAACGCCCATCGTCGAGGTCTGTCGGGCCGTCACCAAGCATCACTACCTCGTCATGCACCCCGAGGATTTGCCGCGCGTCATGAAGGAGGCGTTCCACGTCGCCAGCACCGGCCGACCCGGCCCCGTCATCGTGGACGTGCCCAAGGACGTGCAGACGGCCTTGATCGCACCTCCCGACTACGACCCGCCCATGAACCTGCCGGGCTACAAACCGTACCGCCGGGCCACGCGGGCGGAGTTGGAAAAAGTGCTGGAACTGGTGCGCCAGAGCCGTAAGCCGATGATCTACGCCGGCGGCGGCATCATCGCCAGCGACGCCGCGCCTTACCTCAAAGCCTTTGCCGAACGCACCGGCATACCCGTCGCCCTGACGCTACTCGGCCTCGGCGGCTTCCCCAGCGAACATTTCCTGTGCTTGCAGATGCTCGGCATGCACGGCACGGTTTATTCCAACTACGCCGTCAACGACGCCGACCTGTTGCTGGCCCTGGGCGTGCGCTTCGACGACCGCGTGACGGGCAAGGTCAGCGAGTTCGCCAAGCACGGCAAAATCGTCCACATCGACATCGACCCGTCGGAGATCAACAAGAACAAGGTCGCCCACCTGCCGATCCACGGCGACGTGAAGGACGCGCTGAAAGACCTGGTTGCGCTCCTCGACGAGAAGCCGGCCGCCGGCCCGGCCAAGACCGCCTTCGCCGACTGGGTTCACCAGGTGGAGGAGTGGCGTGAAGCCGAACCGCTGAACTACGCCGACCGCAACGACGCCATCTTGCCGCAATTCGCCATCGACCGCCTGTGGCAGATTTTGCGCGACCGCGGCGAACTGGAAAACACGATCGTCACGACCGGCGTGGGCCAGCACCAGATGTGGGCGGCGCAATACTTCCACTTCAACAGCCCGCGCAACTGGATCACGAGCGGCGGCCTCGGCTCGATGGGCTTCGGCCTGCCGTCGGCGATGGGTGCCCAGGCGGCCCACCCCAGCAAGCTGGTCATCGACATCGACGGCGACGGCAGTTTCCTGATGAACGTCCAGGAACTCGCCTGCTGTTTCACCGAGAAGTTGCCGGTGAAAGTGCTGCTGCTTAACAACCAGCACCTCGGCATGGTGGTGCAGTGGGAGGACCGTTTCCACGAAGGCAACCGGGCGCACACCTACCTCGGTGCCGGCCACGGCGAAGAGCCGTACCCCGACTTCGTGACGCTGGCCAAAGGCTTCCGCTGTGGGGCCAAGCGCGTCATCGACAAGGACGACTTTGACTCGGCGCTGGAAGAAATGCTCGACAGCAAGGGGCCGTACGTCCTCGACGTGATGGTGCCGCACCAGGAACACGTGCTGCCGATGATCCCCAGCGGCAAGACGGTGCGCGACATTATCAAGGCGTAACGTTGCCTTGCCGCTTGCGGCTTTGCAAAGCCGCAAGCGGCAAATGTCGGTCTTGACACCGGGCGGGTGTCATCTTATCTTCCCGCCCGCCATGAAAAACTTTATACCGTCCGTACTGTGTGCCGGTGTGTTCCTCGCGGCTGGCGTGTCGTGCCTTCGGGCCGAGCCGCCGGCGGCGAGCGTCGGCAAGGTTATCGTCCTGGAAGGCGACCGCACGCTGGAAGGCGACGTGGAACGCGTCGGCGACCAGTACCGCGTGCGCCGGCCGGTCGGCGAAACCTGGCTGCCGGCCGGGCGCGTCCTGCGGCTCTGCGCCACTTACGGCGACGCCCTGGATTACCTGCGCGGCCGTACCAACCTCAACGACCCCGACGAACGCCTGCGCCTGGCGCAGTGGTGCATCGAACGCGGGTTGCAAGACCAGGCGTTGGTCGAAGTCCGGGCGGCGGTGCAGCTGCGGCCCGACAGTACGCTCGGTAAGCATCTCCTGGAGCGGCTCCAACAGCAGCCCGCGAAGCCGCCGCCTGTTATGCCCGCCGCCCACGCCGATCCGGAACCGGACGTGGCGGCGTCCATCGACCTGACCGTCGAGGCGCTGGCCCAGTTTACGACCAAGGTGCAGCCGATCTTGATGAATACCTGTGCCGGCTGTCACTCGAACGGTCGCGGCGGCTCGTTCAAGCTGACGCGCGTCAACGACGGCCTGACGCTTAACCGCAAGACGTTGCAGCAAAACCTTGCCGCGGTGATCGCCCAGGTGAACGCCGGGCAGCCGCAAAACAGTCGCCTGCTGACCAAGGCCGTCACGCTGCACGGCGACATGGACAAGAACCCGCCCCTGGCCAACCGTCAGGCGGCAGCCTACCGCGCCCTCGAAGACTGGGTGCGCCAGACGGTGACGAACAACCCGCAGTTACTGGACCACGTCGTCGCGCTGCCGCCTACCGCGCCGCCAGCGCCCGAAGCCAAAACTACGGTCAGTGGCTTTGCCGCCGAGCCGCGGACAAGTCCGCTGCCGGCGCGAACGGACGAGGCGACGAAACCGGCCACCGCCCCGGCGACGCCGATGACGAACTCGGACGACAAGCCCGCGCCGGCGGACCCGTACGACCCCAACGAATTCAATCGCCAGGAACACCCCGAGCGCGTGAAGCCGCCCGCGAAGAAGCCGTCGTGACCTGGTGTGAAAGCACCTCCCTGAACTCGAGCGAGGGAATCGTGGAATGGCTGCCGCCACCAGTATGGCGAAGCGCCTGCCGTTGTCCGTCCGCCTGGCCGTTTGCTTCTGGCTGACGATTGCCGCCGCGGTCAGTGTCCGCACTCTTTTCGAGCCGGAACGCCACACCATTTTCCCAATCCTGTCGAACGCCGCGGCTCATTGGTGGGGTGCTCAACCCCTCTACGCCGATTACAAACCGCTCGATTACTACCGCTATTCTCCCTCATTCGCCGTGGCGGTGACGCCGCTCTCGTGGCTCGGCGACCGGGCCGGCGGCGTGGCGTGGTCGTTCCTGAGTCTCGGCGTCTACGCGGCGGGCTTGTGGCGCTTCCGACGGGACGTGCTGCCGGGAGTTTGGACGGCGCGGCGTGAAAGTTTGTTCTTCGTCCTGGCGGCGCTGGGCGGCTTGCGCGGCTTCTGGAACGGCCAAAGCAACGCCCTCATGATCGGCATGCTCCTTTTGGCCGCCGCCGCTCTGGCCAAGGAACACTGGTGGCGGGCGGCGTTGTGGCTCGCGGTGCCGGTGCTGGTCAAGGTGACGCCGCTGTCGGTGGCGCTCTTGTTCTGCGCGCTGTGGCCGCGCCGGCTGACGGGTCGGTTCGTGCTGGTGCTGGTGGCGGGCTTGCTGTTGCCGTTCCTGACGCGGCCGCCGGACGTGGTGCTGAATTATTATGCCGAGTGGTATCAGCATCTGACGGGTTCGGCCGGCGAACGCTGGCTCGGCTTCCGCGACGGTTGGACGGTCTGGGTCGTCGCCCGCCACATCCTGTGCGGTGAAACGGGCGAGTTGCCGTTGCGCGCGGCAATCGACGCCCCGTGGTATCGGGCCGTGCAGTTGGGAACGGGGTTTGGCGTCCTGTGCTGGTGCCTATTTTTGCAACGGCGCGGCTGCGACCCGCGACGGCTTATCTATGTAACGCTGGCGCTCGGGTCGGTGTGGCTAATGGTGTTCGGCCCGGCGAGCGAACACGCGACGTACGTTTTTTTGGCACCGTCGTTGGCCTGGGCGCTGCTGGATACGGACGCCTGGCCGCGTGGCCGTTGGTTGATCGTTACGGCGGGGGTGTTGATACTGGTTCTGGGCTGGGGCGCGCTGGCGCGGTCGGTGGAATCCGCGCTATTGCTGACGGCGCTGCCGGTCGGGGCACTGTTATTTGCGACGTGGTTAGTCGGTTATTCGTTTGGTAGCAACAGGCCGCCGCT
>JBBRLG010000570.1:0-4812 GCA_038231495.1 Gemmatales bacterium | reverse complement strand
TGCTCAGCGGCTATTGACTGTTGCACTTTTATTCTTACCTTCGAGCCGCCAAGAATGGGGTCGATAGGCTCGCGGTATGAGGAAACACAATTGCGTGTCAATCAATTCCTCCGCGAACGGCACCTTGTGCTGGATCATGTAGGCTTTGTACCTTTCAGCCCAGTCTTTCGGACAGCTGATAATCTGCCACGAAGGGAACACTCCGTCGCGGACCGACCGAATTAGCTCATTTTCCATGCGTTCCACGTCCTGTGGTGAATAACGGATGAAACCATCCTTGCCAACATAGTGCTCGAGGCGATTCCTTGTCAACAACTCGATCAGCCGCCGGTTAAAGACATCATCCACGAATTTGAAAGAATAAGTCATGGCCATGTGCAAATTCCATTCTTAATTGGGCACCATGAAGGGTGTCGAATGTCCACAGGAGCAGTTGAAAGGTTTCGCACCTGGGGTGTGGCAGCCCGCTGCCTGGCACCTGCCTTCCGAAATCGCTCGGGCCTCCCGGAAGGTAGAACCGTAACCGACAAAGATTCGGTCGTTGCATTGGGGCGAGCAGCTTCCGCGTGCTTTTGTAGTGGATCGCCAGCGGGCTTTCCTCTTCGCGGCCATTTCGCGCTCCTAGCCCCTCTGCTTTGCTCGACCAGCGCACAAGCCATCCTCGTAATTTGCGGATCATCCCACGCAGCTTCGGTGCCATCAACCGGCTTCCGGCGTTTTGCCCTTCCCCCCTCCTTCCGTTGTCGGCGTACAATGTCCGCAGTACGGAACGGGTAGAATACACGGGCGGGTTGTGCGGGCCAAAGTCGGCGGCGGGTGCTTGTCCTCTCCCCGAACGGCCCCTTTAATGATACAAGGAACGGAGATACTCGGGTGCGACAACCCGAAGGCATCGGGGACACGGTCATCATGAGTCATGGAACGGTCGGCAGCCCCTGGAACCTCGAACTGCTCGAAACCTATTACCAGCGCTTTCGTCAGGATCCGTCGTCCGTCGAGCAATCCTGGCGCAATTTCTTTGAAGGTTTCGAGTTAGGAAGTGCGCAGCAACCCGCCGCAGCGGCCCCCGGCGACGACCGGCTCCAGACCGGGGTCATGCGGTTGATCTACGCCTACCGCGACATCGGCCACTTCCTCGCGCGCCTCGACCCGCTCAGCGAAGCAAAGGCCAGCCACCCGCTCCTGGAACTGTCGCAGTTCGGCCTCACCGACGCGGACCTCGACCGGGTTTTTGACGCCAGTGCGTTCAACAGCCTCGGTCGCGTCACCCTCCGCGAACTGGTCGCCGCCCTGCGCGAAACGTATTGCCGGAGCATCGGCGTCGAGTACATGCACATCCAGGACACCAACATTCGCCGTTGGCTCCAACAACGCATGGAGCCGCGCCGCAACCGGCCGGGCTTTGAGCGCGTCAAGAAAGTGCGCATCCTTAAAAGCCTGCTCTACTCCGAATTGTTCGAGCGCTTCCTGCACACGCGCTTCACGGGGCAAAAGCGGTTTTCCCTCGAAGGGGCGGAGACGTTGATCCCGCTGTTGGAAACCATTGTCGAAATGGCGGCCGACACCGGCGTGGAGGAAATCATTTTCGGCATGGCGCACCGCGGCCGCCTCAACGTGCTGTCCACCATCCTGCGCAAGCCGTACGAAGAAATCTTCGCCCAGTTCGAGGAAAACTTCCTGCCCGAATCGACCGACGGCGACGGCGACGTGAAGTACCACCTCGGTTTTTCCAGCGACCGCGTGAGCTTGAAGGGTGCGAACATCCACCTGTCGCTGTCGCCCAATCCGAGCCACCTGGAAGCGGTCGATCCGGTGGTCGAGGGCCGCACGCGCGCCAAGCAGGGACAATTCGGCGACGTGGAACGGCGGCGCGGCATCCCGCTCTTGATCCACGGCGACGCGGCATTCGCCGGCCAGGGGTTGGTGGCCGAGACCCTTAACCTGTCGAACCTGTCCGGCTACACGACGGGCGGGACGGTCCACGTCATCGTCAACAACCAGATCGGCTTCACCACGGCCCCCAACGACGCGCGCTCGACGACCTATTGCACCGACGTGGGCAAGATGATCCAGGTGCCGATCTTCCACGTCAACGGCGAGGACCCGGAAGCGACGGTCTTCGTGGCCGAGCTGGCCCTGGAATTCCGGCAAGCGTTCAACCGCGACGTGATTATCGACATGTTCTGCTATCGGCGGCACGGTCACAACGAGGGCGACGAACCGGCGTACACGCAGCCGCTCATGTACAGCAAGATTCGCAGCCGACCGTCCCTCTCGACCATTTATATCGAGCAGCTGGTCATGAGCGGCGACCTGACGGTGGACGAGAGCGAGGCGATCACCAAGAAGTTTGAGGACAAGCTGAACCACGCGCTCGACGAGGTCCGCACCGGCCCGGCCGAGTACCCGATCATGCACGGCTTTGAGGGCACGTGGCGCGGCCTGACCAACCACTATTCGCACGCGCCGGTCGCCACGGGTGTGGACGAGGAGACGTTGCGCCTCATTGCCGCCGGCTTGAACCGGGTGCCGGAAAACTTTGCCGTCCATCCGACGATCGCACGCATTTTCAAGAACCGGCAGCAGGAGTTGCAAGACCGCAAGCCCGTGGATTGGCCGTTCGCGGAACTGCTGGCGTTCGGGTCGCTGGTCGTGGAAGGGACGCCGGTGCGCCTCAGCGGCCAGGACTCGCGCCGCGGCACCTTTAGCCAACGGCATTCGGTCCTGTACGACGCCCACACCGGCGAACCGTTCTCGCCGCTCAACTCGTTGCGCGCCGGCCAGGCCGATTTCAACGCTTACGACAGTCTGCTCTCCGAGGCGGCGGTCCTCGGCTTCGACTTCGGCTTTTCGCTCGACGCGCCAGACCACCTGGTAATGTGGGAGGCGCAGTTCGGCGACTTTGCCAACGGCGCGCAGGTGATTATCGACCAGTTCATCGCGTCGAGCTTCTCGAAATGGCAGCGCGACAGCGGCGTCGTCATGCTGTTGCCGCACGGCTACGAAGGGCAAGGGCCGGAACATTCCAGTGCCCGCCTCGAGCGCTTCCTGCAGCTGTGTGCCGAGGACAATATCCAGGTCTGCTACCCATCCACGCCGGCCCAATACTTCCACGTCTTGCGGCGGCAGATGAAACGCAACTTCCGTAAGCCGCTGATCCTGATGACGCCGAAAAGCATCCTCCGGCACAAGGCGGCGGTGTCGCCGGTGGCGGAGTTGGTCGAGGGCCGTTTCAACGAAGTGCTGGACGACACGAAGGCCGACGCAGCCCGCACGCAGCGCGTCGTCCTGTGCAGCGGCAAGGTCTATTACGACCTCGTGGACTACCGCAACCAGCAGGAGGCGGCGAACGTCGCGATCGTCCGCGTCGAGCAGTTCTACCCCTTCCCGGAGGAGTTGTTGCGCAAGGTATTGCAGCGCTACCGCAAGGCGAAGGAGTGGGTGTGGGCGCAAGAGGAGTCGCAGAACAACGGCGGTTGGTCGTTCGTCGAGCCGCGCTTGCGGGCGCTGGGCTACAACGTCGAGTACGTCGGTCGCGACGCCAGTGCCAGCCCGGCGACCGGTTCGGCCCAGATCCACAAGCGCGAACAGGCCGAACTGGTGGAGGCGGCGGTCAACGGCTGCATACCGCACGTCGTCCGCGCGACCGTCAAGGGGCGGACGCGAATTGTGGACACGAACGGAGTGAGAAGCCACGAGGAGCGGACGCCGGTCGGAAAGAAATGATGAATGATGAATGATGAATTAAATGCAATTGCGTGTCTTGATTCATCATTCATCATTCATCATTCATCATTTCCTTATATGAGTTGGAGTTGGCATGGCCGTTGCGATCACCATTCCGTCCGTCGGCGAATCCATTTCGGAGGGCACGATTGGCCGTTGGCTCAAGTCTGACGGCGCGGCCGTCAAGGCGAATGAACCGATCCTCGAACTCGAAACCGACAAAGCAACGCAGGAGATCGTCGCCCCTGCTGCCGGCACCTTGAGCATCACGGCCAAGGAAGGGGCCAAGGTCGCCATCGGCAGCGTGGTCGGCCACATCGACCCAGCCGGCAAACCCGCCCCCGCCAAAGCCAACCCCCAGCCCGCCAAAGCCGGCCCCGCCCCCAAGCCGAAAGAGGTCAAAGCCGCTGGCGAAGCGAATGCCCCGGCGCGCCCGCCCGCGGCAGATGTTCCCCTGTCGCCGGCGGTACGCCAGTTGGTCCGGGACGAAGGCATCGACGCCGCGCAAGTGCCCGGCACCGGCCGCGGCGGGCGCATTACCAAGGAAGACGTGCTCGCCCACCTTGCGAACATCCAGGGGGCCAACAACGATCACCAGCCGTCGAACGAAACTGCCCCGACCCAACCGCGCGAGACGCGCCAGCGCATGACGACGATCCGGCAGCGCATCGGCGAACGCCTGCTCGCGGCCCAGCAGAACGCCGCGATCCTGACGACATTTAACGAAGCCGACATGAGTGCCGTCATGGCCCTGCGTACCAAGTACAAGGAAGCCTTCCAGAAGAAACACGGCGTCGGCCTGGGCTTCATGAGCTTTTTCGTCAAGGCGGTGACGGAAGCCGTCAAGGCGTTCCCGTCCGTCAACGCCCGCATCGACGGCAACGAAATCGTTTACCACAACTATTGCGACATCGGCGTCGCCGTCAGCACGGAAAAAGGCCTGATGGTCCCCGTGCTGCGCAACGCCGAACGGCTGAGTTTCGCCGCTGTCGAGAAGGGCATCGTCGAGCTCGCGAACAAGGCGCGCGACAACAAGATCAGTGTCCAGGACCTGCAGGGCGGCACGTTCACGATCACCAACGGCGG
>JBBRLG010000569.1:0-4813 GCA_038231495.1 Gemmatales bacterium | reverse complement strand
GTAACCGTTCACTCCCCCCCTTACGAAGGGGGGGTAGGGGGGGTGGATGCCATGACGGAGTACTTCAATCGTTCTTGACCCCCCCCTACCCCCCCTTCGCAAGGGGGCAGCAGTTGATGCCGGTGAACGGTAACAATTATTCGTCAACTTCGGCGATGGTTAGTTCGAGCCATTGCCGCGGCGCGCCGCGGGCGTCTTCTTCGAGGACGATGCGGAGTTGTTTGCCGAGTTTGGCCTTCCGCGCGCTGGCGAGCGAGGCAGTCTTGGCGGAGGTCATCTTGGTGTCCAGCGAAACCTGCGTATTTTCGACCATCATTTCCAGGAGCAGGTCGTCGCCGCCGAGGCGCGCGACGGTCAGCTGCAGCGAAAAGCCGAAGGGCGTGACCGGCGGCGCGCCGATGAGGGCGTTGCCGACGATGCCGACCGCCCCGCCGGAGCGAAAGACCGATTTCTTACCTTCCAGGGTGAAAAAGGCGGGGATGCGCGTCGCCGTCTCACTCTTGTCGTCGCCGGTGACGATGATTTCCGTGAACTTGCCCAGAACCTTGAGTTGTTTGGCCTTGGGGTCCACCTTCGGTTCGTCCGCGCCACTTAGCAGTGTTGCACCGGGAACCAAGAGCAGCGCTGCGCAGAGAAATACGATCCATCGCATGGCATTCCGCCTTTCAAAAGCAATTGAACCGCCAAGATGCCAAGATAATTCAAAGGCGTGCGGCAATGCAACTACCATCTTTTCTTTCTTCCTTGGCGCTCTTGGCGTCTTGGCGGTTCACATTGCTTTTTCGGGCAGTAAAAAGGTCAGCAGGCGCTCGAATTGCCGGTATTCGGGGATGACAATATCGGCCCCGGCCTGGACGAGGCGGTTGCGTTTCCAGGCGTTGACGCCGCGGCGCGTCACCTCGTCGCTGGCCACCGCCACCGCGACGCCGCCGACACGCTTGACCCCTTCGATCTCGACAAAGCCATCGCCGAAGCCCAGCAATTCCTCGCCGTGCAGGCCGTTGTCCTTGAGGATGCGTTCGATAATCATCTGCTTGGAAAAGCTCTGGTAGTCATCGACCGCGCCGTAAATGTGCTCGCCGAAGAACGGGGCGACGCCGAGCAGCTCTGCCTCGTGCCGGACGTATTTCAGGTCGGTGCCGCTGGCGAGGTACAGCGTCAGGCCGCGGTCGCGTAGGGCTTCCAACAGCGCGTGCGCGCCGGGCACGGTCCACTCCTCCGGCTTGGCGACGCCGGTTTGCAGGTCGGCCAGGCGGCCGCGAATGCGCTCCATGAGCAGGTCGTGATAGCGGTGCTTGTAGGCCAGCGGTTCGAGCGGTGCGCCGCCGCGCAGGCGCACCTCGTCCGCCAGCTGCATCATCTGGTAAATCGTCTGCCGCCCGTTGAGGCGCATGACAAACTCCTCGACGGCGGCGGTCAACTGCTCGTCGGTTTCCGCGGTCGCGGTTTCGCGCAGGACGCGCACCATCATCGGGATCATGACCTGCGGCCAACCTTCGCGGATCAACGACAGGGTGCCGTCGAAGTCGAACAGGACCGAGCGGAACCGGCCGCGCGGCAGGTCCGGGCGCAAGATTTCAATTTCGTCGTGTGGGAACGTCATGGTGCCGCGCTTCTCCGAAGGGTGCCGCAAAGTCGTTACGGTCGCTACCATGCGGTCCGCACACGCTGCCGTCTGGGGAAAATAGGCAAACGGTGCGGCGGGTGCAAGCGACGGGCTGATTATACTGGGGTAGCGGAGGGCGGGAGCGGTTCGCGGCTCGCCTCCGTAGCGGTCGGCGCACCTTCTCGGAACTCCACGCAACCGGACGAGTACTCCCATGCGCATTGCCGAATACTTGAACGAACAGCGCGTCAGCTATGAATACCTGCCGCACGCGCCGGCGTTCACGGCCCACCAGCTAGCCAAGTATTTGCACGTCTCCGGCGACCAGGTGGCCAAATGCGTGCTGCTCCGCGGCCCGGCAAACTATTACGTCGCGGTGCTGCCGGCCACGTACCAGGTGGACATGCAACGGCTGGGTGCCGCGCTCAACGGCGCGGTGCGCATGGCCGACGACCGCGAAATGGCCGAGGTGTTTCGCGATTGCGAGTGGGGCGTGGTGCCGCCGTTCGGGGCGCTGTACGGCCTGGCCACGCTGCTCGAAGAGACGATCGCGCCCGAGGCGGCGCTGGTGATGGAGATGAACACGCACGTCGAGGCGATTCGCCTGCGCTGCCGGGATTACGAGCGCCTGGAACAGCCCCGGCGGTTGCACTTTGCACGGAGAAGCGAGGGGAAAAAGACGTGTACGCAGACGAGCGACATTTCTTAGGGACCGGTCAAGCGTCCACCGGTCACACGATCACCACCAAATTGTCGCGGTGAACCACCTCCTCATACGGGAACGTACCGACGACTTCCCGAATCTGTTCCGACCGCAAGCCGCGCAGCCGGTCCGCCGCGGTCGAGGCATAATTCGTCAGCCCGCGCGCGAACTCGACGCCGTCCGGGTCGCACAGCGACACCACGTCGCCCTTGCCAAACGTCCCCACGACTTGCACGACGCCGATGGGCAACAAGCTCCGCCCTTGCTGTTGCACGGCTTTCCGCGCGCCGGCGTCAACGACCAAACGGCCGCGCGGCTGGGCCGTGTAGCCGAGCCAGCGCTTCCACGCCGGCAACGTGCTATTGTGCGGCAAAAATAGGGTGCCGACCGGTTCGGCCCGGAAGATCGCGTCCAGCACGTCGGGCCGGCTGCCGTTGGCCATGATGACCGACTCGCCCGCCACCGTCGCCAGGCGGGCGGCCCGCAGCTTACTGCGCATGCCGCCCGAACCCAGGGCGCTGCGGCTGTTGCCGGCCTTCGCCATCACGTCGCCGTCAATGAGCGGCACGGTCGCCAGCATTTTCGCGTCCGGGTCCGTGTTCGGGTCGCCGGAATACAGGCCGTCCACGACCGACAGCAGCACGAGCAGCGGCGCTTGCAGCAGGTTCGTGACCAGCGCGGCCAGGTGGTCGTTGTCGCCGAAGCGGATTTCCGCGACGCTCACCGTGTCGTTCTCGTTGATGACCGGCAAGCAGCCCAGCTCGAACAGGGTGACGATGGTGTTGCGTGCGTTGAGGTAGCGGGCGCGGTTGTCGAAGTCGCCCGCCGTCAAGAGGATTTGCGCCGTCGGAATCTGGTGCTTGGCCAAACAGTCTTCGTAAGCCCGCATGAGGAAGGTCTGGCCGACCGCGGCACACGCCTGCAAGTGCGGCAAGTCGGTGGGCCGTTTACCCAGCGCGAGCCGGCCGACGCCCGCCCCGATCGCGCCGGAGCTAACCAGCGCGACCTTGCGTCCCGTGGCGCGCAGCCGTTGCAGCTGGTCGGCCAGGCCTTGCACGCGGGTCGGCTCCAGGATGCCGTCCGCGCGGGTCAAGACGTTGGTGCCGACTTTCACCACGACGGTGTGGGCCAGGGCGATAACTTCCTGGCGCACCGGGTCGATCATGCTGACGCTACCTGCCTTCTCCGTGCCCCGCCTTACTTCTTGACCTTGACCGCCGGTTGCTTCAGTTTCGCCAACGGCCCGAGCGCCACGGTGGACTGGTGGTCCAGCGGAAACCGGTCGAGCAACTGCCGAATCGTCTTGACCGTCACCTTGTCGAACGCCTTCAGGTCGTCGTCGATCGTGCGGTACTTGTGCAGGTAGGTCCACGTCATGCCGATGTCGTGCATCCGGCCCATCGACCGCTCGCCGGCCCGGACGATCCGCGCCGCGATCTTGTTCTTTGCCTGCGTTAGCTCCTCTTCGGTGATGCCCTTTTGCTGCACGGCGTTTAAGAGGCGCTGCACGATGGTCAGGTTTTTCTGCGTCTGCTTCGGCTCGCAGCTGTACGCGGTGTAGAACGAACCGGTGCCGTCGTACTCGTGGAAGCTACAGTCGGCGGAGTCCGCCAGCCCCGGATCGACGAGTTGCCAGTACAAGCGGCTACCCGAACCGTCGCCGACGGCCAGCGCGAGGACCGACGCCGCGTAGCGCAACGGCGATGCCGCTGGCGGGCCGGGGGAAACCAGGACGACGTGCTCCTGCGTCACCTTGTCCTTGTGCAACACCTCGGTCGCGCCGGAGCCGTTCGTCTGGCGAATGCCGAGGCGCCGGGCCTGGGGACCGTCCCAGTCGCCGCACTGGTCTTCGATCAGGTCGACGAGTGCATCGAAGTCGAAGTTGCCCGCCGTCGCGATGGTGATGTTCGGGGCGACGTAACGGCTGTCGAAATACGTTTGCATCTGGTCGCGCGTCAGGCCGCCGACGGTTTTCGTGGTGCCGAGGATGCTGTTGCCCAGCGGGTGGTCGGCGAAGTGGACGCGCTTCGCGTGGTCGTAAATCAGCGACGCCGGCTGGTCCTCGTACATGCCGATCTCTTCGAGGATGACGTTTTTCTCCATGTCGAAGTCTTCGCCGCGCAGGCTAGGACGAAGGATGTCGGCCAAAATGTCCACGGCTTGCGGCAAGTATTCGGGCAGGACGGCACAATAGTAAACCGTGTTCTCTTCGCTCGTGAAGGCGTTGTAATTCGCGCCGATCATGTCGAAATCGCGGTTCACATCGAGGGCGGTGCGGCGCGGCGTACCCTTGAACATCATGTGTTCGAGGAAGTGGCTGACGCCGGCCACTTCCGGCGTCTCGTCCCGCGCCCCGGTGCGTACGAAGAAACCGATCGCGACCGACCGCGCGGCGGGGTTCGTCTCGCCGATGACTTGCAGGCCGTTATCCAACATGTGGCTTTCAAATTGCACGTTTCTCTCCTCAATTTTGTAACCGTTCACTCCCCCCCTTACGAAGGGGG
>JBBRLG010000568.1:0-4819 GCA_038231495.1 Gemmatales bacterium | reverse complement strand
CTAATGGCTGAGAGCTAACAGCTAATTGTTTTTCCGACACCCGACCCCCGACACCCGACCCCCGACACCCGACACCCGACACCCGACACCCGACACCCGACACCCGATCTTTCATTTCTTGTCCGACACCTGCATCTCCAGGCGGACGTTCGGCGTCGCCATTTCGGGCAGTTGCAGAATCTTGTCGGTCAACGCCACTTGCGTCTTGGGGTCGGCAACCTTGACCGTGACGTGCAGCATCTTGTCCGCCTTGACCTCGACCTGCACGTCCCGCGCTTGCTTGCCACAGACCGTTTCGATCTGCTTTTTCAACTTGGACGCGGCGGCGGTCGGCAGCGGCGCGAGCGTATCAGTACCCGGCGTCGGCTTGAGCGGCGGGGCCGTCGGTGCCAGTTCGTCGTCGAAGACCACCGTGCCACTCGTCGCGTAAGCGGCCTTCGCGGTCTTCTCCTCGAACGCCTCCGGCCACTTGCTGCCGTCCGGTTTGTTCGTCTTCGCGGACTCCGCCGCCCAGGGCAAGTGCGGCGACGGCGGCTTTTCGCTAACGACCGTCTTGGGCATCGCTACTTCCTTGGGGGCGTCCGCATTGGCCGGCTTTTCGGACCAACCCGCGGGCGGTGCCGGCTTTTTCTCCGGCTGCACCGGCACCTTGACGCTTTCGCCGCCCGTTGGCTTCGCGATTACCAACGGCGTCGATGGGGTCGTGGCGACGGCACCGGTGCTGTACGGCTGGGGGGCGCTCTTTTTGCTCGTCGTCGGCAGTGTCCCATCGGCCACGGTGTGGCCGGCTCGGTAGACCGAGGTGACGTTGACCAGGTTAACCACCACGCAACAGCCGGACACCTGGCGCATTTTGCGACTGACCGTGAGCTTGTCTTCTATCGACAGGACGGCGCCCTTGATTGTCACGATGCCGTTGTCCTTCGCCGTCACTTCCAGGCCGGTCGCCTGGTCGCCCAAATCCTCGGCCAGCAGTTCGGACGCCTTTTGCGTCATCTCGTCCACCTCGCCGCCGCCGATGGGGATGAGGACGTTCGGATTGACCTGCAAGCGGTCCACGACCGCCAGTTTCGTGTGTTCCTGGGCTAAACGGATTGCCAGTTCCTCGATCGCCATGTTGGGCACATAGCCGCGCACTTCCATCGACCCGCCGACGACGTGGGCGCCCAGGGCGTGGTGGAACGTGGCCTTGTTCGCGAGCCAGGCCAGCTCGACCTGGACCTCGTCCTGACCCACTGCGCCGCCGGGCAGGTGGGCCTTGGCCGACTCGACGGTTCGGGACGACGCCACGGCCGGCACACTCTTGCCGACCGGACGGGAGGATTGAGCCAAGGCGGGGCTAACGAGGCCGAGGACGCCGGCTGCCACGAACACCTGGGCGGCACGTCTGAGTGCCCTGCGCATGGGAATCTCCCTTACACCGTGGGAAGAGTAGTGTTTCGGTCGTTTCGGGCGCTGTCGTTATTTCACCGTTGTTCAGAGCCGCGACTGTAAGGGAGCGGTTCTTCCCACCGCTCCCTTACGGTCGCGGCTCTGCCAAGATTATTGTGGCGCGGATCCTTAATTCCCCGACAGATCGCGGCTGAACTCACGCCGCGTGTCCTGGGCACCGCAAGGCAGCGGGTGCAAGTGGTCCTTGTCGATGTAGACGACCTGGATGCGCGGCTTACGGCAGCGGAACGGGAAGGGGTAGCCGCTCTCGATGGTCTCGGTGTAGTAGATGGTGCATTTCCAGTGGCAGTGGTGCAACTGGGCCGGTCCGACCAGCGGGAAGAAGCGCGGCGGGTCGATCTTGTCCACCAGGCGCTCGGTCACGACCTGCAAGTCGTCGCGGAACTCTTCGTAGAAGTACGGGACGCCACGCTTGATCTGCGGCATGAAGCGATAGACTTGGGCCTCGTCCGGCGGGTCCTCGCACACCGGCGGCGGGAAGCCTTCGCGGATCGGCAGCAATAACGGCGTGCGGTTGTCGTTGGTGTTACAATACTTGTCCTCGAAGTTTTCCGTCACCCAGGGGGGCACGGGGATGGGCGTGAAAATGCCCATCGACAACGGGAAACAGCCGGTCAGCCCCAGGGGCGCGACCACGGCCGCGGCGATCAGCACCAGGGTACGCACCTTCAACATGCCTCGCTCCCTTCCTGCCTGAAGTCCCGGTCCGTGTCCGCCCGGACGGGCGGCGGACGTACCCGCCCGCGGGCAACGCCGTCGTTGCGCGACCGGGAGTCTCCCCGCGACCTGTTAGGCGACTTGGATGTCTCGTTGTAGAATGGTATCGGCAGCACCGGTGGCAAACTTTAACGGCTATTCCGAAAATGCTGTCCCCCTGTCTGGCCGCTGGCGGCTGAGCGCTCAGCCGCCAGCGGCGGGGCGGTCCGCGTAAGATGCCGTGAATAGGAATGCCCGCGGCACCGTCCAGAACCGGGAGTCCAAACCGCGCCATGGCAACCGTTACGCTACCTTGCCCGCCGTCGGCCAGCGACGAGCAACTGCTGCGTTGTTTCGCCGCGGGCGACCGGGGAGCGTTGGAAGAACTGTTCCGGCGCTACCGGCAGCCGGCGTACCGCGTGGCGTATCGGCTCCTGGGCAACGAGGCCGACGCCCTCGACGCCGTACAGGACGGTTTCGTCAAGGCGCTGACCCACCTCCAGTCGTTTCAGGGGCGGAGTTCCTTCAAGACGTGGCTGTTGCGGGTGGTGAGCAACGCGTCGCTGGACCTGGGCCGGCAGCGCGGCCGCCGGGACGTGCTGCGGCTGGACGCGGCCCAAAACCACGACGACCCCGACCAGAGCCTGACGACCGCCGACGAGACGACGCGCGGCCTCGAACGGCGCGACCTGCGCATGCACCTTGAAGCGGCGCTGGCCCGGCTGTCCGCCGCCCACCGCCAAACGTTCGTCTTGCACGCCGAGGCCGAGCTAAGCTACCGTGAAGTAGCGGACGCGCTGGGTATCTCAATCGGCACGGTGATGAGCCGGCTGTTTTACGCCCGACAAAAATTGCGCGAGTATTTGAGCGAACGGAAAGCCTGATGACCCTGGACCGCACCAATCCGGAGAAACCGCCGACGCCCGAAGAGCTGCTCGCCCACGCCGACGGCGAGCTGCCCGCGGCGGCGGCCGAAGCCGCCGAGGCCTGGCTGCGCGCCCACCCCGCAGCCGCCGACGACAATCAGGCGCTACACCGGCTGACCGGGTTGTGCCGCGACCACGCCGCCCCCGAACCGACGCCCGCCGCCTGGGACCGGACGTTGCAAGCAATCGAGAGCCGGCTCGCGGCTCCGAAGCCGTTGCCGGGCCGTGCGCCGACGTTGCGGATCGTGCTAAGCCTGGTCGCCGCCGCCGCGATTCTGTTGCTGCTGACGCGCGTGTTCTGGCCGACGCCCCTCCTGCCGCCGCCGGAGCTGGGGACGGACGACGAGGAACCGTACGCGGTGGCGACTGCCGACGAGATTGTGATCGTCAGCATGGACCCGCGGAACCTGAGCAACCTCGTCGTGGGTGGGCCGCCGGTTGAGGGCGAACTTGATTTGGCGGAGTTCGACGAGGTAAAGGTGCTGGACCGCAAGCCGAACAACGACGGCCAGGTGCCCGAAATGCACCAGGGGGGCAACGTGCCGATGATCCTGCCCACGGGGGCTTGGGGCGGGAAAGAAGATTAAGGGTTTCAAACTTCTTGGCGAGCCGGGAGGTAGTCATGTCTTCGTTCGTGTTGGGCCGCGGGCGTTTCGCGCCGATTGCCCTGTTTGCCGTACTTTGCTCCGCCGCCGCCATCCGGGCCGAGGACGGCAAGGTGACCGTGTCGGTGGTCGCCATCCTCGCCACCGACCAGAATGCCGTGATCGACAAGAAGCTGGTCAAGATCGCGGAGGAAGTCCAAAAACTGAACCCGAAGCTCACGGGTTTCCACTCGCCCAAGGAGACGCGCAAGGACATCGCCATCAATTCCAAGGAAAAGTTCGAGTTGGTCGATGGCCAGGTGGTGACGATCACCATCGAGCAGGCCGCCGACGCCAAGAACATGAACGTGCTGCGCGTCGGGCCACCGACCCTGGGCGAAATCACCTACATGACCATCTGCGGCAAATTCCTGCCGATCATCACGGAGTACAAGACGAAGGACGGCGACATCCTCATCATTGCCATCCGCGTCCAACCGTGTCGGGGTAAGTGACCGAGCCAGCCTTTTCCTCCCCTTCCAACTTGTGCGGGGCCAGCCAGCTAAACGGCTCGACGGGTACGTTGCGCAGGACCGCAAAGGCGATCAAGCTGACCCAGATGAACGTGTATAACCACGGCCGGTAAGCCGGCGGTGCGAACCGCTTGCCCACAACGGTCGCCCACACGCCGCGGCAGCCCCACCACAACAAGAACGGCAACGCCACCAAGAAATACAGGTTGTCCGCCGCCGCTTGCAACACGTCGCCGTGCATCAGGGAGTAGACGCAGCGCGTGCCGCCACAGCCGGGGCAGTGCAGGCCGGTTAGCCGGTACAGGGTGCAGCGCGGGAAGAGGGTGTTGTTCTCATCCGGCGGCACCACATACACCACCACGCAACCCGCCACGATCAGTCCCAGCACGAGCGCGACGCCGACGCGCTGTTTGAGCATGCGGCGGCGGATTGCCGGTTCGGCGTCGGGCGGCGGTTGTGGTTGCGGGTTGGCCGCGGTTTCGTTCATGGTCGGACTCGTGGCCGGAGCCGGGGTGCAGTTCCCGCGCGTTTTGGGAAATATCATGGTGCGGGACCGCACCTTGATTTACAATACCAGTAACCGACCGACCCACCATCCGCACGCGGGGACCGCCCGCAATGAAGGAGT
>JBBRLG010000567.1:0-4819 GCA_038231495.1 Gemmatales bacterium | reverse complement strand
CTTGCCTGTGCCCGCCCCCTCTTCCTTGCCTGCCCCAAGAAAAATCTAACCTGACCCCTTTTCTGCCCCTTTTCTGCCCACTTAGATTTTCCTTCGTTCGACTGGAAACCTAACCTGACCCCTTTTCTTTGCCTGGAAACCTAACCTGACCCCTTTTCTTTGTTCCTTTTCTTTGTTCTTTTCTTTGTTGACCCCTTTTCTTTGTCCTTTTCTTTGTCCCTAATTTGACTCCTTCATTTGGAATGCAATCTCCGAAACAGTCATCGAATCCATGTCGCCAATCGCAAGGATTACACTCAAAAGGTAATCGCCTTCTTTAATTTGCTGAGCTGCGAAAACCTCAGAAATCACAAGTACCCATTCATGCTTATTGACTAATTGACTCTTGACCATAACATCCCGTGAAACTCGCTTGACCGTATCATGATCACTCTTTCGATCTAGTATAATTTCTACTTTTGCAATCTTTCCGCTGTCAATCGCATCATCCCATGCACCAAGCAGGCGGATTCCAACATTTACCGGAAATCGAGTGCTATGCAGTTCGCCACCAGTCCATGCTTCCATTACCCTACTGTCGCTAAACGCCCTGCGCTTATCTCTATCATCGATTCGATTCGCTTCGGCCTTCCAAGTTGGCAGACTTTGGTTCTTGGAACAGCCAAAAGTGCCACACCCCAGGCAACAGAAAACTAGTAGCGTATTAATGCATCGCTGCCTATAATTTAACACGGCTAAGACCTCTTGAAAGCTCTCAAATTGTGAAACAAGGCACAATCAACGCATATAAAACGGGCCCGCCAATAATTTAGAAAGTATCGAACCTCATTTCTTTAGTTGGATTTCGAGTTAACATGCCGTTGTCACTATGTCCAGCAGTCGCAATTTGTATACTATTGTCGCCGTAAGTCCTTGTACTGCATGATCCGAGGCCGTTAAACAGATACCGCTTTCTATATAGATACTGCATTTACTTGAGGTATAAAGGGAAAGAAAAGGGGACGCGGACAATTTTTCTTGACCGAGTAGGGGAAAGAAAAGGAGGACAAAACTGTCCGCGTCCCCTTTTCTTTCCTTCTCTATTCCATTGATATGGTTCGGTCATCGGTCTCTTTTAATCGACGCAAATTCTCCTTTGTTTTAGTGAGGCGATTCAGCTCATCATCAGTAAGCTGCCTAGTTTCTGCTAATGCTGTAAAATTGGAAATGGCCAAGGTGCAACTCTTGCGCATTTCATCGGTTAGGCCTAATAAATAGGCTTTTTTCACTTTGGAATGGCTAACCAACAGCGAATAGAACTCCGCCTCTACAGCCGGCTCCAGTTTGGATTTCGGTGCCCGCAACTGCTTATGTAATGCCTCAAGCCCGCCCCTAGTTTTTTCCAGTGTGGGATCATTGTCACTTCTGAGTATATGCAGGATACTTTCTATCCTTTGAATCAAGTACTGGTCAGTATTATTCCCAAAAGCCATATGGTATGTCCTCATCGCTTTGGCAGACCTGTTGCCATTTTAGTTTGCATCTCATCCAAGTCTATCCCGGCACGTTGCCTGCTACTCAGGGCCGTTTTCTGTTTCAGCGTTTATGCAACGCAGCTTAAAGTAGACAGGCCATCCCCCGATTCAGATTAATAAATCACCGAAGCATGATGCAGCCCTGATGCGATACGTTGCCATATGTTACGGCGGAGGCCAATTGTCCCAGAAGTCCTGTCGCTCTTTAATGGCATCCATTAAGCGTTGCATCGCATCGTCCGCATCCCAGGAACCCGGTTCTGCATTTTGCACTTCTCCAATTAGACGCTGGATGGCTTGTTCATTGCGTAAGACTTGCAACGGGATAACACCACCACGACCGTCGCCAGCATCACCGCCGCCAGCATCACCGCCGCCGCCAACCGGGCCGGCGTTGCCGTTGTGGACGAGGACTTCGCTCCGTCCGACAGCATAGCAGTGCAGGCCTTCGATGTCGAAATTATACACGGCCGTTTCGAGGAAGCCAAACCCCAACGCTTCCACGCGCTCGATCCGGCCGTCGCGCAGCAGCATCTCGTCGCCGACCCGCAGGTCGCCGGCGTCCACCCACCGCCCCGGCGTCGTCGCCCCCGCCGTCACCGGCGCCATGTCATCCCGCCGCGGCCGCTCGGCCAACTCTTCGCCGCGCACCACCCAGAAGGGGTGCCGGAACGTGGCCTCGACCGTTTCCCCCGCCACGGTCACGAACACCGAACGACCATTATGGTAGGTGCTTTGTGCCTTTCGCACGCGGCACAGCTTCCAGGAAAGAAAAGGGGACGCGGACAATTTTTCTTGACCGAGTAGGGAAAAGAAAAGGAGGACAAAACTGTCCGCGTCCCCTTTTCTTTCTCGTCCCCTTTTCTTTCTTTTCTTTCCTGGCAGGGTAGCGGAAGGCTGGTTACGCCCATCTCATTGGAGCATGGCACTCTTTTTTTGCCCTTTTTTTGTCAGGCAGCGAACTATGGTCTCCCGGTCGATGCCGATCTTGCTGAAGAATTCCGGACTGAACGACTCTAGGGTCGGTAGTCCTAGCCGCCAGCATCCCTCCGCTTCGGCGAAAGTAACGCCGAACGCCCGCTCGAAGGCCTTGTGAAAGTTTTTCCGGCCGGCCCGCCGGTAGAACTGAACGTAAGCCTGCCATCCGTAGCGGCGGATCAGGTAGCCCGTGAAGCTCCCGGCGATCTGGTAGCAGGGGGTCTCGCGCGCCAGGTCGCGGAAGTACAAGTCGTCCACCATCGCAAGCAGAGACGCTTTCTCAAACAAATGAACCAGGACAGCCCACTGGTCGAGGTAACTCTGCTCCCCGAGTGCCGCAGCCCACACCGCCAGCCCTTCGCTCTTCAGCGCCGGCTCAAGGCGGCCCAAGCGTCGCGAAAGGAGATGGGCGACCTCGTGCCGAAATAGTTCGGGCCACTTCTCAGGGAGCGAGATGAGGACTGCCCCGGTTTCCATTAGAGCGGCGCCATGGCAGTTTCTGCCACAGATATGGGATACGTCCTCGCGGCTCGCAAACAGGTAGACCACCAGCCGGCCGCGTAAGGAGAAACCGAACAGGGAGGCGACTTCAACCAGGTCCTGCTCGCAAGTTTCCAGCACACGCCGTTGCTCCACCTCCGGGCGCAGTTCCCTAGCATAGTGCAGCCGGACGCTTGCCCCAGAGGTAGAGGCAAACGACCAAGCGCGGGCAACGAGCCGGATACACAAGGGGGGAGTACGCCAGCAGCCGACCACGCTCAGCGCGAAGACCCCGAGTGCCACGGGCGCGAAGACCCCGAGTGCCACGGGCTTGAAGACCCCGAGTGCCACGGGGATCACGACGATCGCGAGCACCAACGCGAGGAGGGGGGCAAGCAAGACCAGAGTTAGCGGAACCCATAACCGCCAGAGGTCAAGCAAGGGACGAGGCATGGGAAGTCCTTCGGTCTGTACGTTACCGCAAGCGTCCCACTGAGCAGACGGGCGGCCAAAGCCAAGGGGTGGGATAAACCTGCCGAGGACAGTCTGCGTCCCCAGCGGACTTGTGCTGGCCCTGACCACTAGCGGGCACTGGTAAGGACGTAAAGGGCCGTGCGGCGCGGGCGGTCCCAACCGCCCCCGGTTCGCATATGCCGGTGTAGCGAACCGGCGGTAACTTCGCTGGCGCTTCAATCAACGCAAGCCGTACGGACCCAGTTCAGTCAACCCTGGCGCATAATTTCCGTTAGGAGCCACTTGTCCGCAGCGTCCATCGCGCCTTCAAAATGGCGGATTGCGGCCTGGGCGCGAAATTTCTTTTTCAAGCCAATCGACAGGATTAAAGGGGGGGGGGCGGTGTCGGTGGCTTCGGACCACCCAACCACGGTGGCGGTCCCCCGTAGAACAACCCAAGGCCCGCAACGGCACCGGTCCCCGCGATGGTTCCCGCCACGCCGCCGATCACTGCGCCCCCCCAAAAGGCTTCCGAGTCCGTGACCTGATTCCCCTGTTTGTTCAACCACCAGGCAGCCACGTCCTCTCCCCAAAATCCCCCCACGACACACCCGACAACAAGCCCTACGCCACCACCGATCACCGCACCTGGTAGTGCCCCAATACCCCAAGAGGGGAGGCCCCCAACGAGAGCGCCGCCAATCGCCCCGCCTATCCCTCCCACAATAGCGCCGCCGGCGCAACCAGACCATCGCCAGTCCAAGCCGCTGGGGTCTAGCCGCGCCGTCGCGCTATTCGCCTCGTAGCGGTACAAGTTCTGATCGTGCGCGGCAAACTGTTTGGGATCCGATTGCATCCACCGCGTTAGCGCCGGCGATAGGACGCGGTAGTCGAAGTTGTACAACCCGGCGGCCGGGTCAAAGCGCCCGCCTTGGTGCAAGTAGACCGAGGCGTACGCGCTGGATGTGATTACCGTCCAACTCGTATTCAGTACCGTCACCGAACCGTAGGGATCATAAACGTAGCGCTCAACGATGCTGCCACTGGTGTCCATTAACGCGGTGACATTCCAATTCGCATCTTGGAGCGCGTACAGCCGCTCCGACAGTGTACCACTGTTGGTGGCGTCGCGGTCGCGCTCCACCAGGGCATCGACGTAGACAGGGAAAGAAAAGGGGACGCGGACAATTTTTCTTGACCGAGTAGGGGAAAGAAAAGGAGGACAAAACTGTCCGCGTCCCCTTTTCTTTCCCACGAGCACGGCGGCTTTTACGACCACGTTTCACCGCCCGACGCCGTGGTTCCGGACGCCCACACGCAAGAGTACAGCTTCGACCGCCTTGGCGTGCGCGTGCCGGCCTTGCTGGTGTCGCCGTGGGCGGACAAAGGCGTGG
>JBBRLG010000566.1:0-4822 GCA_038231495.1 Gemmatales bacterium | reverse complement strand
GGCGCTCAGCCGCAAGCGGCGCTCCCGGCGCGCCAAGACGTTAAACAGGCTACGCCGGCTTCTTCATCGCCGCTTCCATGCGCTTGTGCATTTCCTCCGGCGGCACGTCCTCCTTGTGGGTCGAAACGGTCCAGAGGTGGCCGTACGGGTCGGTGAAGGTGCCGGAGCGGTCGCCGTAAAACTGGTCTTTTACGGGATGCAGTAACTTCGCGCCGGCGGCGACGGCCTGGACGGCCATCGCGTCCACGTCCTCGACGTACAGGCAAATGCCCACCGGCGAGCGGTTCGGCCCCTTGGGGCCGAAGGCACCCATCGCCTCGCACTCCGCGCCTAACATGATCGGCGAATTCCCAATCCTTATCTCGGCGTGCATGACTTTGCCGTCGGGTCCGGGCATGCGAAACAGTTCCATGGCACCGAACGCCTTCTTGTAGAAATCGATCGCACCGGCCGGGTCGGTGACGATCAGGTAAGGCGTGACGGTGTGGTAGCCGTCGGGGATCGCTTTGACTGCCATCTTGGTGGACTCCTTTACGTCAATGAATCATGATTTGCGAAAACGGGATACACTCCCGTAACGAAGGTCGGCATTTTGCCTTGGCTCTGTACATCTGTCAAGGTGAGTTGTACCGAAAACTTGACCGCCGTTCCGTTTCAAAGGTAAGCTTGACGCGGTTTCGGCTTCGGAATGGTCCCGCCCGGATTTCGCGTCATGAATTTGCTGCCCGTTAGCGTTATTATCCCGACCTTCAACCGCATCGACCTGTTGCCGCGCGCCCTGGCCTCCGTCCGGGCTGCAACGCTGCCTGGCGACGAAATCCTCGTCATCGACGACGCCTCCACGGACGACACGGAATCGCTTTTTGCCGCGCCGCATCCCCAACTCCGGTACGTCCGCGTGCCACACGGCGGGGCCGGGGCGGCACGCAATCACGGCCTTCGCCTGGCACAGCATCCGCTTATCGCCTTCATGGATTCCGACGACGAGTGGATGCCGGACGGGCTGCACTTGCACCGCACCGTGCTGCAAAGCCGGCCGGAAGTGGTGTTCTCGTGCAGCAACCTGTGCCTGCGCGAACCCAACGGCACCGAGACGCCGGGCTATTTGAACCGCTGGCATAACGACGCGCGCGGCTGGGACGAAATTCTCGGCCCCGGCGTACCATTCTCCTCACTGGGGCCGCTGCCGCCGGGAGGTGCCGACTTTCGCGTTCACGTCGGCGACCTGTACCTGCCGGAGATGGAGGCCGATTACGTCTCGACGATCACGCTCGTCGTCCGCCGGGAGCGGGCCGGCGACGCGCTGCGGTTCGCGGAGGATTTGCCCGTCTCGGAGGACAAGGAGTGCATCGGCCGCCTGGCGGGCCAGGGGCTGGCGGCGTACCTCGACTGCGACACGGCCTGGAACTGGGGCCACGACGGCGAGCGGCTGACGGACGCCAAAACGCCGACGCTGGTCGCCGCCCGGCTGACTCTTATGGAGCGCGTCTGGGGCAGCGACCCCGCCTTCCTGGCACAACACGGCGATCGCTACGCCGCCGCCGTGGCCCGGCAATACTGCAAGCGGGCACGCTGGTTAATGGTCCGCGGCCGCATGGACGAGGCGCGGCAAGACCTGCGCCGGGCGAAGGCCAGTCCCTTGTCGTATCGGTTGCTGGCGGCACTGCCGGGGTCGGTGGTGCGGGGGCTGCTCGGCGTCCGTCGAGTGCTGTTTCGGTGACCGGGATTGCCGCTTGCGGCTTTGCAAAGCCGCAAGCGGCAATCCGCACATTTTCCAACAAACCCCGCGCCAGGGCTTGCAATCCGGCCGCCGACACGCCAATCTAGCCATCGGCGTGCGTGGCACTGTTTCCGATCCCTAAAACCGCCGGAGCCGTTGCGATGGCCGAGCCGACTGGCATCACCGACAAACCGTCCGTCGTATCCGGCATCACCGAGGACGAGCTTCCCGCCGACAGTGGGGCGCGATTGCCGCCGGAACACAAGCCGTACATTCCCGACGCGGCCAACATTCCGGAGTTCACCTGGCAGGCCGTCATCGTCGGCGCCCTCCTCGGTATCGTCTTCGGCGCGTCGTCGCTTTACCTCGTGCTCAAGGTCGGCCTCACCGTCTCCGCGTCGATCCCGGTGGCCGTGCTGTCCATCACCCTCTTCCGCGTCTTCGCCAAGGTCTTCCGCATTCGCCCCGCCACCATCCTCGAAAACAACATCGTCCAAACTACCGGCTCCGCTGGCGAGTCTATCGCGTTCGGCGTCGGCGTCACCATGCCGGCCCTCATGCTCCTCGGCTTCGAGATGAGCATCGGCCGCGTCATGGTCGTCTCCGTCCTCGGCGGTTTGCTGGGCATCCTCATGATGATCCCGTTGCGGCGCGCGTTCATCGTCAAACAGCACGGCAAACTCAAATACCCCGAAGGCACCGCCTGCGCCGACGTGCTCATTGCCGGCGAGGAGGGCGGCTCGACCGCCAAGACCGTGTTCATCGGCTTCGGCATCGCTTTCGTCTACGAGTTCCTCCGCGCGGGGATGAAGCTGTTCAAGGAAGTTCCCGACAAGACCCTCAGCTGGTTCAAGGGGGCCGTGCCGGCGATCGAGGTCAACCCCGCCCTGCTCGGCGTCGGCTACATCATCGGCCCGCGCATCGCGAGCATCATGGTCGCCGGAGGAGTGCTGTCGTCCTTCGTCCTGATCCCCGCCATCCGACTGTTCGGCGACAACCTCGGCGAGCCCCTCTACCCCGCCACCACGCTCATCAAGGACATGGGCGAGGAAGACATCTGGCACGAATACATCCTCTACATCGGTGCCGGTGCGGTCGCGGCCGGCGGCATCATTAGCCTGTTCCAGGCGTTGCCCCTGATCCTCGGCTCCATTAAATCCGGCTTCCAGGACCTCAGCAGCGCCGGCGGTGCCGGCAACTCGGGCAAGCGTACCGACCGCGACATCCACCTGCGCTGGGTCGGCATCGGCGCGGTCTTGCTCGTCGGCTGCATCTACGCCACGACGCCTCTCCACGCCGCCGTCCCGTGGGTGCCCGATCTGCAAATGCACCTCGTCGGCGCGAGCCTTATCGTGCTGTTCGGCTTCCTCTTCGTCACCGTGTCCTCGCGGTTGACCGGCGAAATCGGCTCGTCCTCCAATCCGATCTCCGGCATGACGGTCGCCACGCTCCTGTTGACGTGCCTCATCTTCGTGCTGCTGGGTTGGACGAAACTGGAAGACCGACTCACGGCGTTGTCCGTGGCGGCCGTCGTGTGCATCGCCGCGTCCAACGGCGGCACCACGTCACAGGACCTCAAGACTGGCTACCTCGTGGGCGCGACGCCGAAATGGCAGCAGTGGGCCATCCTCGTCGGTGCCCTGACTTCAGCCCTGGTCATTGGCATCATCTTGATCCAGCTCAACGAAGCGTACACGATCTACACCGTCAAGAACCTGCCCCACCCCAAGACGCCCCTCGACGTGAGTACACTCCCCGACACCGCCAGGGCACCCAACGACGACACCCTTTACCACGTCTGGCGTGCCACCGAGGGCAACGAAGAAGGCGTCAAGCCCGGCAAATATCTGGTGGACGACAAGGGCCAGATTCGTTACCTCGTCGATCCCGGCATCAACGGCAAGCGCTCGCAGCGCGACAACGGCACGGAGGTGCCGCGTTTCAAGGCGCCCAAGGCGACCTTGATGGCACTCATCACCGACGGCATTCTGCGCGGCAAGCTGCCCTGGTCCCTGGTGCTGCTGGGCGTGTCCATCTCGGTCGTCCTGGAGTTGTGCGGCGTGCCGTCGCTGGCCTTCGCGGTCGGCGTCTATCTGCCGCTGTCGTCATCGACGCCCATCTTCGTCGGCGGCCTGGTGCGCTACTTCGCCGACAAGCCGTGGCAGAGGCGTACCGAGGAAGAGAAGAAACGCGCCGAACTGGAATCCGAGACCAGTCCGGGATCGCTCCTGTCTACGGGCTACATCGCCGGCGGCGCCATCGCCGGCGTGTTGATCGCCTTTTTGTCGTTTAACGACGCCATTCCGCGGCTGTTGGCGACGTGGCAGTACACCACGGTTACCATCGACCAGGAGCAGGATTTCGGCACGGCCACGAAATACGCTGCAGCGCAGGATTTGGGCATCACCGGTTGGCTCAATCGGTTATTGGGCCGGCACAAGGAAGTCGACGAGGACGAGGTAAAAGCCATCGTCGCACTTAACGCCGACCTCAAGCCGCGCTCGTTCCGCGTGCCGGCCGGCACCGTGCTGAAGTTGCCGGGCGACCAGTTCTATGCGGTGCCCACGGCAACGACGCTGGGCGACGTCGCCCGCGACAAGCTCGACGCCGTCGGCAAGGCGTCCTTGTTGCTCGGCCTCAACCAGGATCAATTACTCCCTGTGGCGGCCGGGACAAAGTTGAAGGTGCCCGGCAACAAAGACGCCGACGCCAAGCCGTTCGTCATGCCGGCCGACGGCAACCTGGCCGGGGCAACGTACCTGACCCTGGCGAGCCAGCAACTCCTTGTCCCGGAGAAGGCTCCTGGGTTGGAAGGCGGCGGCTCCGCGGCGGGTCCGGGGGTCGTCTTCGCCGTCGTCGATCTTTCGGAAAAGGCCCAAGAAGTTTACGATTTGAACAAGGCCGAACTGGAACCGCCGACGATCTTGCTGGCGGGTACGGCGCTTAAAGTGCCGCAACAGACCTGGCCGGCGCTGGCGGCATTCGGAGGCTTGACCGCGCTGCTGCTCCTGGTCGGCATGGGCTTGTTGTTCCGGGCGCCGGAGAAGAGGACCGCGCCGGGTTGATTTGGCGAGCCGCGAGCGTCAGCGACCGGAGTGTAGT
>JBBRLG010000565.1:0-4832 GCA_038231495.1 Gemmatales bacterium | reverse complement strand
CTCGCCCCAACCACCGCCGCTTCGGGACGCCGCAATGAACATCGTCTGGACGCTCACGAAAAAAGAATTTCGCCTTCTGGTCCGCGACCGCCTGGCGGCGCTGTTGCTCCTGGTCATGCCGCTCTTGTTCATCCTGGTCCTCGGCCTGCTCCTGGGCGAAGGTTTCGGCCAAAAGCCCGACGACCGCATGCGCGTCTCCCTGGTCGATCTCGACGAGGGACCGTGCCTCCTTGAAGGCCAGACAAGCTGGGCCAAGGTGGTGCGTGCCGACCTTGCCGAGACGCCCGGCATCAAGGTCGAAGTCATTGCCACGGAGCAAGAAGCGCAGCAACTAATCAAGGACCACAAACGGGCCGCCGTGCTCGTTTTCAAACCGGATTTCAGCCGGCAGATGAACCAATGCTCGTTCCTCGTGGACGGCATCAACCCGTTTCATCGCGAGGGCGTCTACCTGCGCAAGGTGGGGGCCGAACTGTTGAAGGACGGCAAACAGCCCGGCACGGCGTCGATCATCGAGCAGGTGGCGCAGGTCACGCTGTTGCGTGTCATCTTGCCGTGGATGATCGGTCAGGCCTTCGAGCGCCTGAGCGATCCGGCTTTCATTCAAATTCTCGGTGAGGAAGTGAACCTGCCGGTGCCGAGCAAATTTCAACTGTTCATCGGCGGCAAGCCGCGTATCACGCTGGGCGAAATGCTGGCAATGGCGGCGAACAGCACGGCCGATGAAGTGAAATACCGCCGTTCCGCGGGTGCGGCCCTCGGTAGTCCCGCGCCCGTGGTAATGATCCACGCGACGTCAATGGAGTTCAAGGGCAAGGTCGGCGGCGGCGTGCAAACCGCCCTGGCGGAGCAGTTCCGCAAGTACAAACTTACCGGCAAGACGTGGGCCAAACTGACCCGCGCCCAGGAAAGTGCGGAAGTCCCGCCCGCAACGGTGGCGGCAACCACGGCACTCGGCGGCGGGGCGGACGGCACCGGTCCCTTTCTGGCCGCCGCGACCGTGATCCAGGGGACGACGCTGCGCGAGCCGGAGGGGGCGACCGCCGAGGACTTTGCCAACCGCGACGGCTCCGGCGTCTTGAAACGCGGGGCGCAGCGCTACCAGGTGCTGGTGCCGTCGTACACCGTCATGTTCGCGTTCTTCCTGGTGCTAAACGTCGGCTGGGTTTTCGTCAGTGAGCGACGGCAAGGGACGCTGAAACGGCTGCGTGCCGCCCCAGTGACGCGCGGCCAAATCTTGCTGGGCAAACTAATCCCGTGCTACGCGCTGTCGCTCGGCCAGGGCATTTTCCTGCTGGCCGCCGGCCGCCTACTGTTCGGCATGCGCTGGGGGCCGCCGGAATGGGCGTGGTACGAACAGGTCGCGTGGCTGGCCCCGGTGGTGTGCAGCACGTCGCTCGCCGCGATGGGCCTGGCCCTGTTGGTGGCCGCGATCTCGCGCACGGAAATGCAGGTGGCGCTCTACGGCGCGGTGCCCGTCCTTGTGCTGGCGTTGATCGGCGGTTGCGTGTTGCCGCGCGAGATGATGCCGGAAAGCACGCAGGATTTGAGCCTGCTCACGCCGCAGGGTTGGTCGTTGAACGCCTACCGCGAACTGCTCGACACCGAGTACAAGACGCCGCCGAACCTCGCTATCGTGATGCGCTCGTGCGGCGTCCTGACGGGGTTCGGCCTCAGCTTCCTGGGCATGGCGTGGGCGTTTTTGCGGTTAGATTAGTTCCACGAACGGTTGGACGATTGAGAGCGACGGAACAGGGCATGCGAATCACCTACATCACCGCGGGCGCGGCGGGCATGTATTGCGGCAGTTGCATGCGCGACAACACCCTCGTCACCGCCCTCGCCCGCCAGGGCCACGAGGCACTCCTCGTCCCGACCTACACGCCCATCCGCACCGACGAGGAAGACGTCAGCCAACCCCGCGTCTTCTTCGGCGGCATCAACGTGTTCCTCCAGCAGAAACTCGGCCTCTTCCGCCACACGCCGTGGTTTTTCGACCGCTTCTTTGACGCGCCGAGCCTGTTGCGCTGGGTGTCGCGCTTCGCCGTCAAAACGCAGGCCCGGGACCTCGGCGACCTGACCATCTCGATGTTGAAAGGCGAACACGGCCACCAGAGCAAGGAGGTCGCCAAGCTCGCGACGTGGCTGGCAACCGACGTCAAGCCGCAAGTCATCAACCTCACCAACGCCATCCTGTCCGGCATGGTCCACGAGTTGAAACGGCAAGTCGGCGTGCCGGTGCTGGTGTCGCTGCAAGGCGAAGACACCTATCTCGACTCGCTGACGGAGCCGTTTCGCACTCAGTCCCTGAAATTAATCCGCGAACACTGCCGCGAGATCGACGGCTTTATCGCCACGAGCGCGTACTACGCCGATTTCATGGCGGAATACTTTGACGTGCCGCGCGAAAAAATACACGTCGTTTATCCGGGATTGAACCTGCACGGCTACGGCGGGCCGCGACCGGAACGTGGCGATCGACCCTTCACCATCGGTTATTTCGCCCGCATCTGTCCGGAGAAGGGATTGCACGTCCTGACCGAAGCGTTTCACCACCTGCGCGCAATGCCCGACATGCCCGTAGTCAAGCTGCGGGTCTCCGGCTATCTCGGCGAGAACAACAAAGGCTACTTTGCGGACCTCCATAACCGCTTGAAACAGCAAGGGCACGCCGACCACTTTGAACACGTCGAATCGCCGGACCACGCGAGCAAGGTTAATTTTCTGCACAGCCTCGACGTGCTGTCGGTTCCCACGACCTACCGCGAGCCGAAAGGCCTCTACATCCTGGAAGCGCTGGCCAACGGCGTCCCCGTCGTGCAGCCGCGGCACGGGTCGTTCCCGGAACTGATCGAGGCGACCGGCGGCGGCCTGCTCGTCAACCCGGACGACCCGCTCGACCTGGCTCGCGGCCTTCGGCAGATGCACGACAACCGCCAACACGCCGCGGAGATGGGCCGCAAAGGCCAGGCGGTCGTCCACGCACGGTTCCACGCCGACCGCATGGCCCAGGAAACGGCGGCGGTCTATCAACGCTACGTCCGCTGAGGGAGGCGACGCGATGGCAACCCCTTTTTGCATGAAACGGATCGTCGAATTCGGCGACACCGACATGGCCGGCATCGTTCACTTCGCCAAGTTCTTTACCTACCTGGAAGCCGCCGAACACGCCTTCCTGCGGTCGCTCGGCATCTCGGTGGTCATGGACTGGGAGGGCGTTCCGCTCGGCTTGCCGCGGGTTTCGGCGTCCTGCGATTATTTGCGGCCCGCCCGCTTCGCGGACGAGTTGGAAATCCGCGTCCTCGTCCGCCGACTGGGGCGGTCGTCCATCACCTATACGTTTGAAGTGTTCAAGGACGACGACGCCCTTGCGCGGGGCCAGATCACGGCGGTGTTCTGCCATCACATACCGGGACACGTGATGGAATCGATTGACATTCCTGACGCCATCCGCGCGAAATTGGTTCCGTACCTCGAAAGTGCCGCTTGCGGCTGAGCGCTCAGCCGCAAGCGGCGGCCCCCTGCGCGCGCAATTGTCCGCAGTAGCCGATCCAAGGTTGCTGCCGTAGAATTCACAGAAGTATCGCTAGGGGTGTCCGCGCCGCAGCGCGGGCTGAGAAAGCACCCTTGGGACCTGATCCGGTTCATACCGGCGTGGGGAAGCGAACCGTTCGACTCCGTCAGCGCGGCGACCGCTCCCGCTTACCCACTTCTCTTCCGGCTGTTCGCGCTGACCTACGCCGAGGCCGACGACCATGACCCAACTCGAAGCCGCCCGCAAGGGTATTATCACAAACGAGATGCAATTTGTCGCCAACCGCGAAGACCTCGACCCGGTCCTGATCCGCGACGAGGTGGCGCGCGGCCGCATGGTCATTCCCGCCAATACGGTCCATCTGAGCAAGCACCTCGAACCGATGGCGATTGGCGTGGCCAGCCTGTGCAAGATCAACGCCAACATCGGCAACTCCGCCGTCACCGGCAAGATCGACGACGAACTCGAAAAGCTGCACACCGCCGTCCACCTCGGCGCCGACACCGTCATGGACCTCTCGACCGGCGGCAACATCGACGCCATCCGCCAGGCCATCATCGACGCCTCGCCGGTGCCGATCGGGACGGTGCCGATCTACCAGGTCATCCAGGATGTCAAGGACGTGGCCGACATCACGCCGCGGCAAATGCTCGACATGGTGGAACACCAGGCGCAACAGGGCGTCGATTACATGACGATCCACGCGGGCGTCCTCCTGGAATACCTGCAACTGACGACGAAGCGCATCACCGGCATCGTGAGCCGTGGCGGTTCGCTGATGGGCGCGTGGATGCTGGCCCGCCACCAGCAGAACCCGTGGTACACGCACTTCGACGAGCTGAGCGAAATCCTGCGCGCCTACGACGTGACCTACAGCCTCGGCGACGGCCTGCGGCCCGGCTGCCTGGCCGACGCCAACGACGAGGCCCAGTTCGCCGAGTTGAAGACGCTCGGCGAGTTAACGCTGAAAGCCTGGAAACACAACGTCCAGGTGATGATCGAAGGGCCGGGCCACATCCCGATGCACCTGGTCAAAATGAACGTCGAGAAGGAACGCGAGCTGTGCCACGACGCGCCGTTCTACGTCCTCGGCCCGCTGGTAACCGACATCGCACCGGGTTACGACCACATCACGTCGGCCATCGGCGCGGCGATCGCCGGCGAGGCCGGGGCGTCGATGCTGTGCTACGTCACGCCGAAGGACCACCTCGGCCTGCCGAACAAGGACGACGTGCGTCAGGGCGTGATCGCCTACAAGATCGCCGCTCACGCCGCCGACATCGCCCGCGGCCGCTTG
>JBBRLG010000564.1:0-4845 GCA_038231495.1 Gemmatales bacterium | reverse complement strand
ATTTTTTTCCTTTTTTTTTTTTTTTTTGTTCTAAACCCAAACCTCTGCGGGGGGGGTTGCTCTTTATCCGCCCCTCTTTTAAATCACCGGTTGGTGCCTACACCCCCCCCCCGCTCGCCTTTTCTAAATCACTCCCGCGGCAGGTACTTTACCAACGATTCCAGCGCGTCCGCCAGTTCAGAACAAGGCACGTCGTACATGGTGTCCTTCGCGACCTGGACGCGGGGGCCGGATTTGCCGTTGATGTAAACGTGGGCCGCGTCCACCACTTCACCGTTGACGCGCGAACGGCAACCTTGCAAGCCGATCGTCGAAACCTGGTGCATGCCACAACCCGCCGGACAGCCCGACCAGTGGATCGACAACGGCGCGATCTTCTTGCCCTCGGTGCGCCGCTCCAACTCCTGCGCTACCTTCAGGCCCCAGCCTTTCGTCTCGATTAGCGCGAAATGGCAGTAATCGATGCCGACGCAGGTGACCAGGCCGCGCATGATCGGCGACGGGTCGAACGCCAGTTCCTTGAGCAACGGCTCCTCGGTCAGCGCCCCCAGTTTGGTTTCCGGGACGTTGGGCACGACCAGGTTTTGCTGCACGGTCAGGCGGATTTCGCCGTTGCCGTAAAACTCGGCCAGGTCGGCAACCCCGCGCATCTGGGCGGTCGTCATCCGGCCCACCGGCACCAGCAGGCCGACGTAGTGCAGCGGCGGACCGTCGTAACCGGGCGGCGTCTTTTGCGGGTGGATGCCAAGGTGATCGACGTGGTGCTTCTTGCGCATCTCCGGGCCGGCTTTGTAGAGCGGCTTGCCCCAACGGCGTTCCAACTCGGCGCGGAACCACGGCACGCCGCGGTCCTGGAGCAAGAACGCCAGTCGGGCGCGGGTACGCAGCCCACGCGAGCCGTTGTCCCGGAAGATGGCGACGATGTGCTTGCACAGGTCCGCGGCCGCGGCGGGTGGCACGAACACGTCGAGCGGCTTGGCCGGCAAATAACCGCCCGAACCCTGTTTGCCGCCGACGTAGACGTTGAAGCCGTTGACCTGCACGCCGTCCAACTCGCGGTACGACGGCAACAGGCCGACGTCCTGCGTCTCGGCGTGACAGCAGTTTTCCAGACAGCCCGTGATCGTCACGTTGAACTTGCGGGGTAGATTGCTGAACTCCTTGTTTTCCAGTATTTTCTCGGTGAACTCTCGCGCCACCTCGGAGGCGTCGAGCAGCTCGTGCGGGCTGAGGCCCGACACCGGACAGCCGCAAACGCCGCGGACGTTGTCCATGCCGGTCTGCTTGCTGTGCAGGCCCACCGCTTCCAGCCGCCGCCAGATGTCCGGCACGTCCTTGATCGTGAACCAGCGCAGTTGCATTTGCTGCCGGGTCGTCAGGTCGCAAAACCCCTTGCCGTATTCGTCGGAAAGGTCGGCCAGGACGCGAAACTGCCTGGCGTTGGCGAAGCCGCACGTCATGCGCAGGCGCATCATGAAGTTGCCCGGCGTCTGCTTGCGGAAGAACAGGCCGTGCCACTTGAAGCGGTTCTTGTCGTCCTCGGTCATCTCCTGCCAGTTGTCGTGCTCGGCGTAGCGCAACAACTCCGGCATCGAGTCCAGGCCGTCGCGGTCCTCTTTCATGAACTCGATCTTATTCTTCGCGTCGGGCCGGATGCCCTCGCCGTAGGCGGCCAAAAGCTGGGCCAGGAGCGGTTGGCAGGTGCCGCAGCCGGTGCCGGCGCGCGTGCAATCGCCGAGCGCGCCGACGCTGCAATTGCCGGCGCGGATGGCCTCGACGAGAGTACCCTTGGCGACGGTGTTGCAATTGCAAATCGGGGCGTCGTCGGGCAGGTCGCGCACGGCCCCGGCGTCGTCGGCCGACACCGTGTCGCCGTTGGCCAGGAAGTCGAGGGCCGGCTTGGTTAGTGGCGCGGCGCTCTTGAAAAGGCTCATCAGGCGGCCGCCGGTATCGGCCGCGCCGAGCAGGACGGCCCCGGCAAGCTTGTTGTCGCGCAGGACGAGCTTCTTGTAAACGCCCTTCGCCGGGTCGAGGTGGGTGACGACTTCGCAGTCCGGTTTCAGGTTGCTGACCTCGCCCATCGACGTGAGGCTGACGCCCATGACTTTCAGCGTCGTGCCGAGGCGCGAGCCGGTGTAGGCGGCGTCGGGCCGCACGCCCGTCACCACGTCGGCCAGAACCCGCGCCTGCTCGTAGAGCGGATCGACCAGGCCGTAGATCGTGCCGCGGTGCTGCACACACTCGCCGACGCCGTAAATCGACTCGTCGCTGGTGCGCAGCTGGTCGTCGACGACGATGGCACGCTCGACCTGCAAACCCGCCGCTTTCGCCTCGTCCACGTTGGGCCGAATGCCGCAACTGATGACGACCATGTCGGTTTCGATGGCCGAGCCGTCCTTGAATTTCAGGCCCGTGACCGCGCCGTCGCCGAGCAATTGCGTCGTCACCTTTTCGAGCAAGACCTGGACGCCCATGTCCTCCAGCAGGTGCTTGAGCAACCCGGCACCGACGGGGTCGAGTTGCTGAATCATCAGGTGCGGGGCGACTTCGACCACGGTGACTTCGACGCCGTGGCTGAGCAGACCGCGCGCGGCTTCAAGGCCGAGCAGGCCGCCGCCGATGACGACGGCCCGGTCGCACTGCCGGGCGTAGGCGGCAATGTCTGCGCAGTCCTCCAACGTGCGGAAGACGAAGACGCCGCGCTGGTGGGCGCCCTCCATCGGCGGCACAAACGGCCGCGACCCGGTGGCCAGGACGAGGGCGTCGTACGGCTCTTCGACCTTGCCGCCGCCGCCGACCACGACCCGACGTGCGCGGTCGATGTGTTCGGCCTTGACGCCGGCGTGAATGACGACGCCGCGCTTGTCGTACCACTCCATCGGGTTGAGCCAGAGCTGGTCGGGGTCTTTGAAGCCGCCGAGGACGCTGGAGAGGAGGATGCGGTTATAGGTGCCGTGCGGCTCGGCCCCGAACATGCGGATGGTGAACCGGTCCGGTTCGCGGGCCAGGACGTTTTCGACGACCTTCGCGCCGGCCATGCCGGTGCCCACGACGACAATCGTTTCGCGGCGTTTGCGTATCACGGTTGTCCCTTGTAAAGGAGGCGGGGAATCAACCCGGATAAAGCGGCTGGAAGTGATCGGCAATTCCAATCCAGGCCGGTTCGGGAGAGGCGGACCGCCAGGGCCAGCGTGAAGGGTCCAAGGCAAAAGTCGTACCGCCCAAACGGATCGGCACGGCAAATGAACCTAAGCCGTTCGCTGATCTTGAGATGCGAAACAGCAGCTTCCGTGTCAGAAACAACGAGGTGCCTGGAAGTGTTGAGCCGCCGTGCAGTCCGTGCCTGGGATCAAGGCAACCGGGACAACGTGGCGTGAAACGGCATGGAACCCGCTGTCTCGTCGGCGTTCTGGGCACTATCGTGTCAGTCGTGCTGAGCCGCTGACAGCGCTTTCTCGTAGTTTTTCCCTTGTAGCTTGGTCCCGTTGTCTCCTGAAGAGAGGGTGTGCCGAACCATGAACGCCGCCATTCTGACGCTGACCCTGGCCTTCGTCGCCGCCGACGCGGACAAGCCCAAGGTCGAACTGCTTTGGCCCAAAGGCGCGCCCGGTGCCGTCGGTGCCGAGGACGCCGACAAGCCGTCACTCACCGTTTACCTGCCGGCCGCCGACAAGGCCAACGGGACCGGGGTCGTCATCTGTCCGGGCGGCGGCTACGGCTTCCTGGCGTCCGGCCACGAAGGCCGCGAGCCGGCCGAGTTTTTGAACAAGCTCGGCATCACCGCGTTCGTGCTGCAATACCGCATCGCGCCGCGCTACCACCATCCCGCTCCGCTCCAGGACGCCCAGCGCGCGCTGCGCACCGTCCGCAGCCGGGCCAAGGAGTGGAACGTCGATCCGAAGAAGATCGGCATCTGGGGCTTCTCCGCGGGCGGCCACCTTGCGTCGACTGCGGCCACCCACTTCGACGACGGCAAGGCCGACGCCGACGACCCGATCGAGAAGGTCAGCAGCCGGCCGGACTTCGCGATCCTGTGTTACCCGGTTATCACCTTTGAAGACCCGTATTGTCACAAGGGGTCGCGCGAAAACCTGATCGGCAAGAACCCCGACCCCAAGTTGCTCGAAAGCCTGTGCAACGAGAAGCAAGTGACGGACAAGACGCCGCCGACGTTCCTGTTCCACACGGGCACAGACACGGCCGTGCCGCCGGAGAACAGCGTCCTCTTTTACCTGGCATTGCGGAAGGCGAAAGTGCCGGCGGAAATGCACATTTACGAACAAGGCCCGCACGGCGTCGGCCTCGCGTCGAAAGACCCGGTGCTAGCGACCTGGCCGGACCGGCTGGCGGCGTGGTTGCTGGTGCGGGGGATGGTGAAGAAGTAAGCGGGTGTCGGGAGGATCGGGTGTCGGGGGTCGGAATTGGCTGACAGCTAATAGCTGACAGCTAACAGCTATTTATTTTCCCTCTTCCGACACCCGACGCCCGACGCCCGACACCCGATCTTCTACTTGACCGTAAACGTCTTCAAAAACGCCGCGTTGGATTCCGTATCGCCCAGCTTTTTGACGAGCATTTCCATACCCTGCGTCGGATTCATCCCCACGAGCGTCCGGCGCAGCATCGTGACCTGGCGCAACACTTCTGGCTCCAAAATACGCTCTTCCTTGCGGGTGCCGGACTGGGCGATCTCCAGCGCGGGGTACACCCGGCGGTCGGCCAGCTTGCGGTCCAGCACCATTTCCATGTTGCCGGTCCCCTTGAACTCCTGGAAGATGATTTCGTCCATCCGGCTGCCGGTGTCGATCAGGGCGGTTGCGACGACGGTCAGCGATCCCCCTTCAT
>JBBRLG010000563.1:0-4858 GCA_038231495.1 Gemmatales bacterium | reverse complement strand
CAGCGCGGGCAGCAGCGGGGCGCCGTCATAGGTCAGGAAGTGTACGGACCCGTCCACAAACAAGAAGTTCGCACCGCCGCTGTGGAAGCTCCAGAAGTGAAACATGTCGCACTGATTCCAAGAACTGCCGCGCGAAAACTTGTAAACGCCGGGAAAGCAGGGCGCGCTGGCATACGACAGGACATTTTGCTCCTCGACGCCGAGCAGCATGTCCGTCGATCCGGTGAAACGCTGCCCGACTCCCGTGTACCACCACCCGTATTGGAAGTCAGCGCTGGCCGGGCGTTCGCCGACGAGCAGCGTCTGGCTGGTCCCGTCCGTAATATCGGCCATGCGAACGTGCGAGTCCTGAAAGAGAACGCCGTCGCGGGTCACGAAGTCGCGTCCTTCCACACCCAAATACGAGGTCACCGCAACCGGGATCTTTTCCCGCTGCGCGATTTGGACCTGCTGGTTTTGGTTGTCGGAAGGACAAGCAAAAGTGGGCACCCGGGTGGACAACCCGACGTGGGGCGGGTTAAAAAACGGCGACCGCGACTTCTGGTAGGCTGCCAAACTGATCGAATACAGATTTTCTTGCTCGACGTAAGGCAGCAGTTGCGTCAGCCAACTCATCAGGTAGTAGGGATCGGTGCCGTTTTGATAGCGCACGCCAGCAGGAAACCCATTCCGGACATCGTGGTGAAGGTGCGCCGCCAGCCCGATTTGCCGGAGATTGTTGGCACAGACACGGCGACTAGCCGCCTCCCGCACATTTTGCACGGCCGGCAACAGCAAGGCGATGAGCAAACCGATGATGCCGATAACGACCAGTAACTCGATCAAAGTAAAGGCACGGCGCTTGCGCATGAAGCCCCCTAGGGTTGTGCAGGCTGCGTGCTGGTTCCAGCCTCGACTGTACCATGCACGGTCAGAACCATTTCTCGGACACCGTCGTCGTCAATAAAAACATGCATCTGACCCGAAAAGAATCCCGTGCCAAGAGGGGTTACCTTACACTCCAACGTTTCGACACCCCACGGCCCGATCTCGAACGGCGCCTCCCGCTTCGTACCGAAGCGACAATTCGAGCCTCAGCATTCCTGTAAGCCGACGACGCGCAGGACGCGCGAAGAGTGGTTTTGGATCGAAAAAGTCGCCGTGGCCTCTTGACCCACGGTCGGCGTCTCGACGACCCAATCCGCCCGGTCGAGGATGGCCGCAGAACCCTCCTGCGACGCCAGGTAATCGCCTGCCGCGAACAACAGCAATACGCCACCGACCAGCCCAAAGCCCAGTGCCGCCGTTACTCTCAATATCATCGCAAAAACCTCAAGCAAGTGCCGCGCGCACACGGTTCCTTCGGATTTTCCAACACACCGCGCCCAAGACCAGACAGACGGCCCCGGCAATGGCCAGCCAGACGAAAAGGGGCACCGATTTCCTGGGCAGTCCCGCCGGCTCCGCTAAACCAAATGCGGGCAAAGTAAACGCTTTGTCGCTCGGCGGCGACCGCGGGATTTCCAACTCGAAGTCATATTCATATATTTTATCGTTACGGCCACCATCCCAGACGACCTTGGTTACCTGGCTGGCACGTTTGGGGATCGGTAAATTAGGGCCGGTTGTGGTCAACTCTAGAACCTGAAGCTTACTTGTTGTCCGCCACGACGGACCCTTTTCCCGCACGTCGAACATGCGAACGCACCAGAAGCGTTGGGGATCGAGGATCAGCGTACCGCCCTCTACCGCACTACTTCCTTGTTCATCGAACGGATGGGGGTAATCGAACACCAATTCCACGAGATTCTCACCCTCATAGTTTATTTCGCGACAACTTATAGCTTTGAAATAGGGTCTGCGAATTACCGTAGTCAACGGTTCTTTGTTAAGGTTGACTAGCAATTTAGTAGCCTGTGTCCATTCTTGCATGTCGGCTTCAAACGTAGCGGGAAGACCGTCGCGGATTAATGCCGAAACCACCCACGGTGCGTCGATGGCGGTTTTTTGGAGTACAAAGCCGTAATCGGGGTTTCTTCCTTCGAGTCGCCAAATCGGGGTTCTTGATTTCCCCCCCGCCTTCATCTCTCTGGAGATTTCCAAGGTCTTACCCTTTTCATTTGCTTTGAAGGCCAGGATGTTTTGGGCCTTCACGTCTCCATTTGTGCTAGACACGTTAAAGGTTAACCTGCCCTGCAATTGGTTGGCTAGTTGAGCGTATTCCTCCCAGCGTCCCGGCGCTTCCTGTTGGAATCGCCGCATCAGGTCTGGAGACGAACTCTTATCGTCACCAAATGCGCACTCGGCTGAACATAGCACGCAAAGTGCGGTACAAAACGCCGCAAGGCACCGCCATTGGTGCGAAGTCCGCGGAACTGCATATTGCATTACTTCGCTCCTCTTCTTAGCGAGCAGCCAACAAAAAGGCGAGCGTCGGGGCGTAACCCCGACGGAGTACATTGCACGTCGGGCTTACGCCCCGACGCTCGCCCAAAAATTCGTGAGCCGTAGTTACAGACAAGTACAGCCACCCCCTGTAACTAAATAACAGTTGCAAAGGTAACAGCCAGCTGGAGGCGCGTTGCACCCGCAAGTGCCGTCCGCTTGCGTGGCACAATCATACAGCGTCCTACAAGTGGTTTGGGCCGCATGGCAGCCTTGATCGCAGGGAGTATTGCCAGGACATGCATTGCCACCACCACCGTCAGCCATCACCTTGGAAGCCGGGACCAGGACAAGGCTGACGACCAGGAGAAGAACTCCCAAACTCACGAGGAAACCGGACCCTGCTTGCAAGTATCGACTCATGGGACTCCTTTTTGGGCCTTCCGGCCCGGTTAGAATTGCCGACGCACGGCCACCCAATTGCGGATGGACCTATAGGTCAGCAGTTTCCAGGTCATTCTAATCCGCAGGTTTCTCCACGCGCCCAGCCAAACGGGCAACCACTACGTTCTGGTTCTCGTCGTCGGTGAAGAGGATAAACTGATGTTGGAACGTCCCCGCTCCGCCACTAAACCTCAGTCGCACATGAATCGAACGAGACTCCCCGGGAGAAAGGGTGAACGGCAGATCGTCCGTGGCCATGCAGGCACAAGTGGTTGAACCGCCCATGAACTGGACAGGATGATCGGTGTGGTTGACGACCTGTACCGCAACCGTACGTTCTTCCCCTGGAACACCGGTTCCAACGTCTGAAACGGCTGGTTCGACCGCAATCGCCTCGCCGCGAAGACGTGCCAGCACGGCCAACGGGTCGTTCGCCAGCGCGAAGAAACCGGCAAGTGCTACGGAGAGAAGCAAAACGGGAGCCAGGACCGCCAGAGGAGTTAACCTGGACGATCCTGCATTAGGGCCAAGGACGCCCACCCTGGGTGGCCGTGCGCAAGCCAGTGCCGCGATGGCCCCGAGATCGACAACGAACATCAGCCAGGGATTGAGCTTGATCCGCCCCAGGCAGCCACACGATGATTCGCCGGACAGCCCCAGGTAGCCGCTCACACAAGCCAGGACTACGAAAAAAATTAGCGCAACCCAGCTGGCTGCGCGGAAATAATAGCCGCTCAGAAGCCAAAGACCCAGGACGAATTCGATTTCGATTACCGCCACCTGCACGCGCAGGGACGCAAAAAGCGGGATGGGTTGCGCCGAATCGGTCCACAAGGCATGTGCTTTGAAGGCGGCAGCTACCAGCAGCAAGGAGCCGATCGCAATCCGGACAAACGGCGTTTCCAGCCATCGAAAGCGGGCGTTGGGGAAGGACACGGGATTAGCAACGGCGGGCATGGGCACACTCCCCTCCAGCACAATCGCGGATGGTTACACCGCGTCATCTTTTCTCCCCTGTTAAACTATTCTGCGCGCCGGCCCGGTTTTTGGGACAGCACGCTGGAGTTTTTTTTGAAGAATGTTTGAAACTCAACCGTCTTTTGCGTAGCGCTCCCATTTGCGCCGCACCCGCTGCGCAAGCTTGCGCCCATTCGCCAGGGATAACGCCGCGCAGCCGGCACGCAGAGGCTCCCGGAAAATCAGTTCGCGCAGGTAACGCACTTCCGAACCGGTAAGCGTCGTTTCAAAATCCGCCAGGTAGGTGTTTGCTTCACCGTCGTCCCTTGCGGCAAGCAGCGCGGCGTCACATCCGGCCAAAGAACGGACGTGGAGACGATGGGCGCGCTGCTGCCGACGAAAGTGTAGCTTCACGGCATCGCCCAACAGGAGCCGCAAAAACCCGCAAAAGGAACCGCGTCCGCAGTCATAGCCCGCCAGGGTTTGCCAGTTGAGCAGCAGCTGAAGCCACGGTTCTTCGGTCACTTGCTCGACGAGGTCGCGATCGCGCCCGCATCCTCCCAGGAGTTGACCCGCCAGGTGCCTGAGCATCGGATTGTGCCGAACGTAGAGAACTTGGAGCAGCGCGCGGTTACCGCTGCTGCGGAATTCCTCCAGCAGAGCGGCGTCAGTCCTGGGCACACCTTCGCGATACATGTCTGGGAGTCCATGCGGCACTTGTCGAAAGATGGTTGTCTATACGAACGGCTACGGGACCCTTTGTCAAGCGAAAAGGCAACCAAAAAAGGGGTAGGTAGTGTCTCCGGGTGTGGCAAATCTTGCGGGGAGCGAAACGCTTGCTGCCCTCTCCCCCGTCGTGACAGGGGAGCAATTCACCGACCGCGGCAGCTTTTTCTCGTGCGCCAACGTCCGCTGGCGCACGCGAACGACACCCCCGTTTTACTTTGGCAAGGGTCGGCCTTTTCGTGGCGAGGGTCGAGATTGGCGAGGGTCGATCCGGCGTCGGTGGTGATTCTTAAGAGCATACTGAAAAAGGGTTTACGGCTGGCTTGCGCAGAGCGTTTGCGCAAAAGCGGTTCGACCCTCGCCATAT
>JBBRLG010000562.1:0-4872 GCA_038231495.1 Gemmatales bacterium | reverse complement strand
GTCACGCCCCCCCCCCGACTGGGCGGGTGGGGGGCCCCCCCCCCGTCCGGGCCGCGGCTCTGACAACGCCGCGAAGACTTACCGCCGCCGCTCCCCGCCGCGCTCCGGGGGAGTGACGCCCACAACGATGTCGAAGTTGGCCGTCAACTCGCCGATCATCGACTCCTTGAGCGGCTTGAAATCGACCATGACGAGTTCCCGGTCGAACGCTTCCCGGATGCCGCCGAACACGCCGTCGCGTTTGTTCTGCTCGTGGCCGTTGATGAAGATCTGCGTCGTGAGCAGTTCCTTGCCGCCCTGCTTCACCTTGACGTGGATGTGCGGCGTGCGGCCGGTGTACGGGACCGGCTTGATGGTCCGGAAATAATAATCGCCCTTGGTGCCGGTCGTGAACCGGCCGAAGCCCTGGAAGTTCGCGTCTTTGCCGGCGCTGCCGCCCTGGGCGATGTAGACCCCCTTGGCGTCGCACTGCCAGATTTCGACCACGGCGTTGCGGATCGGCTCGCCGCTGGCCGACAGCACGCGGCCGGTCAAGTGCGTGACCTCGCCCACGGCCGGCGTGATCGAGTCGTTGATGACGAGCAGGTCGTTGTCCGTGTCGAGTGGCAGCTTGGGCGGATAGAACGGGCCTTCGGTCAGGCTCGGCGTACGGGACAGTTGCTCGGCGAACGCGCCGCGGACGCTGGAAAACGTCGCAGCCCCGACGCCTAGCGCGAGGCTGCCGCCCAGGAAGAGCCGGCGGGAAGGCGTCCACAGGGGTCGAGTCATTGAGAAAGCTCCTTGGGATCGGGGAACGGGTTGCACACGGCTTCGCAGGCCCTCTAAAGCAGGTACTGCGCAGCCTCGGCGTTTGGGGACAGGTGTTTTTCAGTTTTTTAGCTAACGCCCTTTTTGGAGTGCGGCGCTTTGCCGCCGCTTTCTTTGGTTTGGTAGCGCCGGCCCCGAAAAGAAAGCGGCGGCACAGCGCCCTTTTTGGAGTGCGGCGCTGTGCCGCCGCTTTCTTTGGTTTTTTGTACCGCCGGCCCCGAAAAGAGAGCGGCGGCACAGCGCCGCACTCCAAAAGGAAGCCTTCCCCTCGTACGCGAGCGGAGCCTGGGAACGAGAGAAACGAAATAGGATTTCCCGATGCCGACTTGGCGGGGCGACAACCCCTCCCCCGGTGTTAAGATAAGTCGAGGAGGTTTTCCGAATGAGCGTCGCCGAGCAGACTGCTGCCTTGCTCGAGCGCCTCCGCGCGGCCGACGCGGAGGCGCTCGGGGAACTGTTCATGCTCCACCGCGACCGGCTTTGGCGGATGCTTTTCGTCCGCCTCGACCGCCGGCTGACGCCCCGCGTCGCGCCCGACGACGTACTCCAGGAAACCTTTCTCGACGTGGCCCGCCGGATCGGGGAATACCTCGCAAACCCCGCGGTGCCGTTCTACGTCTGGCTCCGCTTCCTCGCGGTCCAGCGGATGCAGATGGTCCACCGCGCCCACCTCGGGGCGCGGGCACGGGACGTAAGCCAGGAGGTCGCCTTGCCACAGGGCGGCGGGCCGTTGGCGTCGTCGGAGTCGATGGCCGGACAGCTCGTCAGCCAAATGACCTCGCCCAGCCAGGCGGCGATCCGCAACGAATTGCAGGAACGGCTCCGCACCGCCCTGGACGCGATGGACCCGCTCGACCGCGAAGTCCTTGCCCTGCGCCACTTCGAGGAACTCGGCAACAACGAGGTCGCCCAGGTCCTCGGGATTTCCAAGGAAGCCGCCAGCAAGCGCCACGTGCGGGCGCTCAAACGGCTCAAAGAAATCTTTGCGCCGCCGCCGGGAACAGGCTCCGATTGACGACTTACCACCGAGCCGACTTCATGATTGACACCGCCTCCGACACGGACCCGCTCGACGACTTGACCGAAGAATTCGCCCGCCGCTGGCGCGAGGGCGAACGGCCGTCGGTCGAGGAGTACGCCGCCCGCTATCCGCAGTGGGCCGACGACATCCGCGACCTGTTCCCGGCCGTATTGTTGATGGAACAGCTCAAGCCGCGGCGCGACGGCAATGCGACCGTCCCGTCGTCGTCGCCGGTTGTCGGCCCGGTCCCGGAACGGCTCGGCGAGTACAGACTGCTCCGGGAGATCGGCCGCGGCGGCATGGGCGTGGTGTACGAGGCGCAGCAGGAAACCCTGGGCCGCCGCGTCGCCATCAAAGTGCTGCCCGCCCACCTGTTCGCGGACGACAAGCTGCGCACGCGGTTCCGGCGCGAGTCGCAGGCCGCAGCCCGACTGCACCACACGAACATCGTGCCCGTCTTCGCCGTCGGCGAACAGGACGGCCTCCATTACTACGTCATGCAGCTGATCGTCGGGCGCTGCCCCAGCGCGACAGCCGCCGCGGCCACGCCGACCTTCGTTCAAACCCCGGCCGTCACGCCGACCGCGCCGGCCGCGGGAGCGCAGCCCTTGTCCCACCGCGACGTGGCGCATCTCGGCGTTCAGGTTGCCGACGCCCTGGCTTATGCCCACGCCCAGGGCGTTTTGCACCGCGACGTGAAGCCGTCCAACCTCCTCGTGGACGAGCAGGGCACGGTGTGGGTGACGGATTTCGGCGTGGCGAAGCTCGTGGAAGAGGCCAACCTGACGGCGTCGGGCGATTTCGTCGGCACGCTGCGGTACATGCCGCCGGAGCGGTTCGGCGGCCACTCCGACGCCCGCGGCGACGTTTACAGCCTGGGAATCACGCTCTACGAACTGCTGGCCCGGCGGCCGGCCTTCCCGGAAACGACGCCGCAACACTTAATCCAACTCATCACGCAGGCGGATGCGCCGCCGCTGCGGGAGCTTGGCGCCGCCATCCCGACCGACCTGGAAACCATCGTCCTCAAGGCGGCGGCCCGCGACCCGGCTTACCGCTACCAAACGGCTGCCGAACTGGCCGACGACCTGCGCCGCTTCCTCGACGACCGGCCCATTCAGGCCCGGCGGACCAGCGCGGCCGAACACCTCTGGCGCTGGTGCCGGCGCAACCGCCTGGTCGCCGGCCTGGCCGCCGCCGCGGTCGGCTTGTTGGTGCTCACGACCGTGGTGTCGGTGGCCGCTTACGTTCGCACCTCGGCCGCGAACGAACAGACGAAAGCGGCGAACACGGACCTGACGAAGGCACTCGGTGCCGAACAACTCCAGCGGGAAAAGGCCGAGAACACGTCGGCGGCGGCGCTGGAGGCCTTAAATCGGATTTACGACCGCTTCGCACCCAACCGGATCGTGGTGGCCCCGTCGCTGCCCGCGGACGGCGCCAACGAGGACGCGATCGAGATTCCGCCGCAACTCGCCTTGCCGCCGGAAGCCGTGTCGTTGCTGGAAGAACTGCTTGAGTTTTACGAGCAATTCGCGCGCGAGGGGGGCGATCACCCGCGGCTCCAGGCCCAGGCCGCCGAAGCCGACCAACGGATCGGCGACATCCGCCAGCGACTCGGCCAACTCGAACCGGCTATCGCCGCCTACCGCCAAGCGCTTGAACTCTACACCCTTGCGCCGGCAGACGGCCACGGCGACACGGTCCGCATCAAGACGGCCCGGACGTACAACGAACTGGGTCGCGCCCTACGCGCGCTCCAGCGCACCAACGAGGCCCGCGCGGCCCATGCCCACGCCCTCACCGTGTTGGCGGAAGCTCCCAAGGAGTGCGCCGCCCGTCCGGAGTGCCGGTACGAACTGGCCCGGACGTACTATTTCCAGTCGCAAAGAGATTTCACCGGGGAGCCGCCGCCGGGATCCGACAGCGGCCGCGGTCCTGGGCCGGACGGCGGGCGCGGCCGGCCGCCGGGCGGCCCGGACGACTTCGGCCGCGGCCCGCCGCCCGGCCCGCGGCGCGAAGGGCCGCCACCCAGGGACGGCGACAGCCTGGCCTCGCGTCGGGCGATCGAATTGTTGGAAGGGTTGGTGAAAGACCACTCCAAGGTTCCGGAATACCGCCACCTGCTCGCCTGTTGCTACCGCGACGCGCCGCCGCACGGCCCGCCGTCGGTCGATGGCAGTAACGACCCGGCCGTCAAGCTTTTGCGCCAGCTGGTGAAGGATTTTCCGAAAGTGCCGGAATACCGCTACGACCTGGGCGAGACCCTCGCGCGTAGGAGCGTTCCGGGGAGGCCGGGCCGTACCGAACAGGAGACGGCCCTTCAGCAACTGGAAGAGGCGGGCAAGCTGGCGGGCGGCCTGGTAAGCGAATACCCCAACGTGCCCCTGTACGCGGCCTCGCACGCTCTGGTGTATGACCGGCTCGGCGGTTTGCTCGAACAAATGGGTCAGCGCGACGAGGCGGAGCGCCGCTTCCGCCAGGCGGAAACCCTGCAAACGACCCTGGCCCGCCAGCACCCGGAGGTGGTCGCCTACGACCTCGCCCTGTCGCGCATGCAGCGGTCGTTGGCCCGACTGGGGGCGTACCGCAAAGACTTCAAGGAAGCCCGCGTCCTCCTCGAAGCGTCCGCGGGCCGCCTTGAAGCGGTCCTGAAAAAGACGCCAAAATTAGGTGCGGTGCGGTTCTCGCTCTGCCGCACGGAACGCGACCTGGCGGAGGTTTTGCAACGGCTCGGCGAACTCGATCTGGCCGCCAAGGCCGTGCAGCGCGCCGAGGAGCTTGGCCCGGACCGGCGGGGTGGACCACCCGGACCGCGTCCGAATTGACCGCGCCCACGACAACGCTTGAAACCTTTTCTGTAACCGTTCACTCCCCCCTTACGAAGGGGGGGTAGGGGGGTGGAAATAGCGCGATGCCCGCGTACTGCAATCGTTCTTAACCCCCCTACCCCCCCTTCGTAAGGGGGGGAGTGAACGGTTACCTTTTCTTTTGCACCGGCTCTGCTACAGTTGTTAGGGGTACGAACCGAAAGACGAGCCGGG
>JBBRLG010000561.1:0-4877 GCA_038231495.1 Gemmatales bacterium | reverse complement strand
GTGTCACTGGGACTCTCGCCGGCTGCCTCAAGTCTCGTGGACGGTAAAGGATTTCAACATGCGTAGGAATGGTTTGGTCGTCCTGGGTGTGGCTTTGCTCGCGCTCGCGCCGCTGAGCGCGGCGGATAAAGACAAGGACAAAGACAAGGAGGAAGGGAAGCTCGATCCGGCCAAGCTGGTCGGCACGTGGGCCTACGTCTCCGGCGAGCGTGACGGCAAAAAGGTGCCGGAAGAGAACTTGAAAAAGGGCACCGTCGTCATCACCAAGGACACCATCACGCTCAAGAGCGATGACGCGACCTTCGTGATCAAATACACGCTCGACCAGAAGAAAACGCCCTGCGGCATCGCGATGGAGATTACGAAAGGCCCGCAAGGCGAGGGTTCAAAGGCGGCAGGGATCATCGCCCTCAAGGGCGACGAGTTGAAGATCTGCTACCCACCCGAAGGCGGCGACGCGCCCAAGGACTTCACCTCCAAAGAAGGCAGCAAGCTGCACCTGTTTGTGCTCAAGCCGAAGAAGTAGATTCACCTTCATGCGCCGCTTGCGGCTGTGCGCCCGCGCTCAGCCGCAAGCGGCGTTCCCCGTCTTGGCAACCCTCCCATTTTCCCTAAAACTTTCCTCGTCGCGGCGCGGAAATGCAAAGCCGCAAGCGGCCGGCGCGCGCAGCACCCTCACAGGAAACTATCGAAATGAGTAGCAAGTACGTCTATTTCTTCGGCAGCGGCAAGGCCGACGGCAAGGCCGACATGAAGGCCCTTCTCGGCGGCAAAGGCGCTAACCTTGCCGAGATGACCAACATCGGCCTGCCCGTGCCCGCCGGCTTCACCATCACCACCGAGGTCTGCACCTACTACTACGCCAACAACCGTACCTACCCGCCCGAACTCAAGGCCGAAGTTGCCAGAGCACTCAAGCAAACCGAGGACGCGATGGGTGCCAAGTTCGGCGACCCCAAGAACCCGCTCCTGGTTTCGTGCCGTTCCGGTGCGCGCGACTCCATGCCCGGCATGATGGACACGGTCCTCAACATCGGCCTCAACGAAGCCACGCTGCGCGGCCTCATCGAGAAGACTGGCAACGAGCGCTTTGCCTGGGACACCTATCGCCGGTTCGTGCAGATGTACGGCGACGTGGTGCTCGGCCTCAAGCCGCAGTCGAAGACCGAGGAAGACCCGTTCGAGCATCTTTTGCACGAAATGAAGCACGCCAAGGGCGTCAAGCTCGACAACGAACTGGACGTCAACGACTTGAAGGAGCTGGTCAAGCGCTTCAAAAAGGCGGTCAAGGACCGCACCGGCAAGGACTTCCCCGACGACGCGCTCGAGCAGATGTACGGGGCCATCGGCGCCGTGTTCGGCTCGTGGATGAACGACCGCGCGATGGTCTACCGCCGCCAGTACAACATCCCGCACGAGTGGGGCACCGCGACGAACATCTGCTCGATGGTGTTCGGCAACATGGGCGACGACTGCTGCACCGGCGTCGCCTTCACGCGCGACCCGGCCACCGGCGAGAAGGTCTTCTACGGCGAGTACCTCATCAACGCCCAGGGCGAGGACGTGGTCGCCGGCATTCGTACTCCTAAAAAGATCGCCGAACTCCAGAAAGAGATGCCGGTCGTCTACCAGCAGCTCGACGACATTCGCGGCAAGCTCGAAAAGCACTACCGCGACGTGCAGGACATCGAATTCACCGTGCAGAAGGGCAAGCTCTGGATGCTGCAAACCCGCAACGGCAAGCGCACCGGCTTTGCCGCCGTCCGCTTCGCCGTGGACATGGTGCAGGAAGGCCTCATCACCAAGGAAGAAGCGTTGGGCGTCAACCGCATCCCGCCGGACGATCTGAACCAGCTGTTGCAGCCGATCTTCGACCCGGAGGCGAAGCGCCAGGCGATCAAGGAAGGCCGGCTGCTGGCCAAGGGTATCAACGCCGGGCCGGGCGCGGCGACGGGCCGCATCAAGTTCCACGCCGACGACGCCGAGGCGTGGGTCGCCAAGCACGGCAAACCCGACGCCCACGGCAACCGCGACCCCAACGGCCGCGTCATCCTGGTGCGCAAGGAAACCAGCCCCGAAGACCTCCGCGGTATGCAGGCGGCCGACGGCATCCTGACCGCGTTCGGCGGCGCGTCGTCGCACGCCGCCCTCGTCAGCCGGCAGATGGGCAAGGTGTGCATCGTCGGCTGTAGTTCCCTCAACGTGGACTACGCGAAGGGCACGCTGACCGTCGGCGACAAGGTGCTCAAGGACGGCGACTTCATCACGACCGATGGCTTCACGGGCGAGGTGATCGCCGGCCAGGTCGCGGCCAAGCCGAGTGAGGTCGTGCAGGTCCTCATCCACAAGACGCTCAAGCCGGACGAGTCGAAGGTTTATCAGCAGTACGCCGAGCTGATGAAGTGGGCCGACGCGGTGCGCAAGCTCAAGATTCGCACCAACGCCGACAAGCCGGACCAGGCGGAGCAAGCGATTGCCTTCGGTGCCGAGGGCATCGGCCTGTGCCGGACCGAACACATGTTCTTCGACCACCTCGAGCCGATGCGCGAGATGATCCTTGCCGGCTCGCCGGAAGATCGCAAGAAGGCACTTGAAAAGCTGCTGCCGTTCCAGCGCGAGGATTTTGAAGGACTGTTCAAGGCGATGAAGGGCTACCCGGTGACGATCCGGACGCTCGACCCGCCGTTGCACGAGTTTTTGCCGCACGACAAAAAGGGCCAGCAGGAAATGGCCGACGGCATGGGCGTCCAGGTGGAAGAGATCGCGGAGCGGGTCAAGGCGCTGCACGAGTTCAACCCGATGCTCGGTTTCCGCGGCTGCCGGCTGGGTATTGTTTACCCGGAGATCACGGCGATGCAGTGCCGGGCGATCTTCGAGGCGGCGTGCAACGTGCAGAAAGCCGGCACGCCGGTCGAGCCGGAAATCATGATCCCGCTCGTCGGCTTCCCGACCGAGTTGAGGGCACAGGCGAAGATCGTCAACGACACGGCTCAGGCGGTCTTCAAGGAGAAGGGCGTCGAGGTTAAGTACCTCGTCGGCACGATGATTGAGTTGCCGAGGGCCTGCATCGTGGCCGACCAGATCGCGAAGGAGGCGCAGTTTTTCAGCTTCGGCACCAACGACCTGACGCAGACGGGTCTGGGCATGAGCCGCGACGACTATGGCAGCTTTATTCGGCACTATTTGGAATCGGACATGGTGCCGAAAGACCCGTTCCAGACGATTGACTTCGACGGCGTGGGCGGCTTAATGAAGATCGGCGTGGAGAAGGGCCGTTCGGTGCGTTCGGACCTGAAGATCGGCATTTGTGGCGAGCACGGCGGCGAGCCGGATTCGGTGAAGTTTTGCCACAAGATTGGGTTGAATTATGTGAGTTGCAGCCCGTTCCGGGTGCCAATAGCGCGCCTGGCGGCGGCGCAAGCGGCGCTGGCTAAATAACCCTTAGCTTGAACGCAAATTGCGGGGAGACTGGCTGTTTAGCCAGTCTTCCTTCCTATGCTCAAAGCGACGACGACATGGCGGAGCGTCCAGGTGATTCATGAGCGCCCGAAAACCTATCGTTAGGCACCTGATCGCTTGCGAGAAGGTTGAATCGTTTCCCGAAAAACGGCAATACTCCCTCCAGAACATCATCCACACGATTTGCACGCTTCCCGAGGCGGCGTTCCCGCAGATCGTTCCCGAGATCGACTTTTTCGTCATGATGACGGATGCGCAGGGGGTTCACGAATTCGCCATCGAACTGGTATATTGGGAGAGCGGAGCGCAGAGATCGACCTGGACGTCGCGGCGTGTTAGACTGGACTTGGGCCAGGACCCATTGACGGTTCACGGTTGGCCCTTGCGGTTGCGGAACGTGCCGTTCCCTCAACCGGGTGATTACGACTTCGTTTTGTGGTGCGGCGGGGAAGTCATCGCCCGAGAAACGATCCATGTGAGGTAAAGACTTATGGGCGACTCCTCTCCCGAAGACCCGACGCGCGGTTATGAAATCCCGATCGTTTTGCATGGTATCACTGAGTTCGACGTGGCAGCCGACCTGGGCTGCAAGGACACCGTGCCCGTCGGTGAGTTCACGCGGTGCGAACACATACATCTTTTGACAGAGTTTGATTGTTCGCAGCCGGTCGAAAAAGGTGAGGGGGTGGCGCTGCGCCTCATCTTCGACTTGCCCGCCGGCGAATGGTCGCCGTCCGTCAGCCCCGACGTTTCGGAGCTTCTCTACGAACTCCACGAATACGACAAGAAGCTAGGCGGCGGGGGTCTCGACCTCGACCTTTCCGCCAGCCGCAGCGGGGACGGGCGGCTGTCTCTGGTGCTGCGTCCGAATGAACAGCAAGGAGCGGCGGATCGGTTCCGCCGGATGGCGGAGCAGCTGGAAAGCCCCCTTACAGACGGTCTCCCGGAATGCCTAACCGATCCGACGCCGAACAGTCTGCTGGCGGACGTCGCATCCCGATGGGAACAGACCGGACTGCAACCGTCCAATGGCGTGGCTGGGACTTCGGACTTGACGAAACCGCGCGACCGGGAACGCGGGTATCGCGTTCAGTTTGTGCTGGTACACGCTGCCGCTTGATAGGCGTAGCGAATCGCTCAGGCTTAGCAGCAAGCAACCCTCATAAGCGAGCATTCCGCGGCGAATCAAAGGGGACGCATCTAATTGTCGGATCTTGATAAATAGATGCGTCCCGAATGGCATTTCCTTAAGCCGTATCTCCTAGCCGCACAAGCGGTCCCGCAGAATTCTCCTCGGCTGGTTCAGGCGGTCGTACTGTTTTGGCCGCCGCTTTACCGCTCGCGGCTCAAACCGTCCGGGTCGCTCCGGATTGACTTTCAAATCCCGCAACGCAGACCCCGGCTGGGAATCGCGCCGT
>JBBRLG010000560.1:0-4897 GCA_038231495.1 Gemmatales bacterium | reverse complement strand
GCGGTTAAATGTTGCAGGGAAATAGGTGGCAGCGCTGCAGGGGCAACAAAATAGCTAATAGCTAATAGCTATTAGCTATTTTGGTAACCGTACACCGGCATTAACTACTCCCCCCCTTACGAAGGGGGGGGCGGGGGGGGTTAAGAACAGTGAAGTACTCGATCACAGCCTAAATTCACCCCCCCAACCCCCCCTTCGCAAGGGGGGGAGTGAACGGTTACCTATTTTGCATGAACGAGACAAGCACCAGCACGGTTATTGACCTCCCCGACCTGGACGCCACGCAGGCGTTCGGCCAGCGGCTGGCCGCGCTGCTCTTTCCGGGGGCGGTCGTCGCGCTGGTCGGGCAGCTCGGTGCAGGCAAGACCCACCTGACGCGCGCCGTCGCCGTGGGCCTGGGCGTCCGCGACAGTCGGGTCGTCACCAGTCCCACGTTCGTACTCATTCAGGAGTACGTGGGGCGGTTGCCGATCTATCACTTCGACGCCTACCGGCTGCACGGCGACGCGGAGTTTGCCGAGCTGGGCGTACACGAATACTTCGAGGGTGACGGCGTGTGCCTGGTCGAGTGGGCCGACCGCGTGCCGGGCTGTTTGCCGAAAGCGTATTTGCGCGCGACCCTGGAAGTGACGGGCGAGACGAGCCGGCGGGTAACCCTGGAAGCCGTCGGTGAACGGTATCAGTCTTTGATTGCCGCTTGCGGCTTTGCACCACCAACCGTAGACACCCCCGCGCCGGATCGCTAAAAAGGATGGTCTACGCCCCCCGCAATGATGCTCACCGGACGCACTCCGGGCCAGACAGTTGCTTAACGAAAGGGTTCGCGCACATGGCACTGGGATTACTCGGCCTGAAAGTCGGCATGACTCAGGTCTACGACGCCGAGGGCAAGATCGCCCCCGTCACCGTGTTGCAGGTCGGCCCCTGCCCGATCCTGCAAGTCCGCAATCAAGCACGCGACAAGTACGACGCCCTCCAGCTGGGCTTCCAGGACAAGGCGCGGCGCAAAGCCACCAAGCCGGAGCGCGGCCACGTCTCGGCCAACATCGAATCGAAGCGCCGCCAGGCGCGGGCCAAGGCCGGCGTCGCCCCGGTGCCCAAGGCGGACTGCGAACCGCAGCGCTACATCAAGGAAGTCCGCCTCGACGCGGCGGGCGAATACACGGTCGGCCAAATCCTGACGGTCGGCGCGATGTTCAAGGACGTGGTCGCGGTGGACGTGATCGGCACGTCGAAGGGCCGCGGCTTCACGGGTTCGATGAAACGCCACAACTTCCACGGCCTGTGCGCCAGCCACGGCGTGAAGAAACACCATCGTTCGCCGGGTAGCGTCGGTTCGCTCGCCAGCAACCGCGGTAGCGGTCGTCCGAAGAAGGGTGGCCGCAAGGCCGGCCACTACGGCGCCGAGCAAGTGACGAGCCGCAATTTGAAGGTCATCAAGGTGGACGCGGACAACCACTTGATCCTGGTCCGCGGCGCGGTCCCCGGCCCCAACGGCGGCCTAATCGTGATCCGGGCGACGAACAAGAAGAAGTGACCGGTCTTGCCGCTTGCGGCTGAGCGCTCAGCCGCAAGCGGCAAGACCGGGGTTGAGGCCTACGGTCCGGCTCGGTTATAATGAAACGTCATGGTAAACATTATTCCGCGCGTGGACGCATCCTCCCAGGGGCCTTGTCATGTCCGTGGACAAGATTGAGTTCCTCTGTCAGAAGGCCCAGCAGGCCATTGCCCAGCGTGAATGGGACAAGGCCAAAGTGGTCTATTTGCAGGCACTCGGCCTCAAGTCAGACATCCCCGACATCCACTACGGCCTGGCCACCGTCTACTTCCAGCTGCGCGAGCTGACCAGTGCCGCCCACCACTTCAAAGAGGTCACGCGCCTCGACCCGCTGCGTGCCGGCGCCTACATCAACCTGGGCGCGGTCATGAACCTGCTCAACCAGGCGGACGAAGCCATTGCCGCCCTGCGCCGCGGCATCCAGCTCGACCCGCAGCGCGTCGAGGGCTACTACAACCTCGGCCTGGTCTACCGCCGTAAGGGTCAGACCGACCTGGCCGTGCAATCGTACCGCGAGGCGCTGCGCATCAACCCGCGCATGGCCGACGCCCACCTGAATTTGGCGAACCTGCACTTCGAGAAACAGCAGTACCGCAACGCCGTCGGCCACTACCAGCAAGCGCTGCAAATCCGCCCCACCTGGGACAAGGCGAAGGACGGCCTGGATCAGGCCAAGGACGCGCTGGAGGCCGAGCAGAAGGGCGTCCAATCCGAACCGGACGTGACGACCGCCGCCAACGTCCGGGGCAACGACGACCCCGACCGGCTGGTCGATCCCAACGTCCACCACGACTTCCTCAATGCCCTGCACCAGGCAACCATCGCCTCGGAGGACTACGGCAAGGAGTTCGAGTTGGTGCTGGAAAAAGAAGTCGAGCCGGCGATCAAGGAACTGTCGAGTTGTTTGCTGTACCCCGTCGGCGCGCGGACGCAGCTGACCGAATGTGTGGACCATTTCGAGACGGCACTCCGGCACATGAAGACCGTGCAGCAGTCGTTGCAGGCGACGCTCAACCGCGTGCGCAAGTGTCACGAGAACTTCCCCGAGTAGACCGGCTGCCGTCAACGTTCCGAACTGCTTGGCGAGCCGGGAGCGTAAGCGACCGGAGTCTATCGTTGAATAGACTCCGGTCGCTTACGCTCCCGGCTCGCCAAAACATCGCCGCGTGAGCTATAGTTGTGCAGACCCAGTGGCACGGGACCCGCCCGCCGCCGGAGGCACAACGGTTCATGCAAGCGGACAAGAAAATCGGCCAGATTTTGGTGGAATTGAAAGTGCTGACGCGCTTCGACCTGGAGCGCGTGCTGGAGGCGGTGCGCAAGCGACAGCGGCACCAAAAGTTCGGCCAGATGGCTTGCGACATGGGCCTCGTGCGCGACGAGGAAATCCTGGCCGCGCTGGCGGTGCAGATGGAGTTGCTGCCCGGCATCGGCCGACTCAACTTGCGGCAAATCCTGCAGCAACTCCAAGCGACGGAAACGACGACGTGAGCGTACCCTACTTCCCGCCCTTGAGCGGCAGTTCGTAACACACCGCCTCTTCGGCGTCGCGCAGCAGCAGGTATCTGCCGACCAGTACGGGGTTGTTCCACGTCTTGCTGTGCAGCGCGTCCAACTCCCCCAATTCGCGGTGCTTCTCCGGGTCCGCCGCCACCAGGAACACTTTGCCGTCCTCCGCCTGCACGATCAGCATATCGTCCACGCCGAACACCTGGCCGTAACGGTAGCGGCCCGCGCGCCACTTCTGCTCGCCGGTCTCCAGGTTGACGCACTGCAAAACGCCGTCGTCCAGGCCGTAGACGTAGCCCTGGTACACGACCACGTTGCTGAACGTCGTCCGCAGGGATCGCGGCTTTTGCCAGACCACCGGCTCCTTGACCTTGAGCTTGTCGCCGTCCCTCTCAAGCTGGATCAGCACCGCGCCGACGTGATAGCCCATCGACAGCAATAGGCGATCGCCGCCGACCGGCACCGGCTGCGAGCACTTCGCCCACGCGTTGTCCCAGGGGAAGGTCCACAACACGCCTCCCGTCGCCGGATCGTGCCCCGTCACCGACGTGCCGTTAACGCTCACGATTTGGGTCGTGTCGCACAGTCTCGTCTCGATCGGCGTGGTGTAACCGGCCCGCTTGTCCGCCCCAGTGGCCCAAAAGCGCTCACCCGTCAGGGCGTCATAGGCCGCCAGCGTGGCGAGCGCCTTCGGCTCCTTCATGTCCTCGCCGAGCGTCACGACCACCAGCTGGCGCACGTCGCCCCCCGTCTTCACGTGATAGACGAGCGGCGAATCGCTCTTGGCCCACATCGGGAAAAGCCCTTTCTGGCCGTTGTCGTCGAGAACGTTGACGCTCTCTTTCCACACCGATTTCCCCGTGTCGAGCGTGAGGCCGTTCAGGATGCCGGTCGCGCCCATCGTGAACACTTTGTCGCCGACGATCGTGGGCGTGGCGCGGGGGCCGTCGCCGCCCTGGAATTCGCTGAACCGGGCCTCGTCCTTGTGCGACCACAACAGCGCCCCGTCGCGCAGGTTGTAGCACGTCACCAGTTCAAATTTGCCGCGCTGCTCCTGCGTGACCGCCCGCTCCTTGACGACGGCAAACGCGGACCAGCCGGCACCGACCGGCTTGCGCCACAATTGCTTCGGCGGGTGCTTTTCCCAATCGGGTTCGAGACCAACGCCGTCCAGGCGGTTGCTGCCGTTGGACCCCAGGAAGCGCGCGAAGTCGGGCACCTCGCCCGCCGGTGCCGGCGCAACGGTCGGCGTCTCGACCGGCGGGTCGGTCGGCAGACTGTAATCCTTTTTCGGCGTCGATTTCAAAGCGATTTCCGGCACCCAGTCGCCGCTGACGCCGCGGACCTCGATGAATTGGCTGAAGGCGATGAACAGGCTGCCGAAGACGGTGGCGCATGCCAGGAGCACAAGCCCCAGGCGCGCCCACCAGCGCGAGCCGCCGAAGAACACGAACCACCCGCCGAGCATGACGAGCGACAGGAAGATCGCGACCAGGGTGGCCATCATGCGGAACGAGTCGTCCACCATTTCGGTCGTGCGGGCGTAATAGCACAACCCCGCGATCAGCGCGGCGACCAGGAAGAACGTCACCCAGCGCCAGGTCGAGCGCGACGAGGTTCCCGGTCGCGTCACGGTCGTTGCAGTCATCGCAGTTCTCCAAAGAAGGTTCACAACCGTTTACTCCCCCCTTACGAAGGGGGGGTAGGGGGGTGAAGAGGGTGCCAGGACCGAGTACTTTAATCGTTCTTACCCCCCCCATCCCCCCCCCTACCATGTGGGGGGGGAGGTTTTTGGCGGGCCCGGCCCAGGTGGTTTAAGTTTTTTATTGG
>JBBRLG010000559.1:0-4937 GCA_038231495.1 Gemmatales bacterium | reverse complement strand
TGGACGGTAAAGGATTTCAACATGCGTAGGAATGGTTTGGTCGTCCTGGGTGTGGCTTTGCTCGCGCTCGCGCCGCTGAGCGCGGCGGATAAAGACAAGGACAAGGACAAGGAGGAAGGGAAGCTCGACCCGGCCAAGCTGGTCGGCAACAAGGAAAAGGTGTCAGGAACGAATGCTGCTTCCTGAACGACGTAAGTCCTTATTTTTCGCATTTTTTACGACCGAGGAATAAGGACTTTCGTCGTTCAGGAAGCAGCATTCGTGTCAGGAAGCTTGTCTCTTGAGCGACGGCTTTGCCCTTTTTTAGCGCCGGCGACCCCGTTTGACACTTTTTTGGACGGCCTGACACTTTTTACGACCGGGGGGCGAGTTACCACCGTTGTAAGCTCTGGGTGTTGCCGACGCGCCGCCGTCATGCCCAAAGTTTGTAGTAATGCATCCGCCTGGAGATTACTTCAGCCGAGACTTCAAAAAATCTGGCCATGTTGCTGTCAACTATCTTTCGCACGCGGTCATCCGCGCCTTGTAGTTCGACACCGACCCGCTTCGCCTCTGTACACTTTGTTTCAAACAGGTCTTTGAGTGGCTTCGACGGGACAAGAATTAGGCCGCCCAGAGAATACGCTTGGTTTTCGATCCAGCCGTATTGATCCTCTGGAATGGAGAGAATCGCGGATTTCCATTCCTTGATGCTTGTAAATTTTAGTTCATTGAACACGTCTTGATGAATAAGGAGGTGGGAAAGTTCGTGCGCGAGACTGAAGCGATACCGGGCGGGTCGGTTCGCTTGTATGAACCGATCCACCCGGATTTCGCGAAGGTCGCTTGTGACATAGGCGTCAACGTCGAACTCATCACGAAGACCAGGGACGGGCACAATGTCGAGCTGGAAACGGAACTCGATTATCCTTTCAATAGGGATGGGAATTTCCCCACCAGGATGGTACTGCTTGTGGAACTCCGCAGCGACCGCCCGAAGCTTGTCGTAAGGGAGATGCGGCGCGACAACTGCCATTTTTACGATCTCCGTACCTTTTCAATCAGATCATCCAGCTTTTCTGGGGACAGGGCAGACCCGCGTAATGTTCTGAAGACGACGGGCAGCTTACCAACCAGTTCATCATCAGAGAGCAGATCCTTGGGGATTTCACCCCTTGTCGCTGCCGCGAGATCGAAGAACTCTAGCCACTCGTCGGCCCCTCGCGTCAAGCCTAGGGCCGTCGCGTACTTCTCCAAAAGCACTTCCTTTTGAGGTGGCGGAAAGAGTCCCCTTTCCAGCCGACTATAGTTGCCTGGGTCGAATCCGTTGGCCTGGCAGAATTCGCGTAGGGTAACTCCCTTGGCGACACGAAGTTTTTTCATCAGATTTCCAAAGGCGTCGCTCATTTTTCGTCCTCGCTGGGTTGACTTGAATGTGTGTCGTTGTAAGAATTGTACAACAGATGAACGCTACTGTCAACAACCCGTTGCGAGAAATGTGAACCCATGTCCACTAACCTGCCTCCCGGTGAGTTGTCCGAGCCGCCCATTAATCTGACCTTTGAGGGCCGACGAGTTCGGCTTGTCGGCACGCCGGAGAAGCCGCAGTGGATTGCACAGGACGTGTGCGATGTCTTGGACATCGCGTCAGCCGCCGATGCGATACGGGACTTCGATGACGACGAAAAGGGTATGGTTAATAACCATACCCTTGGCGGAAAGCAAAGGCTACTAACGGTTTACGAAGCTGGACTCTACCGCCTCATCTTCAAGTCGCGCAAACCGCAGGCCAAGAGATTCCAGAAGTGGGTCTTCAGTGAAGTTTTGCCTAGTTTACGACAGTATGGGGTCTATCCGCCACCGCAAAACTTTGCCTATAAGTTGACCCTGAAGCCGTACACGTCGCGCGTCGTCTGGGTGATGCAAGTGCGCCGCTGTCTACCTCCAGGCTACTGGTGCGTGTTCATCGAAGGCGCGGAAATCCTGATTGGTGCCGAACACATCTTCGGGCCGGCCGATCTTGAAATGAAGCAGTACGACCTTCTGGACGGCTCAATTGGCAAGCACTGGAGTACATTTCGACAGGACAAGCCGTGGATGGGGCGTCGCGTGCCTTACGATTACACATTCCCCACGGACGATCCGCGAGGAACCGTGAAGCCGTGGTGCTACCCAATGCAGGAAATGGAGCACTTCAAGAACTGGTTGCACGGCGAATACTGGACGCGGCATTTCCCGGACTACATCAAGCGAAAGTACGGAGCGAAGGAATTCCAGAGGACTCTACCCATCTTTGCCCAACTCGGCGTTCCGCTGGTTAGCTTCAAACCGAAGCCAAAAGACCGTTCTTGAGATAGCTGCCGTTACTCATTGCTGATTCGATTTTCGCCCTTTCCGCCCAGCAAGCACCTCCCGTGCTAGGTCCAGCAATTCCGACCGCGCCCACGACGATAGCTGTAGGCTCCTGGTGCGCGCCGCCTCTTCCAAAATCTGCCGCTCTTCTTCGGTCATGCGCACCCGGAGCATGTACGTTTTGACTTGCTCAGGGACTTTTGGTTTTCCGGCCATGTCGTGATTGTAGCAACAAAGATCAAGAAAAGTCAAGCTACTGACGTATGTTCGTTGCTACAAACATGCTACGATGATTCCTGTACTTTAGATCAAGTGCAGAGGGATCGGACGATGCAGATGCGAGAACTGAAAGCCCTGGAAATCGCGGCCCGTTCCAAGCTCGCTTTCACGAACGGCGTTTGCGTGGTCCCCTCGCAGGCGAACGCCAGCGTCAAGTACAAGGTGACGCTCGATCCCGTCGGCTGCACTTGTCAGGATTTTGAACTTGAGCAAAAGGCGTGCAAGCACGTCATGGCGGCGCGGTTGATTTGGGCGCGGGACAACGGCGGGCCGGTTCCGGCGATTGTCAAGGTTCCTGAAATCGTCACCGACGCCGTACCGAAGCGTCCGACCTACAAACAGAATTGGCCGCTCTACACGCACGCGCAGATGACGGAAAAGAACCGGCTATAAATCCTGTTGCACGACCTTTGCCGGGGCATAGCCGAACCGGAACGCCCCGCCGCGATGAAGGGCCGCAAGCCGATCCCACTGGCCGATCAAGCCTTTATGTGCGCCTTCAAGGTCTATTCAACGTTCAGCAGCCGGCGGTTCAATTGCGACCTGGAGGACGCGCACAAGAAGGGCTACATCTCGCGCACGATCCACCCGAACAAACTGTGCGGCTTGCTCGAAAGCGAAGAGTTGACGCCGGTGCTGGAATCCCTCATCGTGCGGAGTAGCCTACCGTTGCGGGCCGTCGAAACCGTGTTCGCGCCGGACTCCACCGGGTTCAGTACGAGCCGCTTCGTGAAGTGGTACGACGAAAAGTACGGCTCGGAACGTAGCGGGCGCGAGTGGGTGAAGGCGCACGCGATTTGCGGCGTTAAGACCAACATCGTGACGGCCGTAGTCATCGAAGGCAAGGACGCGGGCGACTGTCCGCAATTCAAGCCGCTCGTTGAAGCGACCGCCGCGAACTTCAAGGTAGAGCAAGTGGTCGCGGACAAGGCGTACCTGTCCCGCGACAACCTGGCGCTGGTGGACGGCATGGGCGGCGCGGCATTCATCCCGTTCAAAACAAACAGCTTGCCGGGCGAAGTTGGGAGCTTGTGGGAGAAGCTGTACTTCTACTACCAGTTCCGGCGCGAGGAGTTCTTGAAGCACTACCACCAGCGGAGCAACGCGGAATCGACGTTTTCGATGGTCAAGGCGAAGTTCCGGGACCACGTTCGCAGCAAGACCGACGTGGCGATGAAAAACGAAGTGCTGTGCAAGTTTTTGTGCCACAACAGGCTTTGCCCTTTTTTTGGCCACTGTCGCCGTAAGTCCTTATTTGATCGTCGGTGGATCGCCGTAAGTCCTTAATCTTCGGTCGGAGCGCCGAATAAAAGGGCAAAGCCGCCACAACATCTGCGTTGTCCACCAGTCGCAGATAGAATTAGGGATCGAGCCGGAGTTTTGGAAGGATGAGCCGGAGCCAGAAGCGGAGGACGCGCCATCCGTCCTGCAAATGGTCCGGCCCGGCTGACACGATTTCAACCCGGTTGACACTTTTTGTCACTTTTCGGAGCTAAAAAAGGGCAAAGCCCTTGAGCGACAAAGAAAAGGTTCCTGACACCTTTTCCTTTCCAGGCCGCTCCAATTGCGAGAGGACATCCGCAACGAGGATCACGAGTTGCTCGCCGCGGACGTATTCGCAATTGAAGCAGCTCACGCCCGCGGATCATCCGAACAGCGTCAGGTCGTCGGACTTGGTAAGCCCCTGAATCTTGTCCGCGGCGTCGGCGAACAGCCAATCGTCGCCGCTCCCGCCGTTGAGCGTGTCCTTGGACGGGTCGTTGAACACGGTCGCATCGGCGATCAGATAATAGTTGCCGTTGCGCCGGTTGGCGAAGCCGGCCGACGTGGTCGCGTCGCTGAGGTCGGCCACGCGCTGGGTGAAACTGTCTGCCGACGTCCACTCCGCCATGATCGCCCACAGGGCCGCGTCGTTGGCGTCGTAGGTCGTGTAGCCGGAGATGAGAATGTCGTCGCCGCCGTTGCCGCGCAGCGTGCTGGCGCCGCGGCCTCCGATCATCAGGTCGCGGCCGCCGCCCCCGACCAACTCGTCGTTCCCTGCGCCGCCCACCAGGACGTTGTTGCCGCTGCCGCCCTTGAGACGGGTGTTGCCCGTGCCGGCGAACAGCCAAGCCGACAACCGGATGTCGTCGTCCACGCCGATGTCCGTCAGGCCCGCGCCGCCGAAGGCGATCAGCCGTCCCGTCGGTGCGAACGTGCCGCGCGGCAGGCGGTTAATGGACACGCTGATTGTCCCCGTCTTGTCGCTGTCGCTGAACTCGATCTTGTCGTCGCCGGTCGCCCAGCCGTGGACGGTCAGAGACAAGGCGCCGGGTGAATCGGGGTCG
>JBBRLG010000558.1:0-4946 GCA_038231495.1 Gemmatales bacterium | reverse complement strand
GGCCCCGACAAAGAAAGAAAGCGGCGTCGAGCCGCCGCACTCCAAAGGGGCGAGGGGAGTTAGACTGCGCACGCCCCCTCACGGCCGCGGTTCGTCACTCGCCGCCGGTGTCGGAAACAACGACGCAACCACCAGCATCAACACCACCAGCCCGTACGCCGCCGCCCAGTGATAGGGCGATTGGTAGCGCACCGCCTGCACGTAATCCGGCGGCACCAGGCCGAGGATTTGCCACGGCAAGCCGATTTGCTCCGACGGCAACGGCGAATGGATCACGCCGAAGAACGCGAACACCGCCGCCACCGCGAAGAAGGCCGACGACGCGCGCAGCCGGCCGTCGAGTATCATCGCCAACCCCGCGCCCCATAACAGGCTTGTCACGATGAAGCCGTTCGCCAGGCAGCGCATCGTCTGCACCATTTCCAGCGTGTGCGGCGGCGGCGCGGTCATCACCATGTCCATCGGCACCTTGAGCAGGTAGGCCAGCGCCGGCAGGATGGCGAACGCCAGCGCCGCGTAGTGCTTGGGCGGCGTCGCGTGGAACGACCCGGCCGTGATCTCGATGCCGACGAACACCAGGATCGGAAACATCGCCGCCTTGGGTAAGAGCGCGAACAGCAGCGTAAACCAGCCGAAATAACCCGCCACGCCGATGAACACCGCCGTCGCCAGGGTGTACGCCGCCCGGCCGCCCATCTTCTTGTACGCCGGGTGGCCGATGTACGGCGTCGTCTGGATCACGCCGCCCAGCAGCCCCGCCACCAGCGACGCCACGCCCTCGGTGAGCAGGATGGCACGCGTGTCGTACTCGTCGCCGGCCGACGCCGCACTCTCAGTACAGTCGATGCCGCCGACGATCGTCGCCAGGGCGAACGGAATCGCAATCGGCAGCTTGGCCAGCGCCGCCCAAAAAACGTCGTGCCACCATTGGCCGTCCTCGCCGTAGAAGCCGAGGAACGCCGTCGGCTGCCAGGCCTGCATCTGAAACGTACCCTCGGGCGTCGGTACGAGTGTCGTGCCGAACCAGTGATCGACGCCGAAGCCGCCCCAGTAGATGACGACGCCGACCAGCACGGCGGCCAGCGCACCGGGGAACTTGAACGGCAGCTGCCGGTGGGCGACCAAGGTGAGCAGGATGACGAGCAGGGACGCCAGGCCGACCAACGGCACCGCCGCGATGCCGTCGAGCAAGAGCGGCAGAAACGCGATCAACGCCAGCGCGATCGCCGCCAGGGAACCGAGTAGTCCGGCCCGCGGCACCAGACGGCGGATGACGTTGCCGAACAGGGCGCAGACGATCTTGAAGACGCCGATCATCGCCAGCACCATCAAGCCGACGTGCCAGGCGAAGCGCATCGCCCGTTCGTGGTCGTGCAAGTCTTTGTAAGCATCTTGCAACGCCGGCATCAGGATCAGGAACGCGACGCCGAACGTACTCGGCGTGTCCAAACCCAGCGGCATCGCGGTCACGTCCCTGGCTCCGGTGCGGCGCGCCAGCCGGAACGCCATCCAGCTGTAAACGAGGTCGCCGAGCAGCACGCCGAACGCGGTGCCGGGGATCATGTGTGTCACCACGAATTCCGGCGTGAAGTGGATTTGGCCGGCCTGCGCCGCCAGCGGCAGATTACTGCTGATGATGCTGAACAGGATAATCATGACCGCGACGTTGTCGAGCATGAGGCCGAAAAAGGCGTTCACGTCGCCGAGGCCGGCCCACTGGTAGCGCTTCATGGCGTTCTCGCGTTGAGGAAGTTCCACAAGGACACGTCTGCGGGCGGGAGAGCGCTCAGCCGCAAGCGGCAGAGTAAACCATGCCCCCGCCATAAACAAGCGAATACCCGCCAAACCGACCGACAGCCGTACCGTTTGTAACGTCCGTGCCGGGCAGTTGGGAGTTATCCTCCCTTCGCACCTATTGATTCCTCTACAGGCACAAAGTTAATATGAGTAGTATGGGATGAATGGAATAATTGGACAAAGGAGATGGACTCACCGGGTACAGCCGCGGAGACAGACCATGCGCAGAGTGGTGGTTACGGGCCTGGGTGTGGTCGCCCCCAATGGCGTCGGCAAGGAGGCTTTCTGGTCCGCGTGCGTCAACGGGCGTAGCGGCGTCGGACCCATTCGCAGCTTCGACCCGTCGGGCCACCCCGTGCGCATCGCGGCGGAGGTGCCCGACTTCGACATGAACCAGTTTCTCCCCAACGGCCACCGCAAAAGTCTCAAAATCATGGGCCGGGCGGCGCGCTTCGCCGTGGCGGCGGCGAGCCTGGGCGTGCGCGACAGCGGCCTGGATATGGACCGCGTCAACCCGGAGCGCGTCGGCGTCGTCATGGGCACCGGCGTCATCCCGATGGACTTGCCGGAAGTCGCGCCGGTGCTGGCCGCGGCCTGCAACGGCGACGGGCGCTTCCACGTCGAACGCCTGGGGCAGCACGGCCGCCAGAGCATGTTCCCCCTGTGGCTGCTGAAATACTTGCCCAACATGACGGCGGCGCACATCTCGCTGTTGCACAACGCCCAGGGGCCGAACAGCACCATCACGACCGCCTGTAGCGCCGGCACCCAGGCGGTCGGCGAGGCGTTCCGACTCATCGCGCGCGACGACGCCGACATCGTGCTGGCCGGCGGCGCCGACAGCCGCATCGACCCGCTCTTGATCCTGGCCTATACCGCGCTGGGGGCGCTGAGCCAGGGCTTGCGGCCCGCGGCGGAGGTGTCGCGGCCGTTCGACGGCCAGCGCGACGGCTTCGTCCTGGGCGAGGGCGCGGGCGTCCTGGTGTTGGAAGAACTCGAACACGCCCGGCGGCGCGGCGCGGTGATTTACGCGGAAGTCCTCGGCCTGGGCAGCAGCTTCGACGCCTACGCCGTAACCAAGCCGGACCCCGAAGCTGGCGGCGCGGCCCGGTCGATCCGCTGGGCCTTGCGGGAAGCCCGCGTGGACGCGGCGGACGTGGACTACATCAACGCCCACGGCACCAGTACGCGGCTGAACGACCTGATGGAAACGGTGGCGGTGAAACGCGTCTTCGAGGACCGCGCCCGGAAGTTGCCGATGTCGTCGATCAAGTCGATGGTCGGCCACCTGATCGGCGCGGCGGGTGCCGTGGAGGCGGTGGCGTTGGCGCTGACGTTGCACGACGGCGTGTTGCCGCCGACGATCAACCACACGACGCTCGACCCCAGCTGCGATTTGGATTATGTGCCGAACTGCGCGCGCGAGGTGCCGGTGCGCACGGCTATTTCGACGAGCTTCGGTTTCGGCGGGCAGAACGCCGCGCTGGTGATGCAGCGGTTTAGGGGGTAACGGGGTTTGCCGCTTGCGGCTTTGCAAGTCCAATGCAAAGCCGCAAGCGGCAGATTCCTTATCCCATCGGTTCAATGGTCACTTTCAACCCCTTTCCGGCAAACTGCTCGACGAACAACTCCGCCCGTTCCAGGTAGGTGACGAGCAACACCGAGCGGCCGCTGTGATGCGCCTCCCACATCTTGTGGGTCGCCTCCGCGCGCGGGAAGCGCATCAACTCCATGACGCTGCGCACCACGAACATCAGGTCGTTAAACGCCTCGTGCAGCAGGACTACTTTGTAGCGCGGGAGGTCGCGCCGCTGGCGCTGCCGCACGGGCCGTTGGTCGTCCGACGGCGGCAGGGAAACGCGCGGAATCTCCGGTCGCTTGGAGTAGAAGTGGCTCATGGGTGGACCCCTCGTCCGAATGGCGTGGGAGGAGAAAACGCTGGCGCACCAGCACCCGGCCCGGCGAATCTTTGAGAGATTATACCCCACCCGTTGCGACGGCCCCAAGCGCTGTTGGTCGGTGCCCGAACCAAGATTCCGCGAACGGGCGCGCGACGTAACGATTGTGGCGACGGTGACGACCGCACGGTTCGAGACGATAAGAAAAGAATCGCAGGCCGGCCTGTAAGCCGGGTTTTGTCCCGCCTCGCGGCGGCGACGGCCATTTATCTAGCCCCGTGGTTGCCCAGGGGGTCGAGCGACCTACCCGAGGGTCGTAGCGGGCCGGACCGGCCCTGCCCTCTTATTTGGTCTTGCTCCCGGTGGGGTTTGCCGAGCCGACCTGTCACCAGGCCGCTGGTGGGCTCTTACCCCACCTTTTCACCCTTACCCCCCGAGAGGGGCGGTATACTTTCTGTTGCACTTTCCCTGTTCTTCCGCCGCGCGGTGCGGCGTCGAACGGTGGGCGTTACCCACCACCGCGTCCTGTGGAGCCCGGACTTTCCTCTCCCCGGTCCTGCGCCACCTTGCCGAGGCACGGCGGCATGGTTTCCGGGCAGCGGCCGTCCGGCCGACCTGCGAACCCTTCATTCTACGGAAAGCCGAGGCAAGCCGGGGACGAAAGTCCCCGGTGTGTGTTATCGGGTGTGGCAAAACATTCGGGGGTTGCGCCGCGGCTCTTAACGCCATTCGGAAAACAACGTCTACAAGCCGCCCGTCGGCACACCCGGCCCCGGCTCGTTGGCGGGCAGTCGTTCGCCGAGCAGGCCGTCCAAACCCTCGCTGCCCAGCGGCACCCGGCGGCCGGCGACTTCAACCTCGAACAAGTCGTCGAGCGGCTGGTGGCTGAGGAAACGCACCACCGCACCCGGCGTCAGGCCGAGCGTCTGCCAGTGGCGCAGGCGCTCCGGCGAGTCGTCGCGCGCCTCGCGGACCACCGCCCGCTCGCCGGCCCGAAACGCCGACAACGGCACCAGGTCGCGCCGCGCCATGGCCCCTTCGCGCGTCGGAATCGGGTGGCCGTGTGGGTCTTCGAGCGGTTCACCCAGGTACGCGGCCAATGCCTGTTCGAGCCGCGGCGAGATGGCGTGCTCCAGCGCCTCGGCCTCGGCGTCCACTTCGCTCCAGTCCAGGCCGAGGACGCGCGTCAAAAACAATTCGACGAGCCGGTGTCGGCGAATGACGCGCCGCGCCTCGGCGATGCCGCGCGGC
>JBBRLG010000557.1:0-4949 GCA_038231495.1 Gemmatales bacterium | reverse complement strand
CGGCAACGTCTACCTCAGTCGCGAGGTGCGCAAGTGGGTGCGCGAGTTGGCCGGCACGGTGACGCTCGGCGACTTCGCCACGGTCGATGAACTGCGCGACGAGTTGATTTGTCAGCTGTTTCACGCAGTCGTCGGGGCGAGCCGGCTGCCGCTCGCGTCGGTCGAGACGCCGATGGTGCCGTTTTCGTTCGGCGAACTCTTTTATTGTTACCGACCCGCTGCTGGTGCGGGGGGCGGATCGTTAAGCACCTATCGGGAACTCATCGACGGCATGTTGGCGCCGCCAACGACGACGCCGGAGCGCGGCCGCTTGCTGGAAACGCTGCTACACGCCACGCCGTTCGCGGACATGGCGGACGCCGCGGGTCATTTCGGCGAACGCTTCGCAGAGCAAGACCTCGCGGCCCTGCTGCGCACCGTATTCAACGAAGTATCGCTGTCGCCGTACACCGACCTGGTGGACAAGACGCTGGCCTTCGTGCGTGCCCTGGAAATGCGCGGCGACTTGAGCTTGGCGACGGCGGCGGACTTCCTGGGCTATCTCCTCCGGCAAAACGGCCGGCACCTGACCGCCTACGACCTCGTCACGTTCCACCACCGCGGCGCGAACTACCCGGATGCACTGCTGCTCGACGCGGTGTTGAAAGACTACCTGGCCCGCATCGAACACTGCCCCGACCTGTTCGCGGACCGGCCCGACGGCGATACCGCGAGCCGTGCCGTCACGCGCCGTCGGCGGCGCGCGCTGCGGCAAGGCTACCTGCTGCGCCGCCGCTACGAAAATCATGCCGTGCCCGACTTGCCGACCTCGCCCGGCGAGAACACGCGCGTGTTGCCGGCAAGTCACCCGCGCGTGCCGGACGAACAGCTTACGCAGCCGAAGTGTCGTACCAAACGCCTGTTCGCCGGCGACCCGCTGTCGGACTACCTCACGCCGAACACGGCGGTCGTGCTGCGGCAAAGCGTCGCCGACCTCGAACACTCCGATGAGTTGCGCGAACTGGGCATGGCGTTGTTCCTGGACCGGCCGTTCGGCGACCGCAAAGCGCCAGCCGAACCGGACGCAACGCTGCTCTTGTCGTGCGCGGCGTTCAGCCGTTCCGTGGCCGATGAACGCCTGCGCTTCCTCGCGCAATCCCTCGGCCTGCTGACGCCGGAGGAGTGCGAAGTCCACCGGCGGCGGTTGCGCGAGCTGGAAATCAAGGGCTTGCCGCTCGACGCGGTCGGCAACCCGCCGCGGCCGGGCGTCATCGCGCTGAGCGATGCCCGCCGGGCCGCGCCGGATTTTGTGTTCCTGCACACGACGGCCGCGACGCTGCGCGACCTGTTCGAGCAGTTTGATTTTACGCAATTGCAAGATCGTTTTAATCCTTATAACGTGGCGCGGCAGAAACTCCTCCTGGCGCGAGCCGCGAACGGCACCAGCTTGATCTTGTATGACGGAGAAATGCGTCCACTTCTGGAAGTGGCAGTCGATACGCGGCTCGGCTATCGCCGCCGGGCGGGGCGCGAATACCCGGTTGCAGGCTTGAAGCAGGTAAACGAGAAGTTTCCTATCGCCGTGCTACAATGACGCCGACCGCACGCCGTAAACACGAGGTTTTACATGGCCGACCCCAACCCCCGCCTGAGCCTTGCCTCGCTGTTTAGCGTGCTGCTCGGCCCCACCGGACCGTTCGGCATCCTCGTCGGCTACTGGGGTTTGTACCAGATCAACAGCAGCGACGGCCGGCTGCGCGGCCGTTCTTTCGCCTACACCGGCATCGGCCTCGGCACGGCCAGCACGGCGGCGTTGATCCTCGGCTTCGTCGCCATCGGCCTGACCCAGGTGCGCGCCACCAGCGGCCGGGCCGAGTGCATGAACAACCTCCGCATGGTCGGCGGCGCCGTCCAGAAATACCACGACGACCACGACAAGACCTACCCGCCCGGCACCGCCGGACCTTCTGAATTGCCGCCGGACCAGCGCCTCAGCTTGCACGCCGCCCTGTTGCCGTACCTGGAACAGCGGCCCGGCATCAGCGTCAATTACGCCCAGGTGGCGCGGACGCTCGACTTCAAGCAAGGGTGGGAAGCCGGCGTTCACACGACCGCCCGGAGCACCGCCATCCCGTCGTACGTCTGTCGCGGTGACGCCAACCTGCCGCCCGACCGGCGCGGGCTGACGACCTACGTCGGCATCACCGGCGTCGGCCCGGACGCCGCCCGTTTGCCGAAGGACAGCCCGCGGGCCGGCTTCTTCGGCTACGACCGCACTGTGCGCGATGGCGACGTGAAGCCCGGTACGAGCTACCTCATAATGCTGACGGAAACCGCCGTGGACAACGGCCCCTGGCTGGCGGCCGGCCTACCGACGTTGCGCGAAGTGCCGGCCGCGGACGACATGTCCCCGTTCGGACCGGGCCGGCCTTTTGGCGGCCTACACCGGGACGGGGCGTACGTGCTGCACGTCGACGGCTCGGTCCTGTTTTTCACCGACACGATGCAACCGGAAGTGTTCCGGTCGCTCGTCCGGTTGCAGCATGAATAGCTTGATGGGAGAGAAGCATTTAACCACGGAATACACGGAAAACACGGAAAAATGACGGAAAAACAATTAGCCTTTCTTCCGTCTTTTTTCCGTGTTTTCCGTGTATTCCGTGGTTCTATTCCGGCTCACTTCTGGAGCGGCTTACGCAAGAACTCCGCGAACTGGTCGGGGAAGTTGATTTTCCCTTCCGGGTAGACGCCCACGGTTTCAAACTTGCCGCCGCCCGTCGGCTTCACAATGACGTACAGCGGCAGCTGCGCGTTCTTGAACGTCTCGTCGCGAAACCTTTGATTCTCCGCCCCGGTGGTCGTCGATTGGTACTCCGGCGGCACCGTGTCGCAAAACAACTTCACCAGCACGTATTTATCGAACAAGGCTCGAATATCGGGCCGGGGGAACACACTCCTTTCGTTAATTCGACAATTCGCGCAGGTGATGCCCGTGAAGTCGATGAAAACGAGCTTCTGCTCTTTTTCCGCCTGCTGCAACGCCGGCTCAAGGTTTCCCAACCAGACTTCTTTGGTTCCAGGAGTAGACCGGCTACCCGGTCCAGCAGCAGTGCCTCCCCCCGACTCCTCGTCCGGCAACAGGAAAGCCTCGATCCAGTTATAAGCCACGCCGGCCGGTCGTTGCCGTTCGCCGTCACCCTGTTTGAACAGGCCCGGCACCAAATAGATGCCCAGTGCCAGGAACGCGATGCTACCGAGCAAGCGCAGGACACTGAGCGATTCGGGTGCCTCATAATCGTGCGGCAATCGATAGAGGTTGAGCAGGTACAGGCTGCACGCGATGGCCAACGCAATGTACAGTCCCAAAACCACGTCGTACGTCAAGTAATCGGCCTTGCCCATCAGGCTCAATTCGGACGCGCGTAGGAGTTTGAGTGCCGCCGCCAGTTCCAAAAAGCCCATGACGACTTTCACCGTGTTCATCCACGAGCCGCTTTTGGGCAACTCGCGTATCAAGCTTGGAAACACGGCGAGGAAGAAGAACGGCGACGCGAAAGTCACGGAATACGCCAGCGCCCCGAGGCCCAGTTTTAACATGATGCCGGGGTTGGACCACCACGCCCCGCCCTGCGACGACGACGCGATGCCGATGAAGCCGCCGTAGAACGGGGCCACGCAAGTAAAGCTGATGATGCTGAACGTCAGCGCCATGAACACGGTGCCGACAATGCCGCCGCGGCCTTCCTGCGCGGAAGTCAGGTTCACCAGCCGCGCCGGCAATACGATTTCATACATGCCGAACAGGCTCAGCGCGAACACGATGAACAGCGCTCCAAGAACGAAGTTCGTCAAGTAATGCTGGCTGAACGGCTGGAGGACCTGAATCAGAAACACGCCCGCAACGGTCAAGACGGCCGCGATGGTGCCGCTGTAGATCAGCGCCAATAGCAACGGCGAATGTTTCTTCGTTTCCGACTGTTTGATGAAGAAGCTCACCGTAATCGGGATCATGGGAAAGACGCAGGGCGTGACGAGCGACAACGCCCCCCAGACCACGGCGAGGCCGAGGAAGGTGAGCAGGTCCGTGTCCGCGGTCGGGTTCGGGGACGCGGCCGGGGGCGTTTCCTTCGGAGACGGTGCCGGCTGCGTGCCTTTCGGCGTTACCCGCGCACCGTCCTTCGTCGGGACCGCCGGGTTCGGAGATGTCGGGCCGAGATCGATAAAATCGACCAGCCGGGTTGGCGGCTTGTCGAAGCGTGCCTGCAGGTCGGCCGGCACCGTCGCCAGGGGCGGACCTTCGTCGATGACGACGAGCACGTTCAAAAAGCGCATGCCGTAGAAACACTTTTGATCGTTGCAAGCCCCAAGTTTGATGGCCAGGCTCACGAGCTTCTTTCCCGGAGGTACATTCTGCACCAAAAAGTCTTGTTTCCAGGTAAACTCCTGGCCGTGTTCGAGGTGGGTCTCGTGGGTCTCGTCGTCCAGTACCTTATACGTGTATGTGTGCGGCTTCGGGTCGGATTCGACGATGGGATAGAGGGGCTTGAAGACCGTGGTGTCGAGATAAAGAAGGGTCGTCAGCTCAAGCTCGGACTGATCGTTCAAGCGCTGCGTCACCGGGTAGGTGTGCGCCCCTCTGTGGGGCTTGCCGGTGATGGTGACCGTAATCACATTGCCGGGCTTCGCTTCCTCGGGGGAAACGGTCGCCACAAAATCGATGAGGTCGGCGGTGGGATCGACCTTGCGGTTTTTCTCACTAAACGGGTCGTCGTCGGCGCGGACCGCCGACCCGCCGGCCATCACCAGCAAGAGGAGAAACCCAAGCGTCCAACGCAGCCCACGGCGGCACGACCGGTCCGAAGAGGGTTTCATGTGCGGTTCCTTCTGAATGGGACATTGCTCGCGGGACTCGGCGCGCTAGCGCGGGATCAAGGGAGCTGTTTTTCCCTTTGGAGTGCGGCGCTTTTCCG
>JBBRLG010000556.1:0-4969 GCA_038231495.1 Gemmatales bacterium | reverse complement strand
GGGCCGTAGCCCACGGGGGCTGGGGTGCGGGCTTTGGCGGGGGTTCCCCCCGCTCGCGCGCCGCTTGCGGCTACGGGCGTTTGTGCCACTTTCCCCCGCGCCCGGTATAGATGCCGGGCGGTCGCTATTTCGTTCCGGACTGGAAAGTGCCGCAAACAAAAGCGGCGGCGGCGTGTTGGAATTTGCGTATTACCCGGTTTGCCATTTGCATTGGCGGTACGGTTTCGCGTATGATGGAGCCTTCGGGTCATCCGACTCTTAGCGCACCGGATCCAAACAGAACCCGCTTGGTTTTGGCGGAGAAACAAGTCATGGTCACCGCAACGAGTTTCAAACAGCAGTGTCCGAGCTGTGAGGCGATGGTGCCGATCAAGGACAAGAACCTGATCGGGCGCAAGATCGACTGCCCAAAGTGCAAATACCGCTTTGTCGTCGAATTGCCGGCCGACGTCGAGGCGGCGGACGAGGACGAGGAGGTCGTCCCGGCCGCCAAGAAAAACGGCAAAGCCACGGCGATCAAAAAAGGGCCTCCCGGCAAGTCGAAACTCAAGGCCGTCGCGAAGAACGCGGACCGCGACGACGACGAGGACGACGGGGAGCGCAAGCCGAAAAAGAAAAACTCCACGATGCTGTTCGTCGGCATCGGCCTCGCCGGGGTGGCGGTGGTCGCCCTGGTGATTGGCGCGCTGGTCATCGGCGGCGTCCTGTTCGGCGGCGATACCAAGCCGCTGAAACCCCCCGGTAATCCGGGCGGGGCCTCGACGGCCCAAAGGCCCGAGGAAGGCGGCAACACCGACACCGCCGACGCCGGCAAGAAGCCCGTTGAACCGCCGCCTGCCGCCCCCGTCACCAGCGACATCTCGAACCTGTTGCCCAACGACACCCAGGCGGTGGTGAACCTCAACATCGATAAAATCGCCACCAGTTCGGTGATGCGCGCCGCCATCGGCACGCCGGGCGCTTTCAACTCCGCCCAGTTCACGCGCACCTTCGGCTTCCCGGTTGATTTCGTCAGTCGGATTGTGCTGGGGTTGAACGCGGACAAGAAGACCGTCATCAGCATCATGCGTACTGCGAAACCGTACGACCGCAACAAGTTGATGGCGGGCTTGCAGCTGGAACAGCAGCCGCCCATCAAGGGTTTGAATTACTTCAAGGTGCGACAGCCCCTCGACGGCCTTGGCACCTTGCTCGTCCGCGGCAACCAGCCGGTCGAGCAGCTTTCTCTGTATTTGGCGGACGGCCAAACGCTTATTTTTGCCGACACGTCTTTGATGCAAGAATACCTCGACCGGGGTGCCAAGCCGGATTATGTATCCAAGCCGTCGGAAGGCGGCGAGGCGAGTCCGCCCGCGGGCGGTCCGGTCCCGCCGGGCGGCGGTGTTCCCCCCGGCGGTGGCGGCCTGCCCCCGCTAACGCCCGGCGTCGGCGGCAGTCCGGGTGGTCCGACGCTACCGGGTGGCGGTAAGCCGGGTCCGGGCGGCGAGGGTGTGCCTCCTTCGGGTCCGACCCTTCCCGGCGGCGGCAAACCCGGTGGCGGTGGTCTGCCGCCGCTGACGCCCGGCGTCGGTGGCAGTCCGGGTGGTCCGACGCTACCGGGTGGCGGTAAGCCGGGTCCGGGCGGCGAGGGTGTGCCTCCTTCGGGTCCGACCCTTCCCGGCGGTGGTCCGGGCGGACCCGTTCCTCCGGGCGGAGGGACTGCACCCGAAGGCAGTGGCGCGACGCCTTCGCCGGCCGGGACTGGTTCGTATATGACCGTAAAAGAAACCATCAAGGCCGCGCTCGACCAACTCGAACGCTCCGATAAACCCGTACTCGTCACCGTGGTCGCCGTCAAACAGAGCCGACTGCCCGATGCTTTTGTGGCACGCCTTGCGGAACAGGTATCGTTCGGGCCGCTCACGTCGCTCGTGAATACGGCGCTGACGCCGCTGGCCCAGCAGTTCAAGGAGATCGATCTCGTCGGCGTCAGCCTGGTTGCCTTGAACGAAGATAAGGCCGTGGCCAACGTCCTCCTCGAAGGCAAGACCGAAAGCGCGGCCAAGAAAATCGGCACGACCTTGACGGACATGGGCGGCAAGCTCGCCGGGCCGGTCGGCAAGGAATGGTTGGACTTAATACTCACCCTCGGCAACGCTACCGGTGCCGGCGGCGGTGCGCCGAATGGCTTTAACCCCAATGGTCCGGTCGGGCTGCGGCCTGGTGGTCCGGGCGGTCCCGAAGGGTCTCCTCCCGGCGGGCTACTGCCGGGCGGACCGGGCGGACCGGGCGGACCGGGCGGGCCAGAAGGCACGCCCCCCACCGGTTTCCGACCTCAGGGCAGCGGTAAGGGCGGCGGTCCGGTGATGCCCCCCGGCGGTTTGCGTCCGGGCGGCGGGCTTGGTGGTCCCGAAGGTGGCCCGCCCGCTGGATTCCGGCCGCCGGGTGGCGGGCTGCCCGCCGAAACGCCGGAGCCTACGAATCCTGACGGCACCATCACTATTTCGCTGCACGACAAGACCGTCGAGATCAGTTTTGACATCAATCTGAAAGAAGAAGCCTACAAGCGCATCAAGGGCGAACTCGAACGCCAGTTGGTGCAACTCAAGGGCGTGGCGACGATGGTCGATCGCCGCTCGCACGTCCATGAGTTGGCGGCGGCCCTGAGCAAGTACGTCGAAGAGAAAAAGCAGTTCCCGCGCGGCACCCAATTCCGCGATCGGGGCAGCCGGCCCATCGATTACCCGCCCGATCAACGGCTCAGTTGGATGGTGGAGTTGCTGCCCTACCTGGGCGAGGGCGAGTTCAAGGAACTGCCCAGGAATCCTGAAAAATCGTGGAACGACGCGGGCGATAATCGGGAGCAGTTTTCAAATCTGAACCTCACGCAGACCGTCATCCCGCAGTTCCTCGGGCACGGGGGTGCCGACGCGCCGCCTTATATTCACTACCCCGGCGTGCCGGGGTTGGTAGCCCCGACGCACTTCGTGGCCGTCTCGGGCCTTGGCCTGGACGCGGCGTATTACAACGCCAAGGACCCGACCGTTGCCAAGAAGCTTGGCATCTTCGGTTACGACCGTGAAACGAAGGTGGACGAGATCAAGGACAAGCTGGAAAACACCATTGCCTTGCTGATGATCCCGCCGACCTCGAAGACGCCGTGGCTGGCGGGCGGCGGCAGCACGGTCCGTGGCATTTCCGACGACCCGAAGGACGGCGACGTGATCCTGCCGTTCGTGTGCGTCAAGCACGAAGGCAAGGATGGCACTTACGCCATCATGGGCGACGGCAAAGTGCGGTTCATCGCCAGGGACATGAACCCGACCCTCTTCCGGGCGTTGTGTACCATCAACGGCGGCGAGAAGATCGGCGACCTCGGCGCGGTCGCACCCGAGGTGCCGCCCCCTGCCGGCCCGGTCGTCGTCAAGACGGATCCCGTGCCCCCAGAAGGCAAACCGGCACCGCTCCCGACGCCGCCGGCACCGCCGACGCCTCCGCCTCCCGCCGGCGGACCGACCCCGCCGGGCAACGGGAAGCCGCAGTAAACCAAACGGTACTGCCGCTTGCGGCTTTGCAAAACCCGCTCAGCCGCAAGCGGCGAATACTCTCACTTCTCCCGGTTCGTGCGCAGCACGATCCGCTGCCCGGTGGCAAACGTCTCGATCACCAACCCGCTGGCATGGCTGCGCACCGTGACCGCCCCGTGTGGCCAGGTACCGAGAACCTGCGCCCCCGTCGGCGTGTAAACCGCGTCCAGCACCGGCAAGCCGCGCGGCGGCCCCTGGCACGACACGACCACGCGCGGCCGCGCCCACTCCGCCAGGTCGCCTTTGTTACTGACCTTGCTGCCGTGGTGGGGCGCCATCAGCACGTCTGTCGGGCGCGGTGCCATTGCCAAGACGCGCTCCAGGCCGGCCCCTTCGAGGTCGCCGGTTAATAGGATGCGATGCCCCGCGTGGCGGACGTCCAGCACCAGGCTGCGTGAATTCTCGTTGCCTTCCGGACCGACCGCCGGCGGGTGCAGGACTTCGATTTGTACTTCTCCTGCCGTCACTTTGTCGCCCGCCTTGAGGATGCGTACCGGAACCCCGCGCTCGCGCAGGACCGCGACGGTATCAGTCACTCCGGGAGTGTTTTTGTCCGCAAACGTCGGCGTCATCGTGACCTGGCCGACGGCGAAGCGGTCGAGCAGCGCGGGCAGGCCGTTGAAATGATCGAGGTCCGCGTGTGACAGAAACACCTCGTCGATGCGGCGGATGCCGCGCGACCAGAGGTAAGGCGCGACGAAGCGGCGCGTGACGTCCGGGCCACCGATCGACCCGGTGTCGTAAAGCAGGACGCGGCCGTCCGGCGTTTCGATGACGGTGCAGCCGCCGTGACCGACCGCGAGAAACGTGCAGCGCATTTCGTCCGACGGCAAGCGCACGGTCGCCGTCAGCAATCCGACGCACAGCCATCCGGCCCCGGCCACCGTGGCCCAACGCCAGTGTTGCCGCAAACGGTTCTGGGTTAGCACCAGAAGCAGACCGCCGTAGAAGACCCACAACCACCATGGGGGCACGTCGCCGACGTGGAAATGACTGCCGGGGCAGGACAGGGCCACGTCGATGATCCGGGCGCACGCCCATAGACTGCCGTGAACGAAGGGCACGAACATAAGGGTCAACGGCTGCCACACGAGCGCCGCAACGAGGAGGAGAAAGCCCGCGATCAGCGCGACGGAGGCGAGCAAAAGGAGCGGCGGGCCGAGCAACAACCCCATCGGCGACACGACGTGGTAGCGCGCGGCGGCCAGCGGCGTAATGACCAGCCAGATGGTAAAAGAGATCGCATAAGTTCTATAAACGAGCCGGCCGAACCAGCGGAGGCCGCGCCCCCAGCGCGGCCCGGTTTCGTGGATAAACATTTACAGCGGGTCAAAATAGTCGCGGAACCCGGAGCGGGGGCCCCCCGAGATGGCCCCGACGGCCCGGGCAGAGAACAGACAGCC
>JBBRLG010000555.1:0-4975 GCA_038231495.1 Gemmatales bacterium | reverse complement strand
TACCCGACCGACCCAAGTCCTGAGTCCTCGTTCGCAAAAACCGCGAAAAATCAGTACTGTCCTCTCTCGGGAAGCAGCATTCGAGCTGCGTCCCCTTTTTCGCCCGGCAAAAATTCTCAAATTGTCGTTGACTTCCGCAATTGGTCGCCCATACTATCAGCTTCGTTTGAACTCGCGTCGGCTATCGCGCTTGCTGCTTGGACTCTCAGCTCGCCACGTTGGAGAACGTCCTAGCGCAAGTCGGTAAGTTCCGAGAATTTCGGCTTCGTCGTTGTGTGCCGCTTCCCCATTGCAGTGTCGGAGGTCTTGCTTATGCTCGGATTGCCTACGCACCTGTCGAAATCCTGGCTCCGCGGGCTGTTCAGCCCGTTGCGGCGACACCCGCTTACCCGCGACCGACGGCCTCTGCTGGAGATCCTCGAAGATCGGATCACTCCCGCTATTGTCAACATCACCGGCATGCCGACGGCAACAGTAATCAGTGGCTACCCCGAAATCGGTGTATACCCCAGCTCGTTCGTCGCTGGCGCCTATGCGGGGTTTTATGCAAATTACCTGGGTGAGGAGGTTACTGTTCTGAACGCAAGCTTCACGCTTGGAGATGGTATCCACGTTTCAATAGATCGAGATCCCGAGGCGAACGAACGAGTTGGCGACCCCGTCGCGATAACAATTTCTCTCACCGCAGGGGCTAGTGCAACGGATCCAAGGGGTAGCGCCCAGGTTGCAATCAGCTCTTCAAACGCCCCCGGCCAGGGCATAGCAGCCTCGACTTCTGGCGACGGAAATGCAACTACCACCCTTCATGTTCGGGGTATCATTGGAGATTCCTTCGACATCAATGTCTCCGGCTCCGGAAGCCTTACAGAATCCGTTATAGGTTCGTTCCCTGAACTGATTGTGCATGGCTTCGTAGGTGCAAGTATTTTTGTGGAGACGGTTCAGGCACCGTTGGCCACTGTCGATTCCGCCGCCTGGAACCCGTCGGGCAAACTGGATGTCGCGTACAGCATTGCAGCAGGCACACTGCCGGCCGGAACGACGCTCAATTTCTCTTGGACGGACGCTGCCGGCAATGACCCCCATACTGCCCTAAGCCCGATCAGCATCGCGGGCCAAACCGGCTCCCAAATGCAGTCTATTTCCTTGTCCACCCTTACTCCGCCCTCCGGCACGTTGCCCGCGAAGCTGACCGTTTCCATCCTCGAACCCGACGGCACGGGCGGTGTGGTTCAAGTTCCCCAGACGGCGGCCGCGAATCTGAGCGACTTACAGTTCACACCGGTTTTGTCCGTGCCGGCGGACTACAACAGCGCGGCGTCTAAAGCCAACGCGCAACCGACCTTCGGAACCTTCTTGAAGGGCGTCTCGCTTAACACCCCCTTCACCTTTTCGGCCCCGACAGCCGCCTGGTCTGCAAGGCTTTTGACGAAAGTGACTTTCGCGCTTCCCGGCAAATTGGACGATATCAACCCTGACGCGGCGCAACCCGGCATTTTCACCGATTCGGCAGACATCGCTGCCCTCCATTCCGGCTCGCTGGATGTCAACGCCTACTGGGGCCAGTTCAAACTAGCAACAGCGCATGCACAGATTGTGGTGGAGGACAAAGTCCCCCTCCACCTCCAGGCCAAGCTCGGCAGCGGTGCCGCCGTGGACCTGAGCCAGGTGCGCTTCATTCGCGGCGTGACGCTGAACGAAGCGTTTCAAGGAGATTTTGGGGGCCAGCTGCCGGCAATCTACCTTCCGAAACTCGAGGCGGTGGGGTTTGGAGCAAATACGATCGGCGTGTCCGAGAAGGCCGCCGACCATTTTGTCTTACAGGCTTACGACGTAGGCAGTCTGCCTGCCGACCCACTGGTGCCGTCGCTCCAAATCGGCGGACAGACCTTCCAGACGGACGGCACGAAGCTCGCTGTGATCGCCCTGCCCGACTGGCTGCAGGGGCAAGAGGCGAATTTTAAGGTAGCCGACGACGGCTACCACCTAATGCACGACGTCACGCTGGCGGAATTTCCCATAGGCCACGCCTCATTCAGCATTGGTTTTCCCGACTTCCCGTTGCCGGGCCTGAGCAACCTGGAGTCGTTCGCGGCAGCGACCGCGGCGGTGGACCTGGAAGCGCCGCTGCTGCTGGCCTCCGACGCGAAGGTCGATTTCAAGAATCTTCACGTCGTAGGCAAGGTGCTGGGCAAAACACTGGTCGATAAAACGATCTCGGCGGCGGCCAACAACCTCACGGTAAGTTCCGCACTCACGGCGCAAACGCTGGAACTCAAGTCGCTCAAGGTCGCAACGGCCAACCCGGTCGAGTTGTACAACGGCAACCTGGTCGATCACCTTCAATTCACGCACGTCATCGGCGTGCCGCACGTCGCGGACTTGGAGCTGCAACTCAGCCTTACGATACCGGTCGTCGTGACCGGCTCCTTTGGCCTGGACGTGCAGTTCGACAACGGCCATCCCACCTTGAATCCCGCGTCCACCTTCTTGAAACTTAAAGTGGTGGCCACGCCCACGGTTACCGTAATCGGGTCGGTAAAGGTTCTGGGCCACGAACTTGGAACGGCGACGGCGACGGCGACGCTTCAGGTCGGCGGCTTGGTGGAACCGCACTTTGGCGGTACGCTCTTGTCGCCAACCCTGAGTGATCCCGCTTCCACCGTAGACTTCGCCGCGCGCGTAAGCTTCGCGTACACGTACAACGTCCCGGACCTGAACCTGGCGGGTGGAAGTGCAACACCTGCTGACTGGATTCCTCTCGGTGGCAACCCGAACTTCCCGTTTAACTCGGACGCGACCACTCCCGACGACTCCGTTGTCAAGTTGCAAGGCAAATCACCGGTCGGTTTGCTGATCGTCGATCCGATGGGCCGGCGACTGGGTTATGACCCGACGACCGGAAAGCCGGTAAACGACTTCGGTTCGCAGGCTACCGATTCCGGGCCGAACACGGAGCCTGAGATTCTGACCCTGCCGTTGAGTTTAATTGTGCCGGGGCCGTATCACTTCAGCGCCATTGGCACCGGCTCGGGTTCGTACACGATTGAACTGCAAATCGCGTCGCGCGATGATCCGTCCCACATCGTACTCGATCGAACGCTAGCCACGGGCATGACGAGCCTCGGCCAGCCGGTCGCAGCCATCAGCCCCCTCGACATTCTGGCCGAGTTGACCCATCCCCACCAAGGCATCCCGACGCCGACCGTTACCCTTGTCGCGACGCAAACGCAGGGCGATTCGGCGTTCTTCGGCTTCACCGGCAGCAATAACTTCGCGGCACCCAGTATTCTTACCTTCCAAACGCAACTCGATAATGGCGTCTTTACCAACGCGGCGGGCACCAGCGTCAACTATGCGAACCTTGCCGCCGGGCCGCACACGTTCCGCGTCCACGCCATCGACAATGCCGGCGCCATCAGTCCCGATGTCTCCTTTTCGTGGGCCGTCGCTGCTCCCGCACCGCCAGCCGGGACGGGAGTCGGCGTCCTTATTGGCGTCGTCTTCCTGGACAACAATGTCAACGGCGTCCAGGACACCGGGGAGGCCGGCCGTGCCAGCGTCACGGTGTACCTTGACGCCAACAACAACGGCCGAATGGACGCGGGCGAGGCCACGACCACCACGCGCGCCGACGGCGGTTACACGTTCGCGAACGTTGCGGCCGGAACGTATTACGTCCGCGTCAACGCACCGTTCACCTTGCCGACGGTGCCGGCCAACGGCACGGTCGCCGTCGCCCTGGGCGGCGGTGCCACGGAGGTCGCGAATTTTGGCATCATCGAGGTCAGCCCCGGTTTGCCGGTGTCCGGTCCGCCAACGATTTACGCCCCGCCGACCAGCAAGACCGAACCCGACGCCGACATTCATGCCTTCATTCGCGGCCTGTATCACAGCGTCCTCAACCGCGACGTCGAAGCGAGTAATACCACTCTGGCCTACTGGGATACCGTCTTCAACCTTGCAAAGACAACCCCGCAAGCGCTCGGCCTACCGGCCGGCGCTGACCCTTACCTTTATGTGACGCAGGGCTTCTGGAATTCCCAAGAACACCGTTGGCGCGAGGTCGAGAGTTACTACCACAACTTCCTCGGCCGCGATCTGGACGCGAAGAATGCGCAGGATGTTGCCGACCGCCAATACTGGACAAGCCAGCTCCAGAGCAGCGGGACTACGGAGGCGGACGTGGTACACGGCTTCCTCACCTCGGCGGCGTACCTGTTCCAGCACCGCGCCGAGGCGTCCCTGGGGGATGCGGTCAATGCCAGTTTGCTCGCCGGCGGAGGAACCACGGCGGACCTGAAAGCCTGGACCGGCCGACTCGGCGCACTGGACGCTCGGCGCGTAGCCGTGAAGGACGAGGTGTTCGCAACGGCGGACGCCTATAAGGCGCTACTGGCCGGGAATCTCGCGAGTTTCGACAACGAGTCGGCACGGACCGGTGTGTTTTACGACGTGCTAAGTTCGGACGCCTACGCCCAACGGGCGCTGGACTCGTTCTACAGCGCGTTCCTTCATCGCCACGCCACGCAGTCCGAAAAGCAGTCGTGGTTAACTCAGCGCGACAGGAGTGGAAACGCGCTCGACCTGGGCACGGTTGCAGAACGCATGCTGGCATCCCCGCAGTATCGCACGAACGCGGTGGGCAGCGTCGGACTCTAAGAGTCTGTCCCGTAAGGGTCCGGCGTTCGCGTTAATACTCGCCGCGGGACAATGTGGCACAAGCCTGAAGCGCAAGCGAAGGACTGTCCTTCGCTTGCGCTTCAGGCTTGTGTCAGAAGGCACTCGGCGCACTTCCGACCCCCTTTTTTGTCCGCGGGGATGTCGATCCCGATAAAGGGTTTGTAAAGAAGAAAAAACGCTTGACTTCTTTGCTGTTCGTGTTCTAATAACAAAGCGACTACTCTGTTTTATTTCGAGGACGGGGAGAATGAGGACCGTCAAGCAACCCAGGGCGCTGGCGACACGAGACCGG
>JBBRLG010000554.1:0-4984 GCA_038231495.1 Gemmatales bacterium | reverse complement strand
CAGCGATCCTTAATCAGTTCCGGGGGTGCGCGAGTACGCGACCCCCGGCTCTGTTATGGAACCGCTTCGCGGTACGGAACCATCCCGTAACGGGAAATTATTACGTCAGCGATCCTTAATCAACTCGCTGTCACGGTCGCGGTTCGGACGGCCACGTCCACCGACTCATTTCTTGCAAACGGGCCGCGTGCGTCAAATTGAACTGCAACGGCGTCACGGTGATGTAGCCTTCCTGGAGTGCCGTCACGTCCGAATCGGGGTGCGGGTCGGGGCAGCTGTATTCGGGGTGCGGCCAGAAATACACGCGGCCACGCGGGTCGGTGCGGCGGTCGTAGGCCTCCTCGAACGACGAGAAATCCTGCGGCACCGTACGAATGCCGCGCAAGGCACCCGGCTCCAGGTCGGGGACGTTGACGTTGAAGAGCGCCCCGGTTGCCGGGCGGTGAGTCAGGATTTGTTCGATGACCTGCCGGGCGCGTGCGGCGCCGCGCGGGAAGTTCGGCGGCGGGGCGCCCTTGCCCTCGGTGAAGACGAGCGAGCAGGCGATGCTGGTGCAGTGGAAGAACGCACCCTCGATGGCGGCGGCGACGGTACCGGAATAAAGGACGTTGATGCCCGCGTTGCCGCCCGCGTTCAGGCCGCTGACCACCAGGTCCGGCGGCGCGGCCAGCAGTTCGCGTATGGCCAGCTTCACACAGTCGGCGGGCCGGCCCTCGACCGCCCAGCCGAGTTTGTCGCGGTTCTCGTCCAAAATTTCCTGCACGATCAGCGGGTTTTTTAACGTCACCGAATGGCCGACGGCGCTCTGCTCGCTCGCCGGGGCGACCACGACGACGGTGCCCAGTTTTTGTAGCTCCGTCCGCAGGGCGCGCAGGCCGGGGGCGTAAATACCATCGTCGTTGGTCAACAGAATCAGCACCGACGCCTCCTCCGCAAAGCCGCAAGCGGCAAAACGGAACTCACGACCCCTGAATCAACTTCTTGAAATCGTCCCGCTGCCGCAGTGGCTCAAGGCACGGGTCCTTCCGTAGCTGGGCCGTGTTGCCGTAGCCGGCGGCGATCGCCTGGCGCAGCAACTCCCCGGCCTTGTCGGTCGCCGTCCGGCCTTCCTCCACCGTCAGGCCGGAACCCGGCTTGCCGGCCTGGTCGCCCAACAGCGCCAGGCAACCGGCCAGCGCGATCAACTCTTCTGTCGAGCGCGGCGGCAATTCCTCGTATAGTGCCCTCGCACGCTTACCGGCGGCCACCGCCGCAGCGTTCTTGCCGTCGGCCCGTTCGGTCAAAACAAGTCGTTTAAGGCCATAGGCCAGTTGGAAGCGGTAGCGCAGCACGGTGGGGCTGTCCTTCACCAACTTTTCCCGCAGTGCGATGGCGCGGTTATGAACCGCCCGCGCGTCGTCAAACTTCCCCAGGTCGCGGAGGGCGTCGGCCACGTCGTTGAGGCTGCCCGCCAATTCGTTTTGGTAGGCCGGAATCGTCGGGTGGGCGTCGGCCAGCTTTTGCCGGATCGCCTGGGCTTGCTCGTAAGCGGCCAGGGCCTCCTTCGGCTTGCCGGCGTCCTTAAACAACGCACCGATGCCGTTGTAACCGGCCGCCAGGTCGCTCTGCATCGAGGTGTTTGTAGGGTCGGCGTCGGCCAGCTTTTGTCGAAGCGCCTGCGCCTTGTCATACGCCGCCAGCGCCTCCTCCGGCTTGCCGATTTCGGACAGCAGGAAACCGATCGCGCCGTGGTGCGTCGCCAGTTCCCGCCGGAATTCGATGTTGGCAGGCTCGGCGTCGGCCAACTTTTGCCGGGTCGCCTGGGCCTTCTCGCACTCCCGCAGTGCCTCTTGCGACTTGCCCAGTTGGAACAGCAAGGCCGCAACGTCGGTTTGGCCGTTCGCGAGGTCGCGCTGGAAATTGAGGGTGGTCGGGTTGGCATCGACCAGCTTCTGCCGGATTACCTGCGCCTTCTCACAAGAGGCCAGCGCCTCCTTCGGCTTACCCGCCTCGTTCAGCAGGTTGCCAATGCCGATGTGGCTGATGGCGAGGTCGCTCTGGAAATCGGTGTTGGTAGGGCTGGCGTCAACCAACTTTTGCCGCATGGTGCGGGCCTTCTCAAACTCCGCCGCCGCCTCTACCGGCTTGCCGGCCTGGCTCAGCAGGATGCCCAGCGCTTGTCGGCCCTCCGCTAAATAGGCCTGATAATAGACGTTGTTCGGATCTTTCGCCGCCGTCTCTTCGTAGAGGGCCAGGGCACGCCGGCTCGCCTCCAGGCCTTCGGCTTCGCGGCCCAGTTCCGTCAGGAGTGAACCGATTTGCTGGTTGCCGTAGGCCGACTGTAACCGATAGCCCGGCAAGGCCGGGTTCTCCTTGACCAAGGTTTCCAGGAATTTCAGGGCGTGTCGCGTGGAGTCCAGGCCGGGTTCCAGTTCGGTGCGCGCGACTTGCAGGAAGCCCAGGTGGGTGTACGCCGCCGCGACGTTCGATTGATAGTCGAGCCCCTTGGGCTTGTCGCGGACGAGCTTTTCCAGCAGTTCGATCGTGTCCTTAAAGGTTCGTTCGGCTTCTTCCTTGCGGCCCTGGTATTGCAGATCCAGCCCGATTTCCAGAAGCAACCCACCGAGGCGGTTGCGGTAGTCCGGGGATTCGGGGAACTCGCGGACCAGGGCGGTATACAATTCGCGGCTCTTCTCCTTGAGGGCCATGCCGTCCTTGTCCCGGCCGGCTTCCTTGCGGCGCTGGCCCAGGTTGCGGTAGCCGATGGCCAACTCCTTGCGGTATTCGACCTCGGAAGGATACTCGCGGGCGAGCGCCTCGCGGATGCGGACGCACTCCTCGTGGGTCTTGGTCGCCTCGGTCGGCCGGCCGAGCTTGGCTTGTTGCAGGCCGATGTCGTTCAGGCACATCGCGTGCTTGAAGCGGTAGCGCGGCTCCTCCGGGTGTTCGGTGGCTAACGCTTCGTACGCGACCGCGGAGTTTTGCAGCGCGTCCAATGCTTCTTCGGAAGGTCCGATGGCCAGGCTGAGCAGCCCGAGTCGATACCAGGCTTCCGCCGCCTCGGAGCGCACCGCACGGTCCTGGGCGTGGTCGTTCAGGAACTCTTTGTAATAGTCGCGGGCCGACTGCAACAGGTCCTTGCGCAACGGCTGCAAGCCCGGCACGTCCAGGAGCTTGTTCTCGCTGACCTTGGTGTAATACTCGTCCACCGCCCGACGCGCTTTCTGGAAATTGGCCTCGGCCCGTTCGCGCTCGACTTCGGCTTGCCGGCGCTGTTCCTCCGTGCGGGCGTTGGCCTGCGTGAGCAGGACCGTGCCGACGGCCAACCCCACCGTAACGGCGATCAGCAACGCCGCGGCGCTGGCGACCAGCGTGCGGTGCCGTCGTGCCCAGCGCGACAGCCGGACCGGTGCCGGCTCGCGGTAGGCGGCCACCGGCTCGTCGGCCAGCCAGCGCTGCACCTCTTCGGCCAACTCCTTGGCCGAGGCGTAGCGCTGCGCCGACTTTTTGGCAAGCGCCTTGAGGCAGACCGCCTCCAGCGCCGCGGCCGTCGTGGGCACGGTCAGCCGCGGCCGGGTCGGCGGTTCGTGGATCACCAGGCTTAGCACCCCGGCCGTCTCGGTGCCGGTGAACGGCGGCCGGCCGGTGAGGATTTCGTAGAGGACCGCGCCCAACCCGTAAACGTCGGTGGCCGGGCCGAGTAGATCGAGCCGCCCCTCGGCCTGCTCCGGTGCCATGTAGGCCGGGGTGCCCAGCACCTGGCCCTGCAACGTTCCCTGCACACCGCTTTCGGCAGCCACGTCGAGCGGAGGGTGCGCTTCGTCGCCCTCGGGCTGCTTCATCAACCGGGCCAGGCCCCAGTCCAGGACGATGACCTCGCCGTAGTCGCCCAGCACGATGTTTTGCGGCTTCAGGTCGCGGTGCAAGACGCCGCGGGAGTGCGCGTAGGCCACGGCATTGCACACGCCCACGAAAGCGCCCAGCAGTTCCCGCAATTCCAGCGGGCCGGCCTCGCCCTGGAGGCGTTTCTTGTGATACGCCGCCACCGCCTCGGCCAGGGTGCGGCCGCGCACGAAGCGCATGGTGTAGAAGGGCGCCTGGTCGGCAGGCCGCTGCCCGACCTCGTAGATGGGCACGATGCCGGGGTGTTCCAGTTGCCCGGTAACTTGCGCTTCCTTGAGGAAGCGTGCCCACACGGAGGGATTGGCGGACCGTTCGGGACGCAGTTCCTTCAAGGCCACGTCGCGGCCGAGGCTGGCGTCGCGGGCCAGCCAGACGCGGCCGATGCCGCCGGTGGCGTGCAACCGCGTCAGCGTGTAGCGCTCGCCGGCCTCCGGAACGTAGGCGGTGGTCGCCAGCAGCACGTGGTCCGGAGCCGGCGGCGTCGAGCCGTTCAGGGAGTGCCGCACGTCGGCATCGGCGACGCCAGACAGCGACAATCGCACCTGATCGGTCGTGACTTCGACCAGGCCGGCGTGGGCGTTGTTGCCGTGCTTTTTCAGCTTGCGTTCCAGGAGTTTCTCGATGTCAACGCGGTCGCCGGGCGTCAACCAACCGCGTTCAAGGAGCAGGTCGGCCAGGGGCGTCTCTTTGCGGGAGGCCCATGCCGAGCAGGCCTCGGCAAACCGAGCGGGGTCGATCAGGTCGGCCTGCAGGGCGAGCACGCCGAAAAGGAGATTGCGGTCGGTGTCCACGGCAAGAAGCCTCCGAGTCAAACGGCGGTCATTCGCGGCGCCCGTGCCTACTGTAATTGGCCGCGGGCTTTATCGCAACGGCATAAGCTGCTGCCCGGCTTGCGCGGTGTGGCAAATCGTTCGGGGAGCGAAACGCTTGCTGCCCGCTCCCCCGAGGTGCGCGGAGAGCAATTAAACGACGGTGGCCGCTTTTGCGCGTGCGCCAGCGTCCGCGGGCGCACGCGAACGACACCCGGAAAGGCCGACCCTCGCCAATGTTAAATTCGTGGCGAGGGTCAACATTGGCCAGGGTCGATCCGGCGTCGGTGCTG
>JBBRLG010000553.1:0-4986 GCA_038231495.1 Gemmatales bacterium | reverse complement strand
CCAGCAAGCGGGCCGCTTGCGGCTACGGGGCGTAGCCAATCGTTGTCCAACCGCGACCCCTTTGGATGACGACCGGGCCGGTCCGACCCGAGCCACGCCAATCCACATATGGCGAGGGTCGAACCGCTTTTGCGCAAACGCTCTGCGCAAGACAGCCGTAAAACATTTATCAGTATGCTCTTACGCATCAGCACCGACGCCGGATCGACCCTCGCCAATCTCGACCCTCGCCACGAATTTAACATTGGCGAGGGTCGGCCTTTCCGGGTGTCGTTCGCGTGCGCCAGCGGACGCTGGCGCACGCGCAAAAGCTGCCGCCGTCGCTGAATGGCTCCCCCGCTCACCTCGTGGGCGAGGGCAGGAAGCGTTTCGCTCCCCCAAAGATTTGTCACATCCGAGGCTTACCGTCCGGATTTTGTGGTGGAACGTCGCGATAGCGGGGGTTAAGATCATTGGCACAGTCTGTCCCAACACCCAAGCGCCGACAGGGGGGCGTCGCCATGTCCGCCAACGGCTCCGCGTCGTTCGTGCATTCTCTTCGGGAAACCGAGATCGTGAGCACTGCGCAGGCGGACGAGATCGCACGCACGCTCCAGCCGCGGTTTGCCGATGCGCGCGGGCTGGCGCAGGAGTTGGTGCGCCGAGGTTGCCTCACCGCCTTCCAGGCAGACGAACTCCTCCACGATCGAGGCCAAGGTCTGGTCGTTGGCCCTTACCGCCTTCTCGACCGCCTGGGAGAAGGCGGCATGGGGGAAGTTTTCAAAGCCAGGCACGTCCGAATGGACCGTGTGGTCGCTCTCAAGCTAATCCAGAAGGACCACCTCTCCGAACCCCACGCCATCGAGCGCTTCAGACGCGAGGCCCGCGCCGCCGCTCAACTCTCCCACCCGAACATCGTACTCGCTCATGACGCGGGCGAGGCCGGTGACATCCACTTCCTCGCCATGGAATACGTGGAAGGCGTGGATCTCGCCAAGCTCGTGAAGCAATCCGGACCCTTGGCCATTCCGCTGGCGTGTGATTTTATCCGGCAGGCGGCCCTGGGCTTGCAGCACGCGAGCGGCAAGGGCGTGGTCCATCGCGACATCAAGCCGGGTAACCTCCTGGTGACCAAAACGAGCGACGGCGTAGCGGTCGTCAAGATCCTTGATTTCGGTTTGGCACGTTTTGAAAGCGAGACCGGCCCAAAGAGAAACCTGACCCAAATTGGCAAGGTGGTCGGGACGGTGGATTACATTTCCCCCGAGCAAGCGGAAAACGCCCGGAAAGCGGACATTCGCTCTGACATCTACAGCCTGGGCTGTTCCCTGTTCTATTTGCTAACGGGGCAGGCCCCATTCCCGGGAGAGACAGCCGTTGAAAGGCTGAGCGCGCGGCTGGTGGGTAAGCCGGAATCCGTCCGGGCGTTGCGGCGGGAGGTGCCGGAAGGTCTGGAGCAAATACTGCTTAAGATGCTGGCGCGCGACCCGGCGAACCGCTTCCAGACGCCGGCTGAGGTTGCAGCGGCACTGGAAGCCTTTTCCAAACCGGGAAAAGTCAAAGCCCGAACCGCGGACTCCGTTTCCGGTAAGCCTGCCGCAAGAGACGAGGGGTCTGGAACGATTGAGGCTGTCGTCAAGAAACGGACCCAGGCGACCGGGCCCAATCCATTCGCGAATCTTGAGGAAGAGGACAAAACGTCCACAGGCCTCGACAAAGCCAAACCCACGGCGTTCAAGGCATTCAACGCGGATCGCGGACCACAATCATCATCGCGAAAACCAGCGCCGCGTGGCAGAGGCTGGCCCGTAGTGGTCATTTTCGGCCTGTGTATGTTGCTCCTGCTAACCTGCGGAGTCGGCATCGGCATCGTCGCGCTGGGGCCGAGTGAGCTTTTCGCGCGGAACGCCAAGGACAACGACAAACCCAGCGACAAGGAAAAGCCACCGGATCAGGACAGAAAACCGGCCGACAAAGGTAAATCGGCGCTGGGCACAGCCAAACCGAGCGACAAAGACAAGCCGCCAGGCGATGGGGACAAGCCCAGTGACAAAGACAGGATAGTGGCCGACAAAGACAAGCCCAGCGACAAAGACAAGCCGCCGGTAGCCGGTAAAGAACCGGCCAGGTTAACGGCACCGTTTACGGCGCAGCAGGCCAAGGAGGCCCAAGTAGCATGGGCGAAATACCTCGGCCGCCAGATCGAGGAAGAGATCGACCTGGGCAACGGCGTGCAGCTGGTAGTGGTGCTGATTCCGCCGGGAACCTTTAGGATGGGTTCTCCCATTACCGAACCCGAACGCAACTTTTCCGACAAGGAGGTGGACGCCGAGAAGCTACACGACGTGACGATCACCCGACCTTTCTACCTGGGCAAATACCCAGTGACGCAGCAGCAATACGAGCAGGTCAGGGGCGAGCACCAGAACTATTGTCAGGTGGGCGGCGGCGGCGCTGACAAGGTGAAGAATCTGGACACCAAGCAGTTTCCGGTGGACTCCGTGACGTGGGAGGATGCCGATAAATTCTGCCAAACAGCAGGCAAGATGATGATCTTACCGAGTGAGGCTCAGTGGGAGTACGCGTGCCGGGCCGGAACGACGACACCCTTCTGGTTCGGGGACGTGCTTAATGGAGATCAATGTAATTGCAATGGCAATGCTCCTTATGGCACGAATACGAAAGGAGAGTTCCTGGACCGGCCCTGCAGCGTAGGCGGTGACAAGATTCAATACAAACCGAATGCCTTCGGCCTGTACGATATGCATGGCAACGTGTCGCAGTGGTGTATGGACTATTACGGACCTTATGACGAGCTAAATAAGGATGACCCCCGTGCAACTGAACAAAAATACAAAAATCTCCGTGTGCTCCGTGGTGGTTCTTGGTACGACAACGCCAGGTTCTGTCGCGCGGCCTGCCGTTTCAGGGACGAGCCCGCGTTCCGCAGCGGCGGCCTCGGCTTTCGGGTTTGCGTCCGTCTGGACTGATTTATGCTTGGTTCATTGGTATCATACTTTTAGCGTCTGTCCGAGAAGGGTAACCTCGGCCCCGTAGCAAGTTTGTTTGGCGCTTCGGACACGCTGGTTCCTCTTTCTCCCTTCATGGCAAATCGTAAAATCAAGACGACGACTGGAGGCCCAACTCGTGCCTATCCGCGTTTACTGCCCGCACTGCATCACCCCCTGCCAGGTGGCCGAACAGCACCTCGGCGGCCCGGTCCAGTGTTACAAGTGTAAGCAGCCCTTTACTGTGCGGCCGGCGGATGCGGGGGCAATGCCCAAGACCAATCCCGTCGCGCAACGTGGCGGGCCCTGCCGACTCGATATTGGAGCCACCAGTTCGACGGGCCACGTTCGCGAGCGCAACGAGGACAGCCTGTTCGTGCAGCAGTTGAGTTGGATCAGTTCCGATCTGCGCCACGAGATCGCCCTCATTGTGGTCGCGGACGGGATGGGGGGCTATGCGGCAGGGGACCGGGCCAGCTGTCTCGTTATTCGCACCATGGGCACCGTGCTGGCTCCTCTTTTGAACGGTGCCCTCAACGGGAAATTCAAGGATGCCTCTGCCCCGGATTTAGTCCAGACCATCGAATACGCCATCCAGGAGGCCAACCGCACCGTTTATCGCGCGGCGAAAAACGATGCGTCCTGCAAAGGCATGGGGGCGACCGTGGCTGCGGTCTTGGTATGGGATGGCCAGGCCCTGATCGGCCACGTCGGGGATTGCCGCGTTTACCACCAGCGGTCGGGCCGGCTCACGCAGATTACCCGCGACCAAACCTTGGTGGCCCGGATGGTGGAGCTAGGCCAACTCACACCCCAGGAAGCCATCAACCACCCGGCAAATAATGAGGTGACCCAGGCCGTCGGTAAACGGCCCGACATTCAACCTGCCCGGTATGGGCTGAAGTTGGCCACCGGGGATTGGCTGGTGGTCGCTTGCGATGGCTTGCATACCCACGTCGATGACCGGACGATTGAGGCCGCGGTCAGCAAAGCGGCCTTTGCCGCCGCGCCTCTCGCCGATCAGCTGGTGGACCTGGCCAACCAGCGTGGCGGCACCGACAACTGCACCGTCGTGGTCGCTTATTGCTATTGAGTGGCCGTTCCAGCCCGGCGACTTCGTAACCGTTCACTCCCCCCCTTACGAAGGGGGGGCAGGGGGGGGTGGAGTTGAAGTCAGGACGCAGTACGTCAACCGAGCTTAACCCCCCCTACCCCCCTTCGTAAGGGGGGGAGAAATTGGCGGTGAACGGTTACGCGACTTCTTGGCCCCTGGCGGGTATTTTCAATGTCCGTCGAAGCGCTGTGTAAGCTGCTTGTTCGCAGTCGCCTTCATCCTCCAGAGAAGGTGCGGGATCTGTTTCATCGCTGGCAAACATCGGCAAGAGACCCGGCCAATGTTGCCCACTTCACGAGTTGGCTCATCAAAAACCAGTATCTGACCGAGTACCAGTCAACGATGCTCGGCAAGGGTAAGATGGACGGCTTGTTCGTGGGTCCGTATCAGGTACTGGACCGCATTGGTAAGGGTCGGATGGCCGGGGTCTACAAGGCGCTTTCCGAGCAAGGGCAGGTCGTGGCCGTCAAGGTGCTTCCTCCCTCCAAGGCCAAGAACCCGGAAACGCTTGCCCGCTTCCAGCGCGAGGCCCGCCTGGCCCTACAACTTAAACATCTCGGCCTCGTGAGGACGCTTCAAGTCGGAGTGGCCAACGACTTGCATTACCTCGTCATGGAACACTTGGAGGGCGAAACCCTTGAGGCACTGCTCAAGGAGCGTGGTACTCTGTCATCACTGGAGGCAGTGCGCATTGCCTTTCTGACAACCCTTGGAATGCAGTACATTCACGAACAAGGTTTAATTAAGGTTCATCCGACTAATTCGTACTTCGTTCGATGCAGGGCATAGATTTTGAGTTTGAAGAACTCTTGATCTCGGAAGCCGTAGGCTTGGCGCTGCATCGTCTTGATCTTGTTGTTCGTGCCCTCCAACGGCCCCGTCGAT
>JBBRLG010000552.1:0-4997 GCA_038231495.1 Gemmatales bacterium | reverse complement strand
GAACCCGTGCGGAAGCCAGCAAGCGAGCCGCTTGCGGCTACGGCCCGCTTGTGGTTACGGGCGTTTGTGCCGCATCGAGCCGTGGGCAGTATAGGAAGGCTACGGACGGTGAACGGCACCCAATTTCCCGTTGGCAAGGGTCGGCGTTTTCGTAGCAAGGGTGGAGAGTGGCAAGGGTGGACAAGGGACCATGCGGGATGCGTAAGAATTGTTCAATAAAGGGTTTGCGTCAGCCGTGTGGGGACGTTTCACACAAGAGCGGCGACACCCTTGCCGCAGGCGCAGAAGTTGGCAAGGGTGGGGGTGGCTAACTTCCGAATGAAGAAGTTCGTGGCAAGGCGGCACAAAAGAGAAAAAGTAACCGTTCACCGGCATTACCTCCTCCCCCTTACGCCGGGGGGGGGGGGGGGTTAAGAACAGTGAAGTACACGATCACCGCCTAAATTCACCCCCCCCAACCCCCCCTTCGCAAGGGGGGGAGTGAACGGTTACGAGAAAAAGAAAGAGTAAAAGGGGTCGGGTTCATTTATCGCCGTCAATAAATGAACCCGACCCCTTTTCCCCTCCCCGTCAATAAATGAACCCGACCCCTTTTCCCCTCCCCCGCCTGGGACGCAAACACAAAACCACCGCCAAGGGACCGAAGGGCCTTCCCACTTCACGCCGGCTCAAACGCCTCGGCAAGCACGCTCAACTCGTCGAATACCGCAAACCCAAAACGAAGCCCGCTTGGCTGAACCCGCAGGACTTCGACGCCCTCTCGGAAACGCTCGTCGTGCGCGAACGCCGCTTCACGATTAAAGAGCCGGGTTGCCGAACCAAGGTCATCACCGTCGTCACCACGCTGCTCGATCCCGTTTGCTATCCCGCTCGTGACAGCGCCGAACGCTAGCGGCGCCGTTGGGGCAGCGCAACCAACTTGCGTCACCTCAAGACGACCATGAAAAGGGCAGTGCTGCACGGTCCCAGCGTCGCAGGCGTCCGCAAAGAGTTGGCGCTGGACGCGCTGGTCTACAACTTCGTTCGAGTCGTGCTGCTCGCAGCCGCCCGCCGACAAAACGTGCCCGTCGAACGCCTCAGCTTCGTCGCTGCTCGCCGCTGGCTCCGCACCGCCAAACGCGGAACACCGCTGCCGAAGTTCGTGGTCAACCCCCCTCGTCCCAACCGATCCGAACCACGCGTCCTCAAATGACGTCCCAAACCGTACGATCGCATGACAAAACCGCGCGACCAACTCCGTAAAGCCTTACCTCGTAAGAGACTTAACGCTTAAGTTAATGCCATTCGTGCCCGTCCCCGTTGTTCCCTCTGCCCTACGCCGAACGGACATCCTCACCAAGTGCCTGGATGAGAACGGGCATCGGCCTCACCCGATGAGGAGCAAAGCGATGTAGGGGATCACGTTAAACATCAAAATGCAGAGCTTGTAAAACACGATTCCGCCCAACTGGATGGCGTCGAACTGTTCGGGGGGCACGCGGTACACGCGGCCGATCCAGTGGTACAACCTCGGCGCCAGGAGGTGCAGTGCTATCCAAAAGAGGAGCATTGCATAGTTGATGATCCCGCAATAGAGCAGTACGCTCCGAACCGTCTCGACGCTCATGTGCGACCTCCGTCTCGATTTGTTTTTTCCGGGCCGGCCTTTTTACTGGATAGCCCGTGTTGCCACCCTGCCATTCTCATCGCCGCCGGCGGCGAGGAGCGCACAAAAAAGTAACGAATTTATTGGAAAGATTTGCGGACGCGCGCCGGACGGACACCCGGTTTCGGCGCCGATCTCGATAAGGTGGAATCATTTCACACACGGACCCATTCCACGACGATCACGACGACGACGAACGCCAGCCAGGCGGCGTGCAGCAACAGGCGGAGCGGCCAGCGCGCGCCGCGCCACGTGGCCACCTGGGCTGCGACCAGCGCGGCCAGCAAGACTTCCCGCGGCCACATCAGGCGCTGCGTCTTCCCGAACCAATCCAGGGTGATAAGGTCGAAAAGCAGGACGGCTGCCCAGACGAGTTCGACGACGAGGAGCAGGGAAAGCACCAGCGGGATGACGCGCTCGGCGTAGGCAACCGCCACGGGCCAGGGCCGCTGATAACGCCTCCACAGGTAGCCCGCCTCCAGTGCCTCTATGGTGGGGAGGAGGAGCAAGATGGTGAAAAATAGGGGCAAAGCCTTCAGCAGCCCGGTCTGCGCGCTCATCATCGCGTCACAGGCCATCTTGTCGTAAAGGATGTGCCGCTGTTCATGCACCGGTAGTCCCTTGAGGTCCGGGTAGCGTTCCTCCAGCCAGTCCGGCTCAAAGACTTCCTGGTGATACTCCCCGAGGGGCCCGAGGAAGAAGTGGAAGGGCACGGGCTTCGAGGGGTGCAACTGGTTGTACTTGAGGGCCATCGTGTTCTCGTTGTCGCCACGCCCGTACAGGGTGTTCTGCACCTCGGCGCCGGCGAACGCCCACGCGCCGCCGAGTAGGGTGGAGACGTAGGCGGCGACCAGCCCGACGGCCAGGCCGTTGGACAGGTCGCCGCCGGGGGTGCGTGGCCGGGCCAGCAGTACCACCGCCAAGCCGGCGGTGAGCATGGCCAGGACGGCCACGAGGCCCACGGCGACTTCCAGGGGTTTTCCCAAGCGGGGCAGCCTGGCCAGCCAGGGTCGCGGGGTCGAGGGCAGGCGTCCGTAGCTGTTGTCGATGCGGTAACCGAGCGCCGGCTGGAGGATGCGGATGAAGCCGATGGAACCCGTGAGCACCCCGAGCACCACCCCAACGACGAGTACCCACAGGGCTGCGCGCAGGTTCTCGCGCAGCCACAGACGGGCTGCCTGCCAGGCCGACGGCGGCCGCGCCCGCGTCGGCTCGCCGCGCTGCCAGCGCTCAAGGTCGTCGGCCAATTCCGCCGCGGAATGGTAGCGCCGTTGCGGGTCCTTCTCCAAGCACTTTAGACAAACCGCCTCCAGGGTCGGGTCCAGCTTGGGGTTGAGCTTCCGCGGCGGCTCCGGTTCCTTCTCCATCATTTGCAGGAGCGTGTCCAGCGGCGTCTCACCCTGGAACGGCGGCCGGCCGGTCAACAACTCGTACAGGACCGCCCCCAGGCCGTAGACGTCCGACAGCGTGGTGATTTCCCCCTTCTTGCCGGACGCCTGCTCCGGCGGCATGTACGCCGGCGTGCCCATGATGGCTCCGCTCCGGGTCATCTTGCTGTCGCCGTCCAGCCGCTTGGCCAGGCCGAAATCGGTGACGTGAGGCTGCCCTTGCGGGTCCAGCAGGATGTTGCCCGGCTTCAAGTCGCGGTGGATGATGCCGCGCTGGTGGGCGTAGTGAACCGCCCGCGCCACCAGGGCGAGCAACCGCGCCGCCTCCTGGGGTGGCCCGTTGAAGCCCGCCAGGGTGGGGCCCTCGATCAACTTCATGCTGAAATACGGTTGCCCCTGGTGCTCGCCGACCTCATAGATCGGCACGATGTTAGGGTGGTCCAGGTGGGCCGCCGCCTCCGCCTCCGCGCGGAAGCGCTGAACCTCCGGCGTCAGGGCCGAATGCCCGCCGAGGAGCATTTTGAGGGCCGCGGGCCGGTTCAGGCTGATTTGCCGGGCCTTGAAGACGACCCCCATGCCGCCACGACCCAACTCGCCCAGGATTTCATAGCCCGGCACGGCCGGCGACGAGAAGGCGTTTTCACCGGCCGCCTCGCCCAAGGCAAGGGTGAGTGCCTCCGGCGACGGCGCCAGGTGGCCTTGCAACTCGAACTGCAGCGCCAGCGCGTCGGCGTACTGCGGGAAGCGCGCGCGGAATTCCTCGAAGCGTGGGGGCTGGCCGGTCTCGAAGCGCAGGAGTGCCTCACCCCAAACGAGTACCAGCGCGTCCTCGGGGGAGGCGGCCAGGGCCGGGAAGGCGTCCAGGTAGGTCTCGGCCGGCAGCCGCGCGCCGGAGCGCCAACGCCGCGTCTGGTCCGCGCGCAGCGCCTCGACGAGTTGTGCAAGCGGCAGCGCCCGACCGGCGGCGAGGAGGTCGGTCAAGTCCGTAGGGAGGGTCGGGGGAGGGGTGGGCGACTCAGGCATCGGCGACCTCCCCGTCGTCGTCCAGGCCCAGCTCGGGGGCGACGCGGTCGATGGCGCGCTTGAGCTGCATGCGGCGGGCCTGCGGCAAGCCGCCCAGGGCGGCGGCGATCTCGGCCCAACCCTCGCCGGCGCCGCGGCGGTCGGCCAGTTGCCGTTCTTCGGGCGTCAACCGGGCGCGCAGCGCCGCCAGCAAATCGCGGCCGGCGGCCACCCGGTCGGGCGGAGGCCCGGCGTCCGGCGTCCGTTCGGCCGCGCCCTCCTCCCCAGTGACCAGGCGGGCGTCGCGCCGCTGCCGCCGGTGGAAGCGGGCGTGCCCGGCGAGCTTGTTCTGCGCCATGCGCACCAGGAGGGCGACGAGCCGCGACGGATCGGCAAGGTCGTACTGCCCGGCGGCAGCGCGGACGAAGAAGCTGGCCAGCACCGACTGGCAGACGTCCATCGAGTCGAAATGGCGTTTGAGAGCCGGGTCGGTCAGGCGGGTGCGCACGGCCAGGCGGATGGCCGACTCGTACCGCCGTACCACCTCCTCGGCAGCGCGGGCGTCGCCGGACCGGACGCGCCGCAGGAATTCGGCAAAGTCGGGGGAGGAGGACATCGGCCGGCTCTCCAAGAGGGGCTGCGTGCCGGGCGGCTGTTGCGCTGAGTGAATAATCGGCATAATCGGCGGCAGTTCATTTTTTATGAATAATCGGCGGCAGTTCATTTTTTATGGCGGCCAAGGAAGGTGAACTGCAACCGGTTTTCCGTTGGCAAGAGTCGGCTTTTGCATGGCAAGGGTCCAGCGTGGCAAGGGTGGTTCAGGGCCTGGTTCAAACGCGGGTAACACTTGGGGCAGCGCAGGCGGAGCCGGTTGGCACCGCAACTAGTTGTTGAACCAGAACTTCCGGCAGAAACAGGCCGGCAGGTGGTGCTGCAAAGTGTTACCCTGGTTCGCCTCCCTT
>JBBRLG010000551.1:0-5000 GCA_038231495.1 Gemmatales bacterium | reverse complement strand
GTTCCACGTCGGGCTTACGCCCCGACGCTCGCCAAGAGGGTGCTCGAAGGGTTCCGATTCGTTTAGCCGCGGTTCGGAGAACCGCGCGGTGCCACGGGTGCAACCATGAATGAATGGCTGATCTTGGGATGGGTGTTCATCGCCGTGGCGGGGGTGGCGTTTATCGCCGTCAACCGCCTGGCCCTGTGGCGGCGCAACCGCCGCCAACGGCTGCAAAGTCTCGACGAAGGCGGCCCGCCGCCCATGCTGTTCGGCGCGTGGACGCCAGCCCTGTCCAAGCAAATCCCGCTGACGTCGGACGGCGAAACCGACCTCAAACGCGACCTGCGCACCGCCGGCTTCTACCGGCCCAGCGCCTTCTACGAATACACCGCCGTCCGCGCGCTGCTGGTCGTGCTGCCGCTCATCGCGACCGGCGTGTGGGCTTTCCTCGCACCGCCGTACCAGCTGCAAAGCATCCTGGTCGCCGGCCTCGTCGCGGTGTTGCTCGGCTACAGCTTGCCACGCATCTACCTGAACCTGACCGCCCGCGCCCGTGCCCGCCAGATCGCCCGTGGTCTGCCCGTCGCCATCGACCTGTTGACCCTGTGCCTCTCCGCCGGGCAAAACATCATCGACTCGCTGAAGCAGACGGCCCACGAGCTGGCCGTGTCGCACCCGGCCCTGGCGGAAGAGTTGGAAATCGTCCAGCAGCAGACGCAGTTGCACTCGCTGGAACAGGCGTTGCAGCAACTCGCCGACCGCGTTCACGTGCCGGAGGTGCGGAACCTGGCACTGTTGCTCATCCAATCGGAGCGACTGGGCACCGACACCGCGGCGACCTTGTTGGAGTACGCGACCAACCTGCGCACCAACATCCGCCAGCGGGCCGAGGCGCGGGCGGCGCGGGCCAGCTTCTGGCTGTTGTTCCCGTCGGTGTTTTGCCTGTTCGTGTCGGCGGCGATCATCCTCATCGGGCCGAGTTACCTGGAATTCTGGCAGTACCGCAAGGAGTCGCGCCGCCTGCTGGACCAGAGCCAGACGAACATCCGCACCGCCAACACCTCGGGGCCGGCGAACAGCGTCACGGTCGTGCCGGTCACGCCGCTGCCGTGAGTTGGATCAGCCCACGACGAGCCGGGGACGAAAGTCCCCGGCTCGTTGCATTTCGTCCGGCGCGCCACAAAGTTAGCCACTCTTATAATTGTTGAAACACTTCTCGTCCGTTAAATAATCCGTAACCGTTCACCCCCCCCTTACGATGGGGGGGTAGGGGGGGTGGAGTGGACGCCATGACGGAATACTTCGGTTCTTGACCCCCCCCCTTACCCCCCTTCGTAAGGGGGGGAGTGAACGGTTACAATAATCCGGCCTACGGTGACGGTTCTAACGCTTGTGCGGATTGCGCCGGGTTAGCACGAATGAGTCGGTTATAAAAGAAAAACCTGTTATTGGAATTGGGCGGTCTGTATTGGTAAGTTAGTATGCAAGGTGTAGTAGAACTGTGGCGACAAGGCGGTTTGAGCAGTTCTGAAAGACGAACCCGATTGTAGGGGTTAGCAAGGTGTCGTCCGACTGTGACTGTGTCCTCTTGGAGTGCCTGACGTTTTAGGGCCGACCGCCGGTCCCGGTGACGGCGCGGTACCAACAATCGCAATTGGGAAGATCTATTCTGGGAGGTTTCATTCCATGAAATTGAAGAATTCCAAGCCCATCGGGCTGGAGGCGCTGGAGGACCGTTGGGTTCCCTCCACCATCCGATTCGACGGGTCGAACCTGAACGTGACCAACCCGCTCATCACGGGCGGCAAGTCTACCCTTTCGGTCATTCAGGTGGCCAATAACAGTTTCCAGGTCAAAGACGGCGCCGCCAACAACGGCTTCTTCGCCGTGACCGGCAACATCAACATCCAGGGCAACAACGCCAAGGGTACGATCACCGTCAACGTCCAACCCCAGGGCGGCGCCACCACCGGCCTGCTGGGTAACCTCACCATCAATACGAACAACGGCGCGTCCAGCATTACCGTCGATGGGACCACCGGCCTCGTCGCCCCCCTCGGCGGTTCCATTGCCGGCAACACGTTCATCAGCGTGGGCAACAACGCCAACACGGTGTCGTTCGGCAGCACCAACGGGGTCACCAACAAAGGCTCCCTGTTCGTCAACGCCCGCGGCACCGGGGCCAACTCCATCACGGTCGGCGGCGGCGGCACGCCCACGTCCGTGCTGGGCAACACGCAGATTTCCAGCTTCCCGACCGTGTTGCTCGGCGGCACCAAGGGCGACCTGTTCGCCGGCAACGTCAACGTTTCCAACGGCCCGAACGGGCAGCTGTCAACCGTGCAGCTGAAGACGGGCGCCTCCATCCTGGGCAACTTCACGGTCCAGGGCGGCAACGGCAACACCACCCTAAAGGTGGACGGCGCGGTTTTGGGCTTCAATTCGTTCAACCTCGGTAACGGGAATAACACCGTTACCTTCGCCGGCGGCGGCACGGCCGTCACGCTCGGCAACCTGAACTTGACCGCGGGCAACGGCAACAACTCCGTCACCCTCAACGGCGGCAGCGCCTTGACGGTGCTCGGCAACGCGTTCCTGCGATTCGGTAACGGCACCAATGTTTTCGGCTCCACCGCCGGGGTGACCGTGAACGGCAACGTCCAGATTACCGACGGCAACGGCAGCCTCGACGTCGGCAAGACGGCCGCTGCGACCAACACGTTCCGGGCGACGGTCTTCGGCAACGTGAACGTCAACCCCGGCAACGGCAACAACTACTTCACCTTCGACGGCACCAACGGGGCCAGCGTCGGTGGTTCGTTCTTCTACAACGGCGGCAACGGCGGCAACAGCGTAACCGTCACCAACGCGCCGGCGCTCGGTGTTGCGAACCAGATTCAACTGAACGTCCGGTTCGGCAACAACAACCTCAACCTGTTCACGCTCGGCGCGCCGGGCGCACCGCCGACCGCGGGCACGATCAGCGGCATCGTCAGCTGGGGTGTGTCGACCATGGCCGACGCCAACCCGCCGACGATCAACGGCTTCGTGGACAACGGCTACGTGTTCGCGAACAACATCACCCTTATCAACGTCCCGTCCTAGTTCATGGTCTGACTCCCAGATTGGACGCAAGGCGGCAAGGCGGCCGCGGTTCAGTCCCCCACTTCAAGAGCGCCGACCGGCTCCGGTAGGGTCTCATCAGACCTTGCCGGGGCCGGCGGCGTTTCCGGGGCGAGCCGGGAGCGCAGGGCTTCAACGTCGCATTATAGCAATTAGGCCAATTGCACGAATTAGTTTGTCTGTATCAGACCGCAACGAAAGGCTTTGCGGATTTCGGGCTGGTTGCGATAGAATTGCGCAACAACCAGGGTACGATGATTACGCGGACTATGCCGCACAGATATTTTATGAGCATTTTGTGGGTTGCGGCAATCATCAAGGTTGAACAACTTTGATGATTGGACGCCTGGCTTACCTCGCTTACCGGGAGACACAGATGAAGACGCGAAAAAGACAACCATTGGCGCTGGAGGCGTTGGAAAGCCGGTGGGTGCCGGCGACGATCCGCTTCGACGGGTCGAACCTGTTCGTACACAACCCACTGATTACCGGCGGCAGCGCGACCCTCACGGTCAACCAAAAGGCCGACGGCAGCTTCCAGGTGTTGGACGGCGCCGCCAACAACGGCTCCTTCCGCGTGACCGGCAACATCACCCTAATCGGCAACAACGCCGCGGATACGGTGAACGTCAACGTCAGCCCCATGGGACTGGTCGGCAATTTGTCGGTCGCCGCCGGCAACGGGGCCAACTCAGTCACCATTGACGGCACGGCGGCGGGCGCGTTCATCGCGGGCGACACCCGCGTCAACGTGGGCAATAGCCCAATCCGAAACGACGTATTCATCGGCAGCGGCACGGGCTTGACCAATCGGGGATCGGTTTCGGTCACGGCCCACGGCACCGGCGCGAATAACCTGGTGTTTATCGGCGGCGGCGCCAACCCCAGCAAGGTTCTTGGTAACACCCAGCTGACCAACTTCCCCACGGTGATTTTGGGCGTGACGCCGGGCGACACCTTCGCCGGCAACGTCAACGTGCAAAACCAGAGCAATCCGCAAATCGCGACGATTTTATCTTTCGCGCCAATCCTCGGCAACTTCACCGTACAGGGGGGCGCGGCGGACACCTCAGTGGAGGTGGACGGCAACGTATTGGGCCAGGCCGTCTTCAACCTGGGCAACGGCACGAATTCGGTACTGATCGGCGGCAACGCCACCCCGGCGGTGACGCTGGGCAGCCTGACCTACAACGCGGGCAACGGGGCCAACACCTTCCTGACCAGCTCGTTCGGCCAGCCCAGTGCGGTGACCATCTTCGGCAACGCGGCTTTCAACTGGGGCAACGGCTTTAACGCCTTTAACAACACGAACGGCCTGACGGTCAACGGCAACTTGTCGTTGACCAACGGCAACGGCCGGCTGGACGTCGCCGGGTCTACCTTCCAGGCCCAGGTCTTCGGCAACCTGAACGTGAACACCGGCAATGGGAACAACTTCTTCACCTTCGATGGCACCAACGGCGCCAGCGTCGGCGGTTCGTTCTTCTATACCGGCGGCAACGGCGGCAACAACGTTACCGTCAACAACGCGCCGCCCGCGACCAATCTGATCCAGCTGTTCGTCCGGTTCGGGAACAACCCGGGAACGGGCGCGGCCGCGACGAGCAACGTGTTCACGATCGGAGCCGGCACCGTGCCCGGTACGCTCACCGGTTTCGTCAGCTTTGGCGTCCCGTCGTTGACTGCCAACGGCAACGCCTTCAACGACAACGGCTATGTGTTTGCGAACGACATCACGTTCATTAACCTTCCGTCCTAAGTAGGTGTGCAGAAAGAATTACCCAGCTTTCCGCTTCTTGGGGTGGAGGTCATCATGGTTAAACACAAACCCCATCTTATCCTTCCGACCGTTGACTCGGCTGACCCCGGCGACGAATGCCGCCACCAGGTCGTCG
>JBBRLG010000550.1:0-5008 GCA_038231495.1 Gemmatales bacterium | reverse complement strand
GCGTTGTCGGCTCATGGTCGCGGCTCATTCCTCGGTGTTGATCTTGCCCTTGATTAGCCGCTGGGTCTTTTCCCAGTTGTCGGCCAGATACTGTTCGTATTCCGCTACCGACATTAGTGTATCGCCCCGGCACGTCAGGGCGAACAACCAACCGTCGCCGTAGCCGTCCACGTTGATGCCGGACGGGTCGTCGAGGACCGCCGCGTTGAACTCGGTAATCGTGCCCGCGACCGGCGCGAACAGGTCCGAGACTGCCTTCGAGGTTTCGATGTGGCCGATCGATTGCAGCAGCTCAACGACGTCGCCGGCGCTCACCTGCCAGTCGAGGAAGTACACGTCCTGCATCAGCCGAATGGCGTAGGTGGTGAAGCCGAAGCGATAGCCGTCGCCGTGCGGCCTGGCCCACATGTGGTTGCGCGCGTAGCGCAGCGACCCCGGCAACACCGCCGGGAATTTGCCCATCATGAATGTGCGGTCGTCTGGCATTCGGTTAGGTATATCGACTGCCCCGGTACTGCGCATCGAAGAACGCCGGCAGCTGGCGGTCGATCTGAAGCAGGCCGGCCCGCGTCAGCTCGACGCCCTCGTCCGCCTTCGTCAGGAAGCCCGCGTCGGCCAGGTGGTCGAAGCCCTCCGCGAATGCATCGAGGATGTCCACGCCGAACTTTTCCTGAAAGTAGTCGCGTTCCAGATGTCCCGTTTTCAATTGCAGGATCATCTCGCGGATGAGCAATTCGCGCGGCGCCACCGGCAGCGCCCGGCCCAACGGCAACTCGCCGCGGTCGAGCAACTCGACGTAGCGCTCCCAGGTATCGACGTTCTGGACGTGAACGCCGTGGACGTGGCCGAACGACGCCACGCCGGTGCCGAGCATGTCCGCCCCGTGCCAGAGACTGTCGCGGTAGACGAATTTGGTCTTATTCCGATCTTTTACGAGCGTATAAGCGCTCGACACCTCGTAGCCGGCGGCGGTCAGGGTGTCGAAGGCGTAGTTCACCCAGTCGCGCTTGGTCGGCCAGTCGGCGAAATCGCGGCGCGGCTCGTCCTGGCCGACCAGCTTCAATTCCTGGGAAAACGTGGTGTTGAACGGCAGTTCCATCTGGTAAATCGTGATGCTGTCCGGATCGAGCGCGATGGTTTTTTCGACGCACGTGCGCCAGTTGGGCCACGACTCGCCGACCATGCCGGCAATCAAATCGATGTTGATTTGCTCGAAGCCGAACTCGCGCGCCCAGTTGTAGGCGCGGTAGATTTCTTCCTCATGATGCGCCCGGCCGTTGTATTCGAGGATGTCGTGGTCGAAGTTCTCGATGCCCAGGCTGAGGCGCGTCACGCCGAGTTCCCGCAGCGTTTGCAGCTTGTGTTCCTGCAACGTGCCCGGCTCGCACTCGAACGTCACTTCCTCGACGCCGTGCCACGGCAACGCCTGTTGCAGTCGGCCCATGAGGTCGCGCAGTTGCGTGCTGCTCAGGTACGACGGAGTGCCGCCGCCGAAGTAGACGTACTTCAGGTCGCGACCAGCGACGAGCGGCATCTGGCTGTACAGCGTCACTTCCTTGACGAGCGCGTCGGTGTAAACCTCCACGTCGCGGGAGTTCTTGTCGGTGTAGACGCGAAAGTAGCAGAATTTACAGCGTTTCCGGCAAAACGGAATGTGCAGGTAGAGGCCGAGCGGCGTTGCGGGGTCCGGGGCGGCGTTCAGCGCGGCGTGCGCGTCGGCCAAATAGGTCGGCTTCCAGAACGAGAACGGCGGGTAGTTGGCCACGAAATAGTTGCCGAGGCCGGTTTTCTCTTGTGCGACTTCCGGCATGGGGGTACCTCGAACGGGAAACGGCGGTCCGGTGCGACCGAGGCGGGTGCGGGGTAGGAGGGGCGACCTATTTCATCGTACACTGACCCTACGCTGAAGCAAGTCCGGCTCCGGTTGCATCGACCCCGGAACCATGAACTTTTGTAACGGCTTACTCCCCCCCTTACGAAGGGGGGCGGGGGGGTGGATGCCATGACCGCGAACTTCCGTTCTCGACCCCCCCTACCCCCCCTTCGTAAGGGGGGGAGAAGTTGCTGCCGGTGAACGGTTACGAACTTTTGACCGCGAAACCGGCCGCCGATAACATAGACAGTCTCCCGAAACTTCGTCGCCGTTGTGCCAAACCGGAAGCCGAGAAGATTGTCATGCCTGTTGCGACGCGCTGCCCGCAGTGTAAAGCCAAGTTGAAAGGGCCGGACAAGCTCGTCGGCCACACGCTCAAGTGTCCCGGTTGCGGTACGTCCGTGCTCATCACGGCCGACGCGCTGGTGCCACCGACCGCGCCGCCGAAGGCTCCGGCGCCGTCGGCCTTTCCCAATCTGGACCTCGACCAGCCCGACTTGCCGCCGGCCAAAACCAAAGTCGATCCGTCGCCGTTTCCGAACATGGACCTGGATAAAGCGGACGAACCGCCGCCGGACGACCGCGACCGGCTGCACCATGACATGGAAAACGTCTCCTTGCAGGGCGACGACGACCCCGTCCCGCTCACGCAATTGGTAGACGAGGAGGAAGTGTTTGACGACTTCGAGGTCGTCGAGGACGAACCGCCGGCCAAGGTCAAAAAGATACCGGACCTCGAACTCGCCACGGAGGACGAGCCGGTTGAAGTGGAAGCAGTGGACGAAGACGAGATCGTGGAAGTCGAGGCGGTCGAGGACGACGTTGACGACCTGGAAGAAGTGGACGACCTGGAAGAAGTGGAGGAGGTTGAAGCGGTCGAGGAAGTCGCCGCCGCCGATTCGCCGTTCGGGTTCAAGCTGCTGAAACCGTCCGCGCTCTTCGTGCAGGGCCAGTCGGGCATGTTCTCGATCAACAACGCCTACAACCTGCTCCACGGCCGGACCAAGAAGCACCTCGGCGAAGCGCTGGAGAAAAAAGACGACGCGGCGGCGGTGCTGCGCTTGTTCGTCGGCAACAGCCTGGTGCCGACGCGCATCGAGATCTTGGAAGGCCGTCGCCGCGATTTGGTGCTGACGATCAAACGACCGCCGCACTTGTGGACTTCCAGGGCGGACATCTTCGACGCCGACGACGAGCTGCTCGGTTCGTTTGAAATCCAACCGTTCTCGACGCTGATGAGTAAGCCGGTGTGGATCAGCGACCACAACAATCGCAAAGTCGCCAAGATGCTGGCGGCGTGGGGCAAGGGCAAGTGCGTTTACTCGACGCCGGACGGCAAGAAGCTGGCCGAAACAATGTCGCAGGCGGTGTACGAGAAACGGATCGTGCTGCGTTGGGCGCCGCGCGGCGGCAGCTTTTACATCACCTTCACCCAGCTGGCGGAGAAGAAACCCCGGCACAAACTGCTGCTGTTGGGGGTGGTCATCGGCATCGACCTGTTCTTCACGCAGAACCGGCAAGGGCCGCTCCTTGGCGGCGGCCGGCGGTAATTTCGGGGCCGTTTCTACCAATTGTCCGCCGTCACCTTTACGGGCGACGACACGAAGCGTAGGCGTACCAGCAGCAGAACGGCCCCTTGTTCGTCCGTCATTTCGCGAACCGTTTCGCCGGTCGTCACGTCCCGCCACCGCCACCACTCGGCTTCGGTCAGAATGCAATAGTACGGTTCGTCCTGCTCCGGCAGCGCCGCCGGCTTCGGCAGCCGGCGCGCCGGTCGGTCGTAATAAAACAGGATACCTTCGTCTTTTACCTTGAAGAGATAGAGCATCGTTTCCGGCGGCACGAGTTGGGCCAACAATTCGCCCTTTTCGCGCGGTTGACGCAGGCGCGTCCGCTCCGGGACGACGAAAGACATAAAGCCAATTTTGACGACGACAATTGTTATAATGATGGTGACGAAAGCGAACGTTGGAGTCATTAACTTATTGGCGAGCCGTGAGCGTAAGCGACCGCAGTGCGTTTCAGTGACAACCTCCGGTCGCTTACGATCCCGGCTCGCCAAAGAATGCGTGCGCAAATAAGCGATCCAGACCAACGCCGCGAGGCCGGCAAACGCCGGGGCGAGCGGGAAACTATGGCGGGGTGCGTGATTGGGAACGACACTCCAGAACAAGAGGTTGGGCCAAAGCCAACAGTGAAAAAACTGCAACAGCCGTTTCGCGTTGGCGTCCCAAGGTTGGGAAATCCGCGGCACCAGCGTGACGAGCGCGAAGGCAGACCACGGCAGGTTTGCGACGACCAGCCCAAGCGGAAGGAGCAACACTTCGTGCCAGGGGTACGCCCGGTCGCGCTGGCCGGGGAGGAGTTTTGGCAACGCCTCCTGGCATATCGTGTCGCGTAACCGTTCCCAACCGACACACTGCACGACGGCGCCCATCCACACGCCGACGACGGCACAGGTAATGGCAATCCCCAAAAGGTGAGGTAGAGAGAATAACATGCGCAGCCGCCCGCGCCACCAAAGGAAGGGTATAATGGTTCCGTAGAAGAAAAGGGGAGCGGTCCATTTCGTCAACACGCCGCCGGCCACACACACCAAGGCGGCGACCAACCACCCACCCGCCGTCCGCGTAGAGGTTATGTGCTGTTCGCTATGTTCGAGCGCGCGGTAAAAGCAATACAGGGAGGCGACGACCCAGGCGAGTTGCACCATGTCGATTTCGGCGCTGGGAACGCGGTCCAGCCACATGAAAGAAGCCGGTACAATCGAGGCGGCGAGCAGTCCTGCGCGCCGGCCGAGAGCGCGCCCGAACCAGCAATAGAAAATGCAGACGGTAATACTAGCCGCGAGTGCGGAGGGGAGTCTTGCCGACCACTCCGTAACGGTTCCGCCCGGCAAACTCGCCAGGGCAATGGCCGCGTAGTGTCCCGGCGGCTTCGTCAGGAGCGGTTCGCCGTAGAGGGTCGGCACAACCCAGTTGCCGGTGCGCAAGAATTCCCGCGCGACGATGGCACGCAGCGATTCGGTGCGATAGAACGGGCCGGTGTTGATGCCATAGAAGAAGAGAATTGCACAATACAGGACGAGCAGTAATATATGGCAAGAGAGATTATTACTTAGCCGTGGGAATAGAG
>JBBRLG010000549.1:0-5013 GCA_038231495.1 Gemmatales bacterium | reverse complement strand
CTGGGCGTAGTGGTCGGTGTGCGGCTTGCCCCGGCTGATGAGTAGTTGCACCAGCTGCTCCGCCTCGTCCGGCGTGAACACCTTGCCCTCGGTTTTTGACGCCAGTTCTTCCAGCAAGGGCCATTTCGTTTCCAGGTCGATCATCTCCGTGCTGTCCGGCGGCATCATCGTGAACGGCGAACGCATCGTGTCGTTCTTGCCGTCGGGCGTCAGGCCGGCGGGCCTCAGCTTGTCGGCCAGGTCGGGAATCACCAACTCGATCTCGTAACTGCCGGCGGGCAGGTCGCGCACCTTGCCCTCCAGAACGCGCGGCTGCGCCTCGCGCCGGCCCAGCGGCACCAGGGCGACCGCCTCTTCCTTCTGCGTGCGCGGGTCCTTGCGCAGGATGCGCGCCCCGGCAACCATGTCCGGCTTGAGGACGCCGATTTCCTCGCCGAGCCGGGCAATGACCTCGACCTCCTGGCCCTGGTGATAGACCGGCTGCGGTGTGCCGAAACGCAGGTGCTCGTTGCCGGTCGTCAGCGGCTTGTCGGCCGCGGCCCAGCGGATCGTCTGGCCCCAGAAGCGGTGGTGCAGTGTGTCGCCGACCTTGTAACGCCAGCGCCATGTGCTATCGACGCCGACGTACACCACCCGGCCGAATCCGTAATTCTGGCGCACGATGACCGCGCTATCCACTTCCGGCTTGCTCTTGACCGGCTTGCCGCCCGGCGGGACCTCGGCCGCCGGGACGTTGACGAACGCCAAGGCCCGCGCGCCCGGCTTCACCTTGCCGGCCACGGCCCAGTAGTGTTTCGGCAACTCCGCCCAGCGCGTGTCGCTCTTGGCATTCTCGGCGTCGAGTTTCATGAACTCCGTATCGCGGCCCTCCGGCGTCAGGCTCAGATGGAACCCGTCCTCCGGCGCGACGACGTGGGCGTCCTCGATCGGCAGCATCTTGCGCAGCGGGTCGGCCTCGCCCACGTTGTCGGCGTCGGGGTAGCCCAGCGGCAGCGCGCGCTTGCCGGCCAGCAACACCAGGGTGCCGCCACGGTCGGCGACGTACTTTTCCAACCGTTGGCGGTCGGCAAGCGGCAACTGCTCCGCCTCCGCATCGCCCAGGATGATGCAGTCGAAATCGGCCAGTGAGTCCAGGCCTTCCGGCAGCTTTTGCGCGGGGCTGCCGATCTTCTTCAATTCCTCCGGCGTCAGGTTCTTATTCAACCGCGGCTGTTGGAAGACGACGCTTTCCAGCTTCATGGTGCGGTCGCGCTGCAAGGCGGTTGCCAGGTAATGAAACTCCCAGCGCGCCTCGCCGTCGATGAGCAGAACCTTGGCCTTTTCGTCGGCCACGTTGACGACGACAGCACGGCTGTTGTTGGCGGTACTCGTCTCCTTGGTCGCGGGGTTCGCCGGCTTGACCGTCGCCACCAGCGTCTGCGTGCCGACCTTGTCCAGGCGCACCGGGAAACGCTCCATATACTCGCGATCCTTGCCCTCGTGGTAGACGTTGCGCTCTTCCAGGAGCTTCTTGTCGGCCCCTTCCAACCGCAGTTCGACCTTGAAATATTGCGCAGCCAGGCCGGTGACCTTGAAACGCACTTCAATGGGCGCATCGACTTCCTTGAAGACGTTGTTGGGCGCCTTGATGGCGATGATTGCCACGTCGGGCGGCGGCAGCCTTGAACCGAGTGCGATCGGGTAGATCGGGATTTTGCGCTCGCCCAACTCGATGGCCTTCTTGACGGGCGGTTCGCCGCTGTTGTGCTGGCCGTCGGTCAGGAGGATGACGCCGATCAGGTCGCGGTCGTCGCCGTTGGTTAGTTCCTGGGCACGGACCAACGGCAGGCGCAGGTCGGTGAAGGCACTGGCGTTGGCGGCACCGCTCTCGGCGTCCGGGCTAGTCGTCTGCTGGAAAAGTTCTTCCAGCTGTTCGGGCTTGAGGTCCCACACGTCGCGGTTGAAGCCGAGCAGCGTGACGTGGTGCTTCTCCGCGAGCCGCGGCAGCAGGCCGACGCCGTCCTTGGCCAAGACCGCCCGTGCCATCCGGCCGCGCGTGACCGTATCGACGGTGGCACAAATCTTGTCGTGAGCGGCCCGGCCCGCAGCGTCGAGTTGCGGTTCCTTTTTCTCGTCGTAGGCCTTGATCCACTCGTCGAGCTGTGCATCGGTGGCGCCGCCGCTTGCAAGCTTCAGCGCCCGCGCCAAACGCAGCTTTTCGACGACGGGCCGCTGCGGGTCGGGGATGTCCATGCTGTCGGAACGGTCCACCGCGACGACGACGCGGCCCGGCAGCCCGTAGGTCACGTCATGGCCGTAGACCGGCTGCAAGAAGAGCAAAAAGAGCAAGAGCGCGAGGACGCCGAGCCGCAGCGAAAGGAGTCCTGCCGCGAGGCCGCGGGAGACGAGGCGTGTTTCGTAGAAGTATAGCCACAGCACAAGGGCGACGGGCAAAAGGCAGCCGACCGCGGCGAGGAGGACAACCGCGACCTGTCCGAAGGGGCTGAATCCCTGGCCCGGGAGGGTAAATTGCAGCGCCGAATCGGGCCAGGGCAGCGGGAGGGAAAACATAGCGGCCGACTCTCTAAGCTAAGTATTGCCGCTTGCGGCGTTGCGGTTTCGCAAAGCCGCAAGCGGCCAATTCAATTAACGATTCTTCACCATACGGCGTGTCATCCACACCTCGGAGCACAGCAGCACGATCACGCCCACCAGCAACAGCCACCAGAACTCTTGCCGTTCCGGGCCGAGATTCGCCAGCACCGCCGCGTCGGTTCCCGTCGCCTGGTAGTTCATCGGGATGAGCTTGGCCACGCGCTCGCGATCCGCCTCCGTCGCCGGGGCCAGGTTCGACTCGCGCGCGTCGGGCTGCACCACGTAGTAGATCGTTGCGCTCTCCGGCGTCTGCAACTTGTAGACGCCCGTCTCGCGCGTCGCCGTGTAGACCAGCGACTCGCCGCGCGGCTGATGGACCACCTGGGCCGGATAGGCGTCCGGCGTCGGATCGCCTGCACGGAGCGGCTTCGTGTCGCCGAAAGGCGGCTCCAATGTGAAGCCATCGAGGTGGGCGTCCGTCTCCACGCGGTAGCGCAGCGGCTGGCCGGGTTGCAGATTAAACTCCGACGCCCGCGCGCCGGCAAGATAATAGACCAGTTCGTGCGCCAGCGGCACAATCGCGGGCAAGCCGGTAAGGTTCGTGCCCCAGCTGTTGTCCAACGGCACCGAGCAAACCAGGACGCGACCGGCTTTGAAGGCGCGCTCGATCAGGAAGGGGAAGTCCGCCGTCGCCGAGCGCAACGACGCCACCTCGACGCCCGCGGCGTTGCGGCCCGGTGTCGCCAGCTTCCACCAGCGCGGGAACTGCGCATCGGCCAGGCCGCCGCCCGGCATGTCGCGGAACAGGTCCAGCGACGGGTGCGTGAAACTCGCCGGCGCCGGGCGCACGACGTTGTTCTTCTTGTCCTCGTCACCTTCCGGCGCGTCCAGCTTCGCCGGCAGCCAACCTTCGCCGTTGCGGTACAGTTCCTTGTTGTAAAACTCCGCCTCCGCCCGGTCGCCCAGCGTAATCAGGACGCCGCCGCCGTCGCCCAGGTAGTGGACGATGGCGTCCTGCTGCCCCTGCGTCAGCCGGGCGACGTTGCTCAGAATCAGCACGCGCGGCCGCGCCGCCGGGTCGCCGGTAAGCGTCGCGCCGTCGAACTGCTGGATGCCGACGACCTCCGCAATTAACGGGCTGACATTTTGCAGCGGCGTCGGGTCTTTGCCTTTTTTCACGGGGGTCAGTGCGTTGCGGAGGAAGTCGGCCCCGCGACGCGGCGGCATGGGGCTGGCGTCGCCGTCCACGATCAGCACCGGAAGGCCGGCAACCACTTCGATGGCCATGTCCTGGCGGTTGTCGCCGGGCAGGTAATCTTTGAGTTGATAACCGGCTCCGCGCTTCTCAGGCGGCGGGTCCGGTTCGAGGACCACGGTGATCAGGTGCGACCCCGGCGCGCCGAACTTGTGCGTGAACGAGAACGGCACCTTGCCTTTTTCCAGCTTCGCGACGCGCGGCGGTGCCAGGTCTTTGACGAACTGGCCATCGACTTCGAGGCGGATGCGGTAGGGCGGGCTGTAATCGGTCTGGCCGTGGATGGCGATTTCGGCCCGAAAAACCAGCTCGCGGTTAATCGCCGCGACGACGCGGTTGGTGCGGATCGCCGTCAGCGACCAGTTGGGCACGTCCGGCTTGCGTTCGGGGTCGAGGTTGAGGACGGTAATCCGCGGTCGGCGTGCCTTTACCGTCGCGTCCTCGTCGGGTCGGATGCCGAGTTGCGTGGCGAGCAGGCCCCAGCGCAGCATCGTCGGCTCGTCGGCCCAGCCGTATTTCTGGCCGTCACTGAGGACGATGATCTCGCGCCGCGGCGCTTTGCTGTCGGCCAGAAGTGCTTCCGCGGCTTGCACGGCTTGCGGCAAGTCGCAGCCGCCGGCCGGCGGCGGCAACTTGTCGAGCTGCGCGCGCACCCGTTGCAGGTCGTCATCCAAAAAGCCGACGACGGGGACGATCTGCTGCTTGGCCTGAAGGATGGCTACGCGGTCGCCGCCGGCGCTCGCGCCGAGGTAGTCCTGTGCCCACTCCTTCGCCGCATCATGGGCCGTGTGGCCGCCGTCCGTGCAACCCATGCTGTAGGAGCCGTCGAAGATCAGCACGGCGTCGCGCGTCGGCCGCGCGCCGGGCAGGTGGATTTGCAGGTTCATGCCTTCGACGAACGGATTGGCGAGGCCGAAAACGAGCAGGGCGAGCAGGCCGATGCGCAGGAGCATGAGCAAGAGTTCTTCGAGCAACAGCCGGCGGCGCGTTTTCTGGCTGACCTGGAGAAACTGCATCGCGCCCCAGTCCACCACGTCGAACCGGCGACGGTTCAGCAGGTGGATGAGTGGCGGGATCGCCAGCGCGGCCAGTCCGACCAGGAGCAATGGAGCCATGAACCAAGCCATGCCGACCTCATAAAAGCTTTGGGCGAGCGTCGAGGCGTCAGCCCGACGTGTGCGGGG
>JBBRLG010000548.1:0-5038 GCA_038231495.1 Gemmatales bacterium | reverse complement strand
CGCTCCCGGCTCGCCTTTCGGTTAGGTCCGTTCATTCCCATGACCCGTGGATGCGGTTCGCATGCAACTCCGTACTTTGCGTATGACACTTATAACGGCCGCGGCGGTCCTGGCCGCCGCGCTGCTATTCGGCGCGTACCTGGCGTGGCCCCTGCCGCCCGCGGCCGGGGAAGGTCTGGGGTTGATCGCGCGCCACGCACTGGTATTTGCCCTGCTGGCGGGGGGTCTCGTGGGCCTCGTTTTTCTGGCGACCCGCCGCCGGCATCTTCGGGACGTGGCCGGGCTGGCAAGGCAAGTCGCCCGGCTGCGGAAAAACCCGCTGACCCATTCCCTCCATTCCCGCGAGACTGGCCCCGCCGGCCGGGGCGACCTGGCACCCGTCCTTGCCGAAATGGAACTGCTCGCGGACTGTTACCGCAAGGCACTGGCCGAGGTGGTCCTCGCCCAGGAACAGGTCGATAAGGTCGCCGGCGTCGGCGGTCATCACCTGCCGCCAAACCACGCGCTGGGCGTGTTGCCGCGCCAGCTGGCCACCAGCTCTCGCCAGCGCATGGTGGCGCGCCTGGCGGCCAACCTGCACTGGACCGCCGCCACGCCGCCGTTGTTGAAGTTTTTGGGCTGCGCGCTGGGCGACGTGATCGCCCGGCCGTTCGGCGATTGCGTCCACCCCGACGACGCCGCCGCCTTGCAACGCAGCCTGTCCGAAGCCTTACGCGACGGCGAGGCCCACAACACCACCTTCCGCGTCAGCGTCCCGCACCGGCCGAGCCTCACCAACGGCATCGTTGCCGCCGCCGCATTGAACGGCACGTTGGCCGGCGCGCCCCGCGAGCGGCACTTGCAAATGGACGTGATGACGACGTACAACGAAGCCGGCGCGCCGGTCCACCTGCGCTGTCACTTTCTCGACGTGACCGACCGGGTTTTGACCGAGCGCGAGCTACGCCGGCGCACCGAGGAACTGTCCCAGGCCAACGACCGGCTGCGCCAGAGCAACCTGGACTTGCAGCGGCTCAAGGAAAGCTACCGCGACCTGTACCACCAGGCGCCGGTGCTCTATTTCGGCCTGGACCCCGAGGGCAAATTCGTCGCGCTCAACGAGACGGTGTTGCGCACCCTCGGCTACCCGCGCGAAAGCTTGCTCGGGCAGCCGTTCACGAACCTGCTGCCGCCGGATTGCCAGGCCGCCTTCCAGCGGGACCCGCTGGTTTTTCAACGGGCCGGCGAGCTGGAAACCCGGTGGGTTAAGGCGGACGGTTCCGTCATCGACGTGTGGATCGTGACCGCGCCGATCAAGGACGTGGAAGGCCTCTTCGTCCGATCGCGCAGCGCCGCCCACAACGTGACCGAGCGCAAACGGCTGGCCAACGCCCTGACCAATCAAGCCCACGAGTTGGCCGAGGCCAACGACAGCCTGCGGCGCATCAACCAGGAACTGGAGGAGTTCACCTTCGTCGTCTCGCACGACCTCAAGGAGCCGCTGCGCACGTTGCAGGCGTTCAGCACTTTCCTGGCCCAGGACTACGGCAACGTCCTGGTCGGCGACGGCCACGAATACTTGAACCATCTCATCGAGGCCAGTCGCCGCCTGGGCATTCTGATCGACGACCTCCTGTCGCTGAGCCGGGCGGGGCGCGTCATTAACACGCCGCGGCCGTTCGCCTGGGGCGACGCGCTGGGCGTGTTGCGGGGCGACCTGGGCGACCTGATCCAGCGGCGCAAGGCGGTGGTACGGGTCGAGGGCGAGTTGCCGCCGGTCATCGGCGACCCGGAAGGCGTCATCCAGCTGCTCGGCAACCTGATCGGCAACGCGCTCAAGTACAATCAGAACCCGCAGCCGGAGGTCGTGATCGGGGCGGTCGCCGACCGGGAGCCGTTCGCCACCTTGTTCGTGCGCGACAACGGCATCGGCATCGCCCCGGAGTACCACGAGCAGATCTTCGGCATGTTCCGCCGCCTGCACCGCCGCGAGGAGTACGAGGGCACCGGCGCCGGCCTGGCGATCTGCAAGAAAATCGTCGATGCCCACGGCGGCTGTTTGTGGGTGCAGTCGGCGGAGGGGCGGGGTTCGACGTTCTTTTTCACCCTGCCGCGCCAGGCGGACGGGCGCAAGGGCGCGGGGGGTCTTCCGGCCCGGCGCACGCCCCCGCCGAACAACAAGCGGTTGAACCTTGAGAGTCCCCTAGGTATTGGCGAGCCGGGAGCGTCAGCGACCGGAGTGTCTCCCGGAAACTTACTCCGATCGCTGACGCTCCCGGCTCGCCTAAAAGCGCACGACTCTGAAGCACGAGGACTGCATGCCCGACGCACACCTGTTATTAGTGGACGACTCGCCCGACGTGCGCATCCTCGTCGCCCTCCTGTGCAAGCGGGCCGGCTACCGCCTCGATGCGTGTCCCGGCGTCGCGGAGGCGTGGGCGTTCTTACAGGCGACGCGACCCGCTCTTGTCCTGCTCGACATGCAGATGCCGCCGGTCAGCGGCGTCGAGTTGTGCCGGCTCTTGCGGGCGGCGGCCGAGCCGCTGCGTTCGCAGCCCGTCGCACTGTTCACCCACTGGGGCGTGCCGGGCGACGTGGTGGCGGGCCTGGAAGCCGGGGCGGATTACGTCGTGTCCAAGGATCTGCTGTCCGACCCCGTCCGGTGGCAACGACGTGTCAGCGAGGTTTTGCTGCACACGGGCCGACCGCCGCAAGCGGTCTCGGCAATAAATTCGCGCGGGCCGGTTGACACGCCGCTGCCACCTCCTAAAAACTGGATGGACGTGCTCAACCTGGGCCTGTACCGCGTGCTGGTCCGGCGGGTTGGTCTGGATGTCACGCGCCTTATCGTTCGCCGTGCCCTCCGGCAAGTCGCCGCCGCCCCCCCGGATGCGCTTCACGGCCCCGACGGCACGGTCGCAGAGGAAATGCCCTTCCCACCGGACTGGGACGCACTCATTCGCCCCCCTGGAATGGTCTTCTTGCTGGCGACGGCGCTGGCGGACCAGATGGATCGCCTGGTCGGTTCGGAAGAGAGTACAACGATTCGCGCCGCCCTCGCGCCGTTGCTGGATGGTTACGAAGATTTGCGGACGCTGCGATGAAACCGACGCACACCATTCTGCTGGTGGAAGACAACCCAGCCGACATCACGATCTTGCAACGGGCGCTGCGGGAGACCGAATTTGCCGTGGAGTTGATCGTCCTGCGCGACGGCCAGGAGGCGCTCGACTACCTGTTCCGTTGTGGCCCGCACGCGGACGATCCCAACTGGCGCTGCCCGGACTTGATTTTGCTCGACTTGAACCTGCCGCGCGTCGGCGGTCATGAAGTGCTGGTGCGCATCCGCTCGCGGCCCGGCCTGAACACCATTCCGGTCGTCGTGCTGAGCACGTCGCGGCGACCGGAGGACGTGCGCGCCGTGTACGCCGCCGGCGGCAACACTTACATTGAGAAGCCGCAGGATTTCGCCAAGTTCGTGCAGGTGTTGCAGACGATCCGGCGTTACTGGCTCGAAATGGCGATCTTGCCCGTGGCGGGCCGGGTGTGAGGTTGCCGCATGGCCCCACGTGCCCTGGGGAGCAGGGGTAAGCGTGTGCCCGAACATGGACCAATCCTCCGTCACCCTCCCGGACGACCCCAGGGCGTTCTGGTACGCCCTCATCAATTACGAACAACGCACGCCGTCCGCCGAAGACCTCAAACTCGACCGCATGCGCTCCCTGTTAGCCCGGCTCGGCAACCCCCAACGCCGACTGCGCATCCTGCACGTCGCTGGCAGCAAGGGTAAAGGTTCGACGGCGGCCATGCTCGCCGCGGTCCTGCGCGCCGGCGGTTACCGCACCGGCCTGTTCACGTCGCCGCACCTGTGCCGCGTCGAAGAGCGTTTCCAGGTGGACGGCCGCCCGATCACGGCGGCGGAGCTGACGGTCCTGCTCGGTGAAGTGCGCGATTGCGTGGGCAACGTGGCGCGCTCGGCGTACCCCCTGCCGACGTTCTTTGAAGTTGCGACGGCGGTGGGCCTGTTGCACTTCGTCCGCCGCGGCGTCGAGGCGGCGGTGCTGGAGGTGGGCCTCGGCGGCCGGTTCGATTCGACAAACGTGTGCGACCCGGTGTTGGCCGTGGTCACGAGCATCAGCTTCGACCACACGAAGCAGCTCGGCAACCGCCTGACGAGCATCGCCCGCGAGAAGGCCGGCATCATCAAGCACCGGCGCCCCGTCGTGAGCGGCGTGACGGTGCCGGAGGCGCGCGCGGTCATCGAACAGGTCAGCCGGGAACGCGCCGCGCCCCTCGCGCAACTCGGTATCGACTTCCACTACCGCTACGAAGCGGGTTCCGTGACCGCCGACGCCCTGCGCCGGCCGCGCGTGGAGGTGACGACGCGCACCCGCCGCTGGCCGGCAATGGAGTTGAACCTGCTGGGCGAGCACCAGGCGGCGAACGCCTCGGTGGCGATTGCCTGCGTCGAAATCCTGCGCGCCAGCGGTTTCCACGTCCCCGACGCCGCCGTGGCGGAGGGGCTGGGCCAGGTGATTTGGCCGGCCCGCATGGAACTGATGAGTCGGCGGCCGCTGGTGGTTTTGGATTGTGCCCACAACGTCGCATCGGCGGAGGCGTTGGCCGAGACGCTGCGCACGTCGTTCCCGCCGGCGCGGCGCGTGCTACTGTTCGCGGGCAGCAGTGACAAGGACGTGCCCGGCATGTTTCGGATTCTGGCGCCGCTGTTCGACCAGGCGTTTCTGACGCGCTACACCGACAACCCGCGCAGCATCGCTCCGGACCAGCTACTCGCTTGGTGGCGCGCCGCCGGCGACAAGCCCGCGACGACGTGTGCGACGCCGGCGGAGGCGTGGCAGGGCGCGCGGGCGCTGGCTGGCGTCGATGATTTGCTTTGCGTTACCGGCTCGGTGTTCCTGGCGGGCGAGTTGCGGCCGTTGTTGCTGGCGGATGCCAGCGGGGAAACATTGCAAACAAAGAAGGCGGGCGAATGAGAGTCACCAATCCCTTGGCGAGCGTCGGGGGGGGAAACCCCCGCGGGAAGCGGCACCGCGGGGGG
>JBBRLG010000547.1:0-5044 GCA_038231495.1 Gemmatales bacterium | reverse complement strand
TCGGAGTCGGACGATCTGGGGTTTGATCCCAGCGCGACCTCGCCAACATCCGGAATGCCGTCGCCGTCGGAGTCCGTGCCTCCTACTTGATCGAGGATTATCCGTGACTGGTCAGCCGCTTGGCTCAAAGGCGAGTTTAGGAAGAGTGTCGCGTTCCCGCTCTTCGAGGTAGTCCCGGATAGAACAGTGCTTGAGTTTGTCTTGGGCTGATAGAAGGTGGCGGTGAATGGCGTATCGGGCGCCAAGACAATATTCGCGGGCGCGCCGTCTGGGTTGAATTTGCCCGAGACCTCCAAGCCGTTGCTCATGACATACCGGTAGTAGACGGCGGGGTCAGATCCAAATCCCGCGAATCCCGAAGGTGCCGCGGCCGCTGCAACTGAAGGACGTGCCGCCACCTGCCGCCGTTGTGGGGCATTCTCAATCACCACGTCCTTGTACCCTTTTGGGATAGTGAACGTGCCCGAAACGCCTCCGCTGACGCTGACGTTTATCTTGTAAGGAACGGCGGACCCATAGTGTTGGATGAGATAAGCCGCGAGGCTCACCTCAGAGCCTCCGGTTTCCTTGAGCGCGTCAATCGCTTGCGTCTTTGCCGCCGAGAAGTTCAGCGAGAGCAGGCTGGCGAACGCTGCCTTCCACTTTTGGAACGCGACGGCGGCATGGCCGGTGATGTCGTTGAGCCCGAAGCCGAACTCATCGCAGATCGTTGCCGTCACCGTTGCGTGCCAAGAGCCATTCCCGCCCTGTCCCTCGACGGGAATCGAACCGCTGGCGCTGAAACCGCTAAGCTCGATCGATCCGCTCTGACTACCATGGACGACGGTGCCTAGGTTCCCTTTCGTAAAATAAAAGGTGCCGTTGGGAACTTGAATCACCGACCCTCTGACCGCTCCGCCATTGGCCTGCTGCTGCACCTGTTTGCCAACCGCTTCTTGGATGACGCTCTTTAGCTCGTCCGACAGCGCGCTCCCCGTGTTCTCGTTGTCGTCAGAACCGTCGCCGAACAGATACTTGGTGTAGAACGGCACGACGACACCGACCTGGCCACCGGTGGCTGCCGCATTTACGGCTGCGCCGGCCAGCACGTTGGCTTGGAGCACCGCCTCTATGGGCTCGCCCGTTAATAACTCGAGCGTGCGGAGTAGGTTGTCAAACTCGTTGTCGGCGTCGTCGCCCGTACCACAGCCGCCATTTCGATGGCCGATCGAAAACTGGGTCTGCGTGCCAGAAATCGTGAAGTGCCAGCCCGGTGCGCGAATTACCCCGCCGTCCGACACGATGCTCGTCCCGTCTGCGCTAACGGTCCCGGTCCCCACGACCTTCCATGCACCCGCATCGTGATCGAAGCTCCAGATCAAACTTTTCTCCCCCGGTGCCAGCCCTTCAAGATTCGGAAAAGTAACCGAAGCCGGCGTGTCAAACGTCGTAGCCCCCGGCGCCTGAATCGAGATGACCAGCTTCGGGTTCTGCCCCGGCGGCAGCGGCGCCGGCAGCCGGTCGGGCGGCACGGGGATGACCGTCGCGAAGGTCGCCATGTTCCCTTGATGGTCCATCGCCGAGCCGGCGGGATAATCCACCTTCAGCAAGTCGAACACCGCCGGGTTGAGGTTCGGCAGCATCTGCGCCAGCTCGGCCTTGCCGGCCGCGCCGAAGCCGACGATCGTGTCGTGCGTGGGCGAAAGCGGCACGATGTCGCTGGCGGCCATGGGCGGCAGGTAGACGTTGAAGGTGTGGCCGTCCGGCGTGGTCAGTTGGACCCGTTGGCCGGGGACGCTGTGGAATTCCTTGCCGACGGAGGGATAAGTGGTGCCGGCGGGGGCGTTGATCGCGGTGGAACCGTCGACGTGGACGAAGAAGCCGGGGGCGGGCATGTCGCGGAGGAGGAAGTAGCCGGTGGCGTCGGTGACGGCGGTGACGCCGGGCAGGGCGTCGACGCGGACGGTGGCGCCGATGACCGGGATGTTGTTGCCGTTGGCGTCCTTGTTGAACGCATCGTAGATGTAGCCGAACAGGTCGGTGCCGGCGATGCGGGTGATCGGCAGGGTTTGGAAATCGGCGGTGGCGGTGCCGCCGGGCAGGCCGTCGCCGTCGGCATCGAGGTGGGCGCCGTCGCGGGCGACGATGATGCCGCCGTCGACCACTGCGCGAACTTCCGTAGCGGCGGGCAGCGGGTTGGTCGGGACGAACGTCGCGAACAGCTCGATGGCCGACACGCGGATGGTGCCGGGCACGCGCAGGCCGTTGGCGATCAGGTAGAAGGCGTTTGCCGTGACGGTGGCCGGGTCTACCTTGTCGGAGAAGTTGACGGTGACGGTGCGCTCGAGCCCGACGCCCTCTTCGCCGTTGGCGGGGGTGGTTGATGCGATCGCGGTCGGGGCGCGCAGGACGGACTCGGGGGTGTCGGTGGAGTTGCCGGCGAGGTCGGTGGTGCGGACGGTGAAGGCGTTGACGCCGACGGCGAGCGGGACATCGGCCAACGAGAAGTTACCGGAGGCGTCGGCGGCGGTGGTGGCGAGCGTCGCGCCGCCGGCGGACAGCAACTTCACGGCGGCGCGCGGCTCGGTGGCCCCGTAGAGCGTGACGGTGGCGGCGCGGGTATTGGCTCCGAGCGATGCGCCGGCCGGGGCGAGGCCAAAGCTGGCGAGCGCCGGAGCCTGGGTGTCGAGTTGGACTGAGAGCGGAAGGATGCGGTCCTGCCCGAACGAATCGGTCGCGTGGACCTGAAGCGCGTTGGACCCTTCGACCAGCGAAAGGGCGATGGTGTATGCGCCCCCGACGGCGGCGGTCATCGAGGCCCTGACCTGGCCGGTGGCGGCGTTCTCGACGGCGACATTCGCGCCGGCGGTGGTGGCCCCGGTAACCTGCGCGGCTTGGGCGTTGGTCAACAGCGAGCCGTCGGGAAGCGTGGCGGCGGCCAACGGGGCGAGAGTCGCGGTGAGCGGCAGCAGCCGGACGGTCGTGGCTTGGCGCTGGTTGGACTGCCATTGCGACAAGTCGAAGGCGTTGATCACGCCGTCTTTGTTGGCGTCGGCCTCGGCAACGAAGCCCGCCTGGCCGGCCGACTTGCCGTACGCCGAGCGGATGACGGCGGCATCGGCGGCGTCGACCAGGAGGTTGCCGGTGGCGTCGCCGCTCAGGAAGACCTGGATCTGGTAAGCGCCGGACGTGCCGCGGTCGGCGGCGAGGCTGAACGTGTAGTCGCCGAGGCCCAGTTTGTAGAGGGCGACGCTCTGAAACTTGTTGGCCAGGTCGGCGTTGACGTACAGCGGCGCGAGGGCGGCTCCGGCGGCGGTCTTGATCTGCACGGCGCCGGGCTCGAGCGTGGAACCGGCGGGGGTCACCACCTGGAAGCCGAGCGTCTCGAAGCCGGCGGTGTTGAGGGTGAATGCGCCGGCGTTGAGGTGGATCGGCGTCTGCCGCGCGCCCGAAGGGGCCAACGTGCCGTCGAACGTGGCCAGCGTGTTGGCCGGGATCGCGGCCGCCAGCATCACGCGGCGCTCCAGCGCCTCGGCGGCGCTGACCGGCGCACCGCGGCGACGGCTGCTTCTACCCGACTTGTTTTTCTTGCGGCTCAGCGAGGCTGCGGAGAGGCTGCGCGCATTACAACACTCCTGTTCGAGGATCGGACCGAATTGTCGAAGCTATGGCGTTGGCCCTTTGGGAAATGGCAGGATAATCGTTACCGCTTGCCCTAGCCCGTTAAAACGGCCACATCCATGTGACCGCGCAGACGGTACAGGCCGCACAGTCCCACCGCAAGAAAATTCTGGTCAAAGTTTCATAAGAGGATGTGAGATGACGCGCCCCATGCCACGAAATGCCGCCCTGGAGCGAGGGTTTTCATTCGATGCCGTTTCATTAGAATTCGCGTTCGTCACACCCAACTCGAAAGGCGCGACATGTCCTTCACCTCTGTGAAACAGCTCAAGACCCTCACCGGCAACGTCAAGCAAGCCGCCGAGGCCGCCCTGAACGACACGGGCGGGCTGCTGCGGCTGGCCCCCTGCTGGGTGCCGCGGTCGTTCCTGCAACCGGGCAAGCGCCTCAAGCTTGACCCCAAGGATCTTTACGCGTTTGGCCTCAATCGCGGGGGCATCGACGAGCGATGGTTCGGTTCCACGACCCCTTGCGCGAACGACAACCGCACTGCCGATGAAGGCCTCAGCTACGTCGTAAACAACGGGCAGCGATTCACGCTCGCGGACGCGGTTGCGGAACTGGGGGGCAAAATCATCGGCGACTCGATCTGGTCGAAGTATAAGAAGTGGCCCGTTTACTCCAAGTTTTTCGACAACATGGGGCCGATCCCCCACCACATGCACCAGAACCGCCAGCAGGCGGCGCTCGTCGGCCAGGAAGGCAAGCCGGAAAGCTACTATTTCCCGCCGCAGCACAACGCGACCGGCAACAACTTCCCGTACACGTTCATGGGCTTCGCGCCCGGCACGACCAAGGGGCAGGTTCGCAAGTGCCTAGAAGATTGGAACAGGGGGGACAACGGGATCCTCGATCTTTCGTACGCGTTCCGCCTCAAGCCGGGCACTGGGTGGCTGATCCATCCGTGCATCCTGCACGCGCCCGGCTCGCTCTGCACGTACGAGCCGCAATGGGGCTCCGACGTGTTTGGCATGTACCAATCGCTCGTCGAAGGCCGCGAGGTGCCGTGGGCGCTGCTCGTTAAGGATATGCCCAAGGAGAAGCACAAGGACCTGGATTTCATCGTCGAGCAGCTCGATTGGGAAGCCAACGTCGACCCGCACTTTAAGGAGAACCATTACCTTGAGCCGATGGTCGCTGCGGGCTCGGAAAAAGACGGCTTCATCGACAAGTGGATCGTGTATGGCAAAGTGCATGGCGAGCAGCTCTTCACCGCCAAGGAACTGACGGTTTTGCCTGGGCACAAGGCGACGATCAGGGACAATGGCGCGACGAGCCTCATCACCGTTCAAGGCGAAGGTAAGGCGAACAAGCTGCGCCTCAGCTCTCCGAAGATGATCGGGTTTCATGAGCTGACGGAGGATGAGGTGTTCGTGAGCGAGGC
>JBBRLG010000546.1:0-5053 GCA_038231495.1 Gemmatales bacterium | reverse complement strand
CATGGCACCAGAAACGTAACGGGCATCGACACCGGACGCCGCAGATAGGATAGGAGAATGAGGAGAGCAGAACCAGACCCGAAGTTCCCGGCACTGTGGGGCAGGGGAACCCTGCGAGGGAAACGAACCAGGCGCTGCAGCAGACGGCGGGGCATGATTCGTTTCCACGACTCCCAGCTCTCCGGTGCCCCGCCGCTGCTGAGCTTTAACGTTCGGGTGCGCCATTTAACGTCATAACAGATTGCTCTGAAACGAGTTACGCCAGGACAACGGAGTAAGGGTAGAGCAGCCTGCGTTATCCCCTGGCAGGGGGTAGGGTGGGAAGCCTGCTGACAAAGAACAGCATCTGCCAGCCGAAGGCGATTGCCTGTCGAACCCTGAACCTATGCTGACGCGAGAAACCTGTGCGCGCGTCGTCACCAAGAACAGGTGAAACGGCTGATACCCCTGGACCAAAATCGGTACGGTGGTGGGCCTTCGGTCTCCGAACCCCGAAGGTGTTGTCTCCAAAACCACCCGGCGTGGAGCAGGCAGCTAAGGGTTCTATCGTCTGTTATGACGGAACTTGGGAAATCCACGGTGTTGCATCTGCACATGGATTCCAACCATGCCAGCAGACGTGAAAATGCCAGCCGACGCCGTGGAGGGCGGAGGCGGCGTAGTAGCCAAACGACGCTCTGTAAGGGGGCGTACAGGGCGAAGGTCCGCCAGGGAACAGCAACGACGTAACGGAGCGTATGGTGCATGGAATGCCCGCCGTTACTTCCACACAGGAGTCAACCGACCTCCCAGGGAAATTGCAGATCTGTCGAGGGCCGCGTAATGCGGATTCCTTGGTGCGTCCCTGAGACACAAAGACATCTCGTCTGGTCTGCCCTTCTGGAGTAGCGTGACTATTCCTGGAAAGCCGGATGCGGTGAAAGTCGCATGTCCGGTTTGGAGGGGGGGAAAGATCGCGAGATCCTACCTAGCACTACCCGCTCGGTCACCTCTCCCGGAACGCCGCGACTCGGGCCACGCCGTTTCCAACCGGCATTATAGCCTAGCGCCCGGTTTCGTCTGCCCCCGGCGTCCCTTAACCGCGCGTCTCGACCACCGTTTTCCGCTTGATCAGGTTCTCGATCTCCTGCACCTTTTTGCCAACAAACAGAACGTTCGGCAATTCGATGTGGGCGTTCGTCGCGCCCGAGGTGTTCACCGTCAGATCGCCTGACCCCATGCCCAAAACCCAATGGCGAAACAGGTCGCTGCGGTGCTTCTCCAGCTGCATGCCGGCAGTGTCGTACACCTTTTCGCCGCCGCCGACTTCCGTGCAAACCTTGAAGTTGCCCGGCGTCACCGTGATGTACACCTGGCGGTCGAAGAAGAGGAATGTCACAATCCACAACACGAACAGGCTGCCGCCGATCATGAAGTAACCGCCCTCGTTGATGCGGATGTCCAGCGATTCCAGCACGGCGAACACCTTATCCCACACCCCGAAATAGGCGAACAACAGGATGACGAACGCCACCAGAATGATCGCAACCAGCGACCACATGCCGCGCAACGGCACGTTCGTGATGAAGATGACCAGGAGCAAAACGAAGGTGAACACCACGCCGTAGCTCTTGTGCCGGGAGATGCGCACACTCGGCTTTTGCAACTTGTTCGCCTCGTCGTTGATATCCTTTTGCGGGTCTTTGCCGTAAAGGACGGCCTGGTTTTCCACCTTGGTGCCGTCCGCGAGCGTGACGGTGGCTTTGTGGGCCACTTGCATTTCGCTCGGGACCACGGCCAGGGCGTTGCTTTCGATCATCGTCAGGAAGCCGAGAAGGATGCTGACCGCCCACACCGGCCACCAGTAGAAAAGGTTAGAATGGCTGACGATGGTCAGCGCATACTCTTCCGGTGCTGCGGGGTTCGGGTGGGTAAACGGCGGCGGCTGCGGCGGCGGTTGTGACGTGGCGTCGGACATGGTTCGTCTCTCGTCGGTTGTTTTGCGCGTCAAGGCTGCGTGCGTTTTCTCTCAGCAATTACGAGGCCAACGGCCCTCGGGAGTATTTCGTCGCGGCGCGGCCGATCTTTCAGGGAATCGCCGCGGCGACGACTCTGAGTCCCCAGGCTATGGCCGCTGCGACGGGTTGTCAAGCATTCCGTGAGCCGCCAGGCAGGCATCGGCCACCGCCGCCGTCGGTTGTCCGTTGCATTGCGCGGCCTCGGCGGGTATTGGTTAATCGGCACAGCTCCATTCTTCGGATTTAGCGTTCCGCGTAACACGCGGGGCCTGACGAGGTGCTTTCCGATGCGCATTATTGACGAACTACCCCGCCTGGGACCGCGGCCGGTGGACGCCAACAAAGGAACGTTCGGCCGCGTCCTCGTCGTCGCCGGCAGCCGCGGCATGTCGGGGGCGGCGGTGTTGTGTGCGTCCGCGGCCCTGCGCGGCGGGGCCGGGCTGGTGAAGGTTGCGGTGCCGCAAGGCATCTGGCCGCTCGTCGCCGCCGCCAACCAGTGCTACCTGACCGCTGCGCTGCCCGGCGACGGCGAGGGGCGTTTGGGCAAGGAGGCGCTGCCGGCACTGCTCGAACTGCTCAAAGGCGAGACCGCGACGGTCCTCGGTCCGGGCCTGGGGCAGAATCCGGATTTGCCGGACGTGCTGGCCGAGATACTCCGCGCGGACGCGGCACCGTTGATCCTCGACGCCGACGGCCTCAACGCCCTGGCAAAACGTCTGGACGTGTTAAAAGGGAACAAGCGGCCACTGGTCCTGACGCCGCACCCCGGCGAGTTCGCACGGCTGACCGGGGCGTCGATCCCGGAAATTCAGACCCACAGGCAAGAATCCGCGGTGCATTTCGCCGAACAACATAACGTCGTGGTCGTCCTCAAGGGCCACGGCACCGTTGTGACCGACGGCGACCGGGTCTACGTCAACGCCACCGGCAACCCCGGCATGGCGACGGGCGGCACCGGCGACGTGCTGGCCGGGTTGATCGGTGCGCTCGTCGGGCAGGGGTTGGAGCCGTTCGCGGCCGCGCAGCTGGGCGTCTACCTGCACGGGCTGGCCGGCGACCTGGCCCGCGACACTTTGGGCGAACCGTCCCTGGTGGCGTCCGACCTGCTCGACTACCTGCCGGAGGCGTTTCGGCAGCATGCGCAGGCGCGTCCGTGACCGTCTACGCCGAATAATCGCGCTTTCCCGGCTTTATTCTCCCGGCGAACGCCGTTATCATTTGCCGAGTGTCCCCGGTGGCCACGGCCCGCGTTTATTCCGTCGGAACCGCAATCTTCGTTCAAGCAGGACCGCACTCCATGAACCTTTTATGTCCCAACTGTCAACAAATGCTCAACGTGCCGGAGCAGTACGCCGGGCAACTAATGAAATGCTCGAAATGCAGCGGCACCTTCACCGTTCCCGGTCTGCCCGCCTCGACCGCCGCGACTCTGACGATGCCGCCCCCGTCCCCGCCGCCGGCGCAGGCGGAGACTTACCCCGTGCAAGTCGAAGCGCCGGTAACGACCTCGACCTCGACGGCCCCGGCCAACTTACTTTCCTCGCCCGCCGTGCCGCCGTTGACCTCGACCGCGGCCACGTCGCCGCCGGGGACCTCGTTCACCGGCACGCCGCCGCCGCCGCCCCCGAGCGGACCGCTGACGTTCTCGGTCTGGATCAAGCCGGAAATCGTGCGCTGGATCGCGCCGGTTGCAGTATTCCTGGTCCTCGCATTGGTCCTCATTAGCCCAGTCATCGGCGTTTACCCCGGTGGCCAGATGGCCGTGTCGCAGCGCATCTGGGAAGTCGTTTACGGCGGGTATTCCGAGGACGCCAACGTTAAAGACTTCCATTTCCCGACGACGGCAGAACTTGCCGAGAACGAGAACCTCAAAAACTTCCGGCCCGGCTTCGGCTTTTTGATGCTGCTTTATATGCCGCTCCTGTTGCTGACCGTCGCGGTCACGGTCGGCTGCGCGGTGCTGCCGTTTTTGAAGCTCAAGTTGCCGCCGACGGTCGAGCCGTTCATGCAATGGCGCTGGGGCCTGGTGGCGGTTTTGAACCTGCTCGTCTTCCTGCTCCTGTGCGTACAACTCCTGGTTTGGTTCCCGCTGGAAAAGAGCGTCTACACCTGGGAGGCGGAGAAGTTCGCCAAGCTTGAGAAACAGGAAAGCCGCGACTCAATCGATGAGATGAAGCTCAAAGTACTCAAGGGCAAGGCGGCCGCGGTCGTGACGCGGACGCTTTACCTGAAAATCATCATCGCCCTGCACCTGGCCGCGATCGCCGGGGCCGGACTGATGCTGGCCTTGGAACGCCGCGGCAACCGCCCGCCGGCCCGGATCGACCTGGTGCTTTGAAACGAGAAAATGGGGTGGATGCTGCGGAGGTGCCTTGCAAAATTAAGGCGAGCGGCGGACGAAAGTCCGCCGTGCCTACCGCACGCCCCCGACACTACCAGGGGGGACTTTCGACCGCCGCTCGCCACGGTTTCTAAAGCACAGGGTGTGGCAACTCTTTCGGGGAGCGAAACGCTGCCTGCCCTCTCCCACGAGGTGAGAGGAGAGCCATTCAGCGACCATGGCAGCTTTTGCGCGTGCGCATGCGTCCGCTGGCGGACGCGAACGACACCCGGAAAGGCCGACCCTCGCCAATGTTAAATTCGTGGCGAGGGTCGAGATTGGCGAGGGTCGATCCGGCGTCGGTGCTGATGCGTAAGAGACTACTGATAAAGGGTTTACGGCTGGCTTGCGAATGGCGTTTGCGCCAAAGCGGTTCGACCCTCGCCATATGTTGATTGGCGTGGTTGGGTCGGACAGGCCCGGTCGTCATCCAAAGAGGTCGCGGTTGGACAACGATTGGCACGCGCGGCGAGGCGGACGACTCCCCCCGGCGACCACCACACGGTCCCGAAAAATTTGGCACACCCAAAGCACAGGGTGTGAGTGGGAATCGTAGGTGTCGAATCAAGCCGCCATGTCGAAGAAGGCCTCCCAAGCGGCCACGCCGGACTGGTACAACGCGCGTAAGGGTGCTACGTGGGCCGCTCCCTCGACCAACCAACGCATCCCGCTGCCT
>JBBRLG010000545.1:0-5054 GCA_038231495.1 Gemmatales bacterium | reverse complement strand
GCCGCGCGCCAACGGCCCTACCGCCTGCCCCAAGGACCGTGCCGTTGGTGGTCAACTCCGGGGGGGGTGTGCCAGGGGGTGCGGAAACGAACTTTCTCAAAGCATTAGCCCGCTGACGTTTAGGACGAAAAAGTTCGTTTCCGCGTCCGTCGCCCCGAAGGGAAACAAGGTGAGTCCGGCAGAAACGAACGGTGACGCGAGTCCTGCGCTGCCGCGCACCCGGAAAATTCCCAGCACGGGATGGCGATTTCTGTCCGACTCCCACCACCGCGGTGAACGGTTACTGTTTTCCTTTGTTTTGGCCATGCCCAAATTGTAACACGGCGGTGCGCTAGACAAAACGGAGCGGGCGTCGAATTGATCGGGATTCCAACGCGACGGCCTGGCGAAAACAGGCGGCTCAGGAGGCCGGCTTCAATCCGAATATGTTGCGCGCCTTCTTGGCGGCGATGTGCATTTTTATCGTGACCACCGTCTCGTCACGCGTTACCGCGATCGACCGGAATAGCTCACTCAGCGCGGACCGCTCGGTGGGATTCGCGGTCAGGTCCACGACCCTACTGTCGAGCATGCCGACGTTCGCCTTCGCGTCTTCTTCCATGCGCTTGGCCGCCTCAATGTCTTTCCCCGTCGCCACGATGGTCAATTCGGAATCCGTGTCCTCGCGCATGGTGGCGACGACGTGCTTCCACCGCTTGAACGTTTCGTTCAAGTCCGCATCGGCCCGCGCTATTAACGGCTGTAAGGCGTCGTCCATGACGACGAACGACAGCCACGCCCGCGGGTCCAGATTCTTTAACAACGTTTGCAATTCGGAGGAGATGCTCGGCGGAGTCGATTTCGGCTGGGCCTTCGCGGCGCCCTGCATGGCCAGCATTCCCGGCGGCTCCGCGGACGGCAACAAAAACTTCAGCGGGTTCAACAATTCTCGGGGTGGCACGACCACGATCAGGGTTTCGTCGTCCACGGCGGCGAACCAAATATCACCTCCCAACAGTCCGCTGTTCAGCCCGGACGACAGCGATTCGGGCAGCGGCAGGGCGGGACTGTTTGTCCCGACCGTGCGGTGGAAGATCGGCACGCGACCGTCGACCGCCGGCCGCAGCCCGCATTTCTGCGCCTGGGTCGCCAGCAATTTGCCGTCCACCTTGCCCCGAACGATAATCGTGCCACTGGCCGCGCCAGCGTGGGGCATGCCGATGGTAACGGTAGTCACGTCGCGCACGGCCGCCGGCTCGTGGGCGTCCAACCCGGGGGTCAGGTGGGCGCTGTAGAGGCGCTCGCCCATGCGCTGCCAGGCCGCCTGGTCTTCCCGCGGCAGCGCGGCGACGTTGATCGTGACCACCACCTTGGTTTCTTTCGGCAGAAAGCGCAGTTGGTCCGTCGCCAACTCCGGCAGCGCCGGCCCTGGAGGGGTCGGCTGCAATAGAGGCGTCGGCCACCATTTCACCACCGCCAGCACCGCGATCAGGAGCAGGGCCGGCAAGCCGAGGGCCGTCATCAGGACGACCCCCAATGCGCGAGGGGTAACAGTCACCGCGTAATCCTCCTCGGATCAATCTGGTCCGTATCCTTCAACACCTTCCCAGACGACGGCCGTGCCGTTTGGGCGTATCGTGGCGAACCGACGCACGGGGTCGGCCGCGAAACTCAGTCCTTGAACGTGCCCGGTGCTGCCGCGTAACAGCAGCCGCTCCTCGCCCGAGCGGTCCCAAAACTGCACGACCGACGGCGATTTTTGGTCCGGGCAACAACTCGTCACCAGCGAGCGGCCGTCGGGGGCGAAAGCGAGTGCCTGCACCGCGCCGCGCTCCACCTTCCACGACGCGAGCAGACCTTGCCCCGCCACGTCCCACACCCGAACAACGCCCGTCCGGCTGCTGCCGCCGTTGTGCCCCGAAGCAAGGGTCTTGCCGTCCGGGCTAAAGGCCACGCCGTTTACCGGCTCGATGCCGCCGGGCGCTTCCAACCGCTTGAGCAACCGTTTGCGACGCACGTCCCACAGCAGCACCTCGCCGGCGTTCCCGCAATCCCCGCCGGTGGCGAGGAAGCGGCCGTCCCGGCTGACGGCCAGGCTTACCACCGGCCCCGAACGACCTTCCAACTCCCCCTTCGTTTGGCCGTCCTGCGCGTCCCAGAGTTTCACCCGATGATCTTCGCCCCCACTTACCAACGTCTCGCCGTCGGGCAGGAAAACCAGGGACGTGACGACGGCACCGTGCCGCAGAACCAGCGGCGGCGCCGCCGGCGCGGCCAGGTCCCAGAGGCAAATGGTCGTATCCCGACCCGCCGTCGCGGCGCGCCGGCCGTCGGTGCTCAACGCCACCGCCTTGATCGTTTGCGTGTGTCCGGGCAGCGGAGCCGTTTGCCGGGGCAGTTCGCGCAGGACGCGCGGCGCGTCGAGGGTGGACAGATCCCAGACCACGGCGTCGCGGTCGTGCGCGGCGAGCAACCGTCGGCCGTCGGCAGACAGGGCGACGGCCGACGGCTCGTCCGCGGACGTTCCCCCGGCCGGCCACGGGAGTTCGACACTCTCCCGCCCGACGGGCAACGGGCGCAACTGCAAGGAACCGTCGCAACCGGCCGACGCCAACAATGGCCGACCGCCCTGGGCGACCGGCGCGAAGGCGACGGCATGAACGCACTTCGGGTGCCCCCGCAATTGGCAGCGCTCGGTCCGAAACTCCACGTCGTAGACCCGAATCGTAGCCATCGACTCGCCGTCGCTGTTCGTCGAGTCGTTCTCGCTGCCGACGGCCAGCAACGTGCCGTCGGGGCTAAACGCCAGGCTGGCGCTGCCGGCCGTGCGCGCAAAGTGGGCCACGGGCTTGTACCCGTGCGCCACGTCCAGCAACGCGACGGACCGGTCCCGCGAGGCGTAGGCGAGGTATTGCCCCGTTCCCGGCGAGAAGGCGACGGCGCTGACGGCACCAACGACGCCCTCCACGTTATGCGGCTGGTCGTCCGCCAAAGACCACCACTTGACCTCGCCCGCTCCGAGCATCTCGGTGAATGGGATCCCTCCAACCTCCTTCAAGCCGCCGGCACCGGACGCCAGCGTCTTGCCGTCGGGGGAGAAGCTGAGCGAACTGATTGGGCGGGTGTGATCCGACAGCTTCCGGGCCAGGGACTTGTGTTCGAGGTCCCACAGACGGATGACGCCGTCGTTATGTCCAGACGCCAGCGTCTTGCCGTCGGGGGAGAAGACCACACAGTTTATGGCGGGCAGCGTCTCGGACCCCAGTTCAAACAGGTGCCGACCGCTGGCCGCGTCCCACAGGATGATAAGCCCGGCACCGTCCGCGCTGGCGACCCGGCCGCCGTCCGGAGCGAAGCAAACGCTCGTGACCGGTGCCTTGTGCCCGACCAACGGCAGACGGGTTTGTCCCGAGCGCACGTCCCACAACCGGACGCTGTTGTCGGCCCCGCCCGTGGCCAGGGTGTTGCCGTCGCGCGAAAAATCGACGGCGAACACGTCGCGCTCGTGGCCCACCAGCGAGCGGGCCGGCGGGCCGAAGCGTTGGACCAACATCTCCCAGTCGAAACTGCGGAACCGCGGTGGGAACCGGGTCGGGTTGTGCAGCAGGTCGAGAGCCTCATCCGGTTCGGTGACGCCGAGGAGGTCGGCCCGTTGCAAGGTCTGGTAGTAAAGCCGCGATTCGGCCAGGTTGCGTGCCTGGGCCTCGGCCTGGTACTTCGCGAACAACCAGACCGCACTGCCCAGCACCACCACGCAGAGCAACGCCATCAAGGAGGCGGGAAGGGGGTTATGCCGCGCCAGCCGGAGGCCCGCCCGCGCCCACGTCCACAGGGGAGCCTGCACCGGTTCGCCGCCCAGGAAGCGCGTCAGGTCGGCGGCCAGGTGGCCGGCCGAAGCATAGCGAAGGATCGGCTCTTTTTCGAGGCATTTCAGGCAGATGGCCTCAATGCCAGGCGACACCTCCGGGTTCAGCGAGCGCGGGCGCGCTGGCGCCTGCGTCCGATCTCCCACCTGGGCGATAATAGCCGCCACCGAGGCGGCAAGAAACGGGGGCCGGCCGGTTAACATCTCGTAGAGCGTGGCACCCAGGGAATAGATGTCAACGGCCGCGGTGGCCTGCGCATTCTCGCCCCGCGCCTGCTCCGGCGCCATGTATTGCGGAGTGCCGAGGACGCGCCCGTCGGTCGTTTGCCCCGACGAATCGACCAGGCGCGCCAGGCCAAAGTCGGTCACTTTCGGCTCGCCGTCCGCATCGAGCAGGACGTTACTCGGCTTCAGGTCGCGATGGAACACTCCCCTTTCGTGGGCGTGGGCCAACGCCCCGGCCAGCGTTCGCGTTAACCTGGCCGCCGCCCGTTCTTCGAGGGGTTGGCGATTCAGCTTCTGGGCCAGGGTTTGACCTTTGACGTATTCCAGAACGAGGTACGGCACGCCGCCGAACTGCCGCGGCTCAAAGCCGCGCACAATGTTAGCGTGGCGCAGGCGCAGCGCGGCCTCACATTCTTTGAGAAAGCGGTCCCGCACCTTGGCGTCCAGGGAGGCAACCTCACGGAGCATTTTCAAGGCGAAGTGCTCGCCCGTGTCCTTCCGCCGCGCCAGGTACACAATCCCCATGCCGCCGCGACCCAACTCGGCAAGAATCTCAAACTCCGGAAGGTTGGGCGGCGCGAATCCTTCCGACCCTTTGGCGGGCGGGTCGTCCGGAATGTGGTCCACCGTCGTACTCAACGGCGCGTCGCGGTTCGGCTGACACCGGCGATCAACTTCGTGGTTGACCGCGTCCCAGTCATCGGGGCCGGTTGCGCGGGAGGACGGGTCCATGGCGACAGACCTCGCTGGTGCGGGATCAAGGGAGGTGTTTTTACCTTTGGAGTGGGGGGGGGGGGGCGGGCCGGGCAGCGAGGGCAGGAGAAGGCGGGCCAAAAGCACCCCCAAAAACGAGGGGGGGGGGGGGGGGGGGGGGGGGGGGGGGGAGAGATCGGCCGGTTCAGGGTCCCGCCGATGGTCATTGCCCAGGTCGAAGTCCGCGGCAGCATCGACCTGGAACTCCGCGCGCTCCAGTGGCTCTTTGGCG
>JBBRLG010000544.1:0-5057 GCA_038231495.1 Gemmatales bacterium | reverse complement strand
GGGGGCCTGGCTAATTAATAAAAGAACGCGGCGTCGAAGCCGCACGCGGCTGGGTTGGTGGCGCACCCCGCGACGAACCCCCCTAGCGCGCCGCTTGCGGCTACGATCGCTTTCTTTCTTTGAAACAGCAGCTGGCCTCGCGAAAGAAAAAAAGAAAGCAGCGTCGAGACGCCGCACTCCAAAAGGATCCCCTTGATCCCATACCAAGACCCACAGCGCCGGTTAGCTCTGGACCTACGACTTTGCCGCCGACCCGAAGAGGTTCAGGCCGAACTTGTGATACGCGAGCTTGATGCGGCTCGGCTTGAACCCGGCACGGACCAGGAGCGGCCACAGATCCCGCTTGTCGTAGTACATCTTGTGGTCGTCCATCTCCAGGGCCGGGCTTGTCCCAAGGCGAAACGCCGAGAACTCCAGGAAGCCCTTGCCGCGCCAGGTCGGCACGTTGACCAGCAGCGTCCCTCCCGGCCGCAGCACCCGTCGGCACTGTTCGAGAACGGGCAACGGGTCCCCCAGGTGTTCGAGCACCGAGATGAACAACACCAGGTCGAAACAGTCGGCCTCCAATTCGGGAAGGGCGTCCTCGATGGCGGCTTCATGGAACGACAGCTTGTCGTCCTCACGGGCTTCCGGCGCGACACGAACGTCGATACCTACCCCGGATGCGAGGTGCGGTGCCAGGGCGCGCAACAGCGTGGCGCGGTAGCCGCAACCCAGGTCGAGCACGGACAGCCCCTCGCGGCACGGCAACCGGCGCAGGATGGCGCGCTTCGACAAGTAGACGCCGAAGCGGTCCACGAACGTCAGGCCCGCTTCGCCGTAGGATTCGGTGCGTGGGGGCGCGGCCGTCGCGGTCGTCGTCATGGGGTCTGCCTTTCGTGGCCGAGATGGATGATTTGCAAAAACAGCGTGAACGTGAACGTCTGGAAACCCAGCATCAACAGCAGCAGGCCGAAGACGCCGGTGTACGAAATTTCGTGCAAAAGCAGGCCGTCGTGGATCCATTGCCACAGCGCCGCGGCGTCGAGTACGAAGCCCACGCCGGCAATGGCTCCGGCGGACAGCACGCCACGATCGTAAGACCACCAGCGCGCCACGCGCCGCCGCCATGCGGGATCGAAGTTGTAGTAAGTGCGGGCCAGGATGCCCATCTGCACGGCCCCGCAGCCAAGCGTCGCCAGCGTCACGCCCAGGAGCATCGAGTGCAGATTCAGGCCGATTGGTCCCACGAAGTACTGCCCGCCCAGCAGACTGGTCGCCAACAGCAGGCCCAGGACAAACAACACCACGCCAGGCTTGAGCAGGAAGAAGTCGGCGGCGTACAGGAACATCGCCTTGAGGTTGATCCAACCCGCCAGCCACGGCGACAGCCAGCCCGAACGCTTGTGATGACTCACCCGGCCTTCGCGGTCCTTGTAAAAACGGACGGGCACCTCCGCGGTGCGCAGCCGGAGGCGCGACGCCTTTAGCACCATTTCCGAGGCGTATTCCCAGGATTGCGACTGGAGTTGGAGGCGACCCAGCGCGTCGCGCGTCAAGGCCCTCATGCCGCAATGGATGTCCGAAAAGCGACTGCCGTAGATGGAATTGAGGATGAACGTCGTCACCGGCGTGCCGAAGTAACGGTGCAGTCCCGGCATGGCGGCCGGTTCGATGTAGCCTTTGAAGCGGCTGCCCATCACGAACTCGTTGCCCGCGTCCAGCTTTTCCAAAAACGGCCGTAGTTCGCGGAAATCGTAGGTCAGGTCGCAATCGCCCATCAGCACGTAGTCGCCGCGCACGTGGGGCAGCGCGTCGATGTAGGCCCGGCCCAGGCCGCGCCGCGGGACGCTCAGCACCTCGGCACCGTGCTCCCTCGCGATGTCCGCCGAGCGGTCGGTCGAGCTGTCCACAATCAAAATTTGGCCGGTGACGCCCGCGGCGCGTAGCCCCTCGTGGCACCAATCGACGAACTCGCCGATGACCGACTGTTCGTTGAGGCACGGCACGACGATGGTGAGTTTCGGCCGCGCGGCCATTTGCGAAGGGGCAACCGGTGCGCTGCCGTTGACTGGGGGCGATTCGAGTGTAGCTTCCGCGATCATGGTTGACTCCCCTCGCTACTTGACGGGCGGCTTGGCATGGACGAACAACTGGTAACCGGAGTCGAACAGGTCGTTGACGAAAAACAGGCCGTACAGCAAGTGCGACAGCAACTTCTTGACGGGGCCGTAACGCTCGCCGCCGGAGAAGGCGGTGTAGACCTGGGCGGGCGACAGGGCACTGATCGACGACTTGTACAACGTGTGCATCGGGTAGCCCCAGAAGCGGACCTGCTGGACTTCGCAGCCCTGCGCTTCCAGGGCGGCACACAACTCTGGCCCCCGGAAGTGTTGCAGGTGGCCGACCATCTGGTCCATGGCGCGGATCGGGCCGCTCGGCACGGTGATGAGCAGGTCCTTGCGGGCCATGCGCACCAGGTTCGCGACGGCGGCTTGCCAGTCGCCGAGGTGTTCGAGTACTTCGGAGCAGACGACCAGATCGAATTGGCGGTCGCCCGGCCAGGTTTCGCGGATCAGGTCCACGACCTGGAAGGTGGCACCGGGTAGCGCCTGCTGGTTCTGGGCCATGACCTGGTCGGCGATGTCGCAGCCGAAGCCTTTAACGCCGAAGCGCTCGACAATGGACTGCAACAGGAACGGCTGCGCACAGCCGGCGTCGAGGCAGTCGGCGAAGTCGAGGCCGGCCAGCATGTTCCGGATGAGCCGGCGGCGGTGGCGCGGGGCCGGCGTGTAACGGTGGGCGTCGTCCCACGAGGCCACGACGTTGGTGGCGTTGGCACCGGCCAGGATTTCACAGGTTTGCATGGCAAGTTTCCATTACCGAGGTCAAGGGCCGGTCGGCGCGGCCGCCGGTTCTTTGGGGAGTGTCGTCTGCGCCAGCGGCGGTGCCGGCAGACTGTTCGTCGAGTCGCGCAGCGGGTGCGGCGTCAGCCGGAACGTATGCTTATCCACCTCGACCTCGAGCAACCAGGCGTGCCGCCGGGGGTAGTATGCCAGCAGCTTGCGGTCCTCGTCGGGGTCCATTTCGCGGGCCCACACGACCCGTGCCCCGTCGATGTCCGCATCGTTCCAGACCAAATCCTCGTGCCCCAACCCGCGCTCCCGGGGATGCAGGTAGCGCACCAGCACGAGGTGATCGCCCGGCTGTTGTTCCAGGCTTTTCCGGTAACCCGCGCGGACGAGGTGCGTGGCGTCAGCCGGGACGGGCGGCTCCAGCCACGTCGAGACGGCGGCCAGTGCGGGATAGCCAAGGGCGATGCCCCACACCAGCGACCTTCCCAAACGCCGACCGTTGCGGTGCCACACCCACAGCTGTCGCAGGGAAGCGACGACCAAAAGGTAGATCAGCACAGCGGCGGGGGCGGCATAATGGGGTGCGTAGCAGTAAGCCAGCGTCAACCCGCCGAACAACAGGCCGCAGCCGACAAGGGCCAGTTTCACCCAGGCGTCGCGCAGCGCCCGCCACAAGCCGAACATCGGAATCATCAGCCAAACGCCGAGGTAAAACAGCACCATCTGGCGGCACTTGATGAACGTCAGCGCCAGCCAGAATGGGAACGATTGGTGAAGGTGAAACAGGTCCAGGACCCAACCCGTCCAGAACAGCTTCAGGATCGGGTGGTGATACTCCGGCTCCGGCCGTTCCGCTTGCCAGAGGAAGAGGGGGCACTGGGAATAGGCCAGCTCGTGGACCTGATACGGCATTCGCAACGCGCTGCCGGTCACCGCATGGTTGTACGTTGCCATTGCAGCGCCGATCAGACCGAGCACGAGTAGGAGCGGCAGCAGCACTCGCCTTGCGGTCAGCGTCACAGGTGGTCGGTTTTTGCCCAGCATCCAGCCGAGGAGCACGGCTGCCGCGGGCAGGCTGACGAGCAAGCCCTCGAACGGTCGGCTGTTCGCAAGGAGTGCCACGCCGAGTCCCATCAGGAGGGCGTAGACGGTCCGCGGCTGCCGGGTCAGGCGACGGAGGGAGCCGTATAACAAGGCTCCGCCCAAGGCGGACAAAGCACCGCCGAAATAGGCGCAGCCCCAGTAGCCCCACGTCATGTCACCGGCCACGGCCGCGTGGCCGGAAAACACCACGCGGATCGTAGCGAGGCCCGCGCCGAGCAAGGCCCAGCGCGGCGGGAACCAGGCTTGCAACGCCCAACAAATGGCCGCGCACGCGAGACCCATGCTGAGCCAGACTGCTACGATCGGCCGGCCGATGAGGACTTGACCGAGGGCCAGCAGGACGCCCTGGGCGGGCGGATATTTCGAGGCGTAGGTCGGCTGGTGAATGACCTGAAACGTCTCGAAGTGAACCCACATCGGGTGCGGCGGGTTCGTCAGCCGGCCGTGGGCGAAGGTGTCGGCCATCAAGAGGTAGCTGTACTCGTCCTGGAAATTCGGCTGCGGCGGGCCGTACACCGCCGTCGTCACAACGCAGCCGGTCGTCGCCCCGAGGCCGACCAGCAGCACGGCCAACCAGCGACGTCCGGCCAACCGGGTGAACCACCTGCCCGCGGCGTGCAGGCCGAACGGCAAGTGCCGACCGACCGGGACCAGCAACAGGAAAGCCAAAGGGAGCGTCAGCAGTTCGATAAGGTTGTTCATGCGTCGAACGAGCGTCCGCTGGATTTTAAGAGTCTACCGACCTGTTGATGCTGTTCAGGCTGTAGACGACCGAATGCCAGGGGGATCGGACCGGTTTTGCACTAGTTATCGAGACTATAGCATACGCTTTGCGCTCACCGCTGAATTCAACCCTGTACTGCTTCTCCGCGAACGCAGGGTGTGACAAATCTTTCGGGGAGCGAAACGCTTCCTGCCCTCTACCCCGAGGTGAGAGGGAAGCCATTCACCGACGGTGGCAGCTTTTTCGCGTGTGCCAGCGTCCACTGGCGCACGCGAACGACACCCCGTTTTACTTTGGCGAGGGTCGGCTTTTTCGTGGCGAGGGTCGAGATTGGCGAGGGTCGATCCGGCGTCGGTGATGATGCGTAAGAGCATACTGATAAATGGTTTACGGCT
>JBBRLG010000543.1:0-5068 GCA_038231495.1 Gemmatales bacterium | reverse complement strand
GCCGGCCATGCGCTCGGCTTCGCAGCGCGACGACAGGAATTCCGGGAACAGCTCCCGGTCGGCCAGCAGGTTCACGAGGCTGATGTACTTGCACTTCAATACGGCCCGCGCGACGAGCATGCCGGCCCAGTTTTCGCGGTAGGTGACGACCGACGGCTTGCCGCGGTACAGCAGTTCCAGCCCGACCGAACCCGAAACGGCGATGCAGGAGTGCGCCAGGTGAATGATCTCCGGCGTGCGGCCAGCGTGGACTTCGATCGGCAAGTTGCGGCCGCGCAACCGTTCCTCGACGCGCTGCCGGTGCGTCTCGCGCAGGCAGGCGACCAGGAAGCGCGTGTCGGGCCGGCGTTCGTGGACCAGCGCCGCCGCGCGCAACAGCGAGTCGAGGTTGTTGGCGATTTCCGTGTTGCGCGAGCCGGGCAGCAGGGCGACAACGCGGCCGGGCCGGTACTGTTCTTCGGCCAGGAACGCGGTGTCGAGCTGCTGCCCGCGGAGTTCGTCGAAATACGGGTGGCCGATGTACTCCGCCGGCACGCCGCGCTCGCGGAACCACGCCTCCTCGAAGGGCAGCGTACACAGGGCGCGATCGACGCGCTGGCGCATCTTGCGGACGCGCCAGCTGGCCCACGCCCAGAGCTGCGGCGGTACGAAATAGATCACGGGAATGCCGTGTTGCCTGGCACGCTTGGCGAGCCACCAGTGGAAGCCGGGGAAGTCGATCATCACGAGTGCGTCGGGCTTTTCTCGGCGAAAGAAGCGGTCGGCCCGGCGCAGGATCGAAGCGAACTGCGGTACGCTGCGGACGGCGCCCACGATGCCCATGACGGCGTGCTCGACGAGCGGGTAGAGGAGTTGACAGCCCGCGGCAGTCATGCGTTCGCCGCCGAAGCCGTGGTAGGCGATGCCGGGCCGCATCGCTTGCAAAGAGCGGATGAGGTTCGCGCCGTGCAGATCGCCACTGGGTTCGCCCGCGCTGACGAACAAACGCATGGGTCACGTCCTTGTGAGAACCGGGTCGCCGCCGTCGCGAAAGGATAGCCATAATCGGCGCGGGGTCGCAACCCCGGTTTCGCCGCTTGCGGCTGAGCGTAGTTGAGCGCTCAGCCGCAAGCGGCGGAATCAATGTTCGATCTGCATCCACTCCGGCGCGACCACTTCGTATTTCGTGTAGGCGTCGTCGCGGTCCACGGGCTCGTGTTCAAAGCCTTCCTTCGCGAACTCGCGTTCCAGCAACGGCAGCACCGCTTCCCGCACCGCGTACTGGCGGCCGTGCCGGTTGGCCTTCTCATCAAAGCCGGTCTTCTCGGCGTACACCTTCACGAAATCGTCGGGGTGGTTGCGCAGCATGTGCGTCCAGAACTGGCTCAGCCGCGACGCGAAATCCAGTTGGCTCTCCGCCGGTGCCGACAGCACCGTGATGCAAACGTACTCTTCCAAGACGGCCTCCCCCTTCGTGCTGGCAATTCGCCCCCGGAGCGCCCACAATAAAGCGGTCCGGCAAACCTCATTCGTAACCGTGTACTCCCCCCCTTACGAAGGGGGGGTAGGGGGGGTGAATGGATGCTAGCGCTGACTAACTCAACCGTTCTTAACCCCCCCGCCCCCCCTTCGTAAGGGGGGGAGAAGTTGATGCCGGTGAACGGTTACCCTCATTCTACAGCGCCCGCCGCGCCCGGAGAAAAAGAACGAAGAAGGGGCGTTCAACCGCTGGGCGTGATCCGCGGCCATTTGGTCTTGCACCCGCCGCCACCCCTCGCTATGGTCCCGACCCATTCCGAAAACCCTTTAGTACGGGAGGGAACCGTCATGGCCAGGGCCGGTGCGATAGTGTTTACGGCCGCGCTGCTGCTCGGCACGCTAAGCGGCTGCACGTTGGACGCGACCAGTTTGAACGTCTTCGCGGCGTCGAACGAGCGCGAGTGGGTCATGTCGGGTTCGTTGGACAGCGTTGCCGCGGCGACCCAGAAATCGCTGCTCGACCTGAACGTGTCTGCGACCCTCACGAAAGAGGGCGATGCCGTGCGCATTGCCAGTTGTACGAATACGCAGGAGAGCAAGCGGTTCTCCCTCGTGCTGAACCGCGTGAAGGGCGTCAACGGCGAACAGACGCGCGTCCAGATCGTCTGGGGCGAGGACGGGGCCGACAACCTGTTCTGGTTCAAGCTCCTGGAAACGGTCGGCACCGCCAAAGCGCAGGGCGAAAACGACGAGCGCGAAGTTACCGCCACGCCGCGCAAGCGGAGGGAGCAGTAGGATGCGTGCCTGGTCGCGCCACGCCTACGGGCTGCCGCTCGCCGTGTCGCTGGTGCTGCACGCCGGCCTCCTCGGCGGCTTGCTCTCCTTCTCAACGCCGAGCGCCGCAACGCCGGCCGAGGTTCTCGACACGCGCGCGGTGGGACCGACGCGCCTGGTCCTCCTGGCCGACGAGGCGGACGCGACTCAGCCGCCCGTACCGACGAAGGCCGCAGCACCGAAAGGTTCCGGACCGGACAACGCGGTTTACGTCGTAAACCCGTTGCCGGTGCGCAAGGAAAATCCGGCCGAGGTCGTGGCCCCGCAGGTGGTAGTTCCTGGACCGGGGGCGTCCGTCGGCGGCCCCGCCGTGCCAGCGAAATCCGGCACGGGCGGCTCGGGCAAAGCGGGGGGAGCCGGCAGCGGCTCGGTGTTCGCGGCAGCGCCCGCGGCCCGCAGCGTCGTCTACGTCCTGGATCGCTCCGGCAGCATGGGCCAGCAGAACGCCTACCGCCGGGCCTGTGCCGAGGTTCTTGCCAACGTCGGCGCGTTGCCCCCGGCCACCACGTTTCAAGTCGTGCCGTACAACAGCAGGGCACAGCCTCTTTGCGTCAACGCATCGCTCGGACTACTACCAATCAACCCGGACACGGTGCAGAAAACTGAGACGCTGCTGAGTGAATTGCCGCCGACGGGCTGGACGGATCACCTCTGCGGCCTGCGCTGTGCGTTGCTGTTAGGGCCGGACGTGCTCTATCTCGTAACCGACGCGGACGACCTGCGGGCGGAAGACGTGCGGGCGATCACCAACTTGAACCACGGGCGGACGGTCATTCATACCGTCGAAATGCACTCGCGCTACGCCGCGCAACCGACCGGCGCGCTGGCCCGGCTGGCGGGCGGCAATCGCGGGACGTATCGCCGGGTGCTGCTGGAGGATTGAATTGCCGCTTGCGGCTTAGCGCTGTTGAGCGCTCAGCCGCAAGCGGCAATTCAGGTTATCCACCCCTGCCCCTCTTGCAGGACCAGCGCGCGCATCGCCTCGATCCAGGCCGGGTGGTCGTTCAAACACGGGCACTGCCGCAATTCCTCGCCGCCGGCGTGTGCGAACGTCTCGCGTGCCTCGTAGCCGATCTCGTCGATCGTTTCCAGGCAATCGGTCGTGAACCCCGGCGTCGCGACGAAGACGCGCTTGCGGCCGCTCTGGGCCAGCTCCTTCAACTTCTCGTCGGTATAAGGCTTCAACCACTCTTCACGGCCGAACAGCGATTGGAACGTCTGCGTCCACTGCTCGCGCGGCCAACCCAGTCGCGGGATCAACTGCGCCGTCGTGCGCTTGACGTGCAGCGCGTAGGGGTCGCCGGCCTTCGCGTAGCTGATCGGAATGCCGTGAAAGCTCAGCAAGTAGTGGTCCGGCTGCCAGGGCAGTTTTGCCAAGTCTTCGCGGACGACCGCGGTCACGGCGTCGAGGTACGCCGGGTGGTCGTAGTACGGCGGCACGATCCGCAGCGCCGGCACGCGGCGCACCTCGGTCAGCGCCTTGAACAGCACGTCCGTGGCGGAGGCGGTCGTCGTCGCCGAGTACTGCGGGTACATCGGCAGCACGACGAGGCGGTCAACGCCATCCCGGATCATTTCGCGCACCACGTCGGCGACCGGCGGGTTGCCGACCTGCATGCCGAAGCGCACGGGCACCTGGGGCAACGCCTTTTGCAACGCCTCGGTCTGCAAGCGCGTGTAGTGCAGCAGCGGCGAGCCGGTCTTGTCGTTCCAGATACGGCGGTACTTGGCGGCGGAGCGTGCGGGGCGAAACGGCAGCACGAAGAGGTTGAGGATGAACCACCATTTCCAGCGCGGCACCTCGATGACCCGGCGGTCGCCGAGGAACTGGCGCAGGTAGCGGCGCAGGGCCGGCGCGGTGGGTGCGTCGGGCGTTCCGAGTTGAATGAGCAGGACGCCCGGTTTGGGCATGACGTGCAATTTCCCGGCGACAGGGGCGAAAGGGACAACCTTCACTGGGGAGCGAAAGACCGCCGCTTGCGGCGTTGCGGTCTTTCGCCTCCGGTGAAAGGGCTTATGCGGTTGGGGTCCTTACTTCTTCTTACATTCCGGGCCTTCCTGGGCGTCGGACTTTTCGGTGATGTGGCCTTCGCCGCTGTCCTTGAGGGCGGTGGAGCGGTCGGCGTTGAGTTGGGTGAAGCTGGTCCACTGAGCGGGGACGTTGGCCTCGGCGAAGATCGCTTCTACCGGACATTCGGGAACGCACGCTTCGCAGTCGATGCAGTCCGCCGGGTCGATGTAGAGCAACTTCTCGTCCTGATAGAAGCATTCCACCGGGCAGACCGCCACGCAGTCGGTGTACTTGCAGTCGTAGCACGGCTGGCAGACGGTGTGAGTCATCGAAACCTATCCTTTCAAGTCAAGAATACGGGCCGCCCCGCACGTCGCCGGGGGCCAGCGCTCGTCGGCGGGCTTAGTCGCGGCCATTCGCGGACGCACGCTGAAGGAACATCTTGGTACACACATAGCAAGAGAATGGGCCGTTGTCCAGGAAAAAGGGACCGCGCGCGGGCGGTGCGGGCGCTGGGTGCGCCAACCGAGAACGGTTGGCGCATCCCGTCCACGGTCCTTACCGGCGACAGCTATTGGCCGTCGCGTGGCGGGTTGTTGTCTGGGGGTGCGCGAGTACGCGACCCCATACGCATCAAGTTAAGGATGCATTGCCCTTCAAAAAAACTGGAAGTCCTTCCACAATCGCTGGATAACAACAAACAGTGATTGGAGGAAGGAGCTTCCGATGGGGATTCTAGCCAAGGTCGGCTCGGCGTTGCAACGG
>JBBRLG010000542.1:0-5080 GCA_038231495.1 Gemmatales bacterium | reverse complement strand
GTCGTAGTGGATGGCGTCGCAGTCTTCCGGGGTAAACGTAAAGCGTCGCATGGGAAACTCCTGTGCAGCTGGCCTCCAGCTGCACATTACGAATCCCAGAGCCTCATGGCAATTGTGCCAGGTTCCGTCGTTGGCAGTATACAACGGGTTGTCGGCCAGCCAGTCCAGCCCTTCGTTCTTCACGGACCCACACGCGGAGCAGGACACGCGTCGGAGCCAGAAGGAGAGATAGACCCGTTTGTCCCCGCAGGAGAGATCCCGAACCCGTCGCCGGCGTTTGTCGTAGTGTGTCCAATACACATGACCACAGACACCACACACCGTTTTTTTCGGCGGCGCTGGAAGGAGATCACGACGGCCAAGGGATCGCCGAAGAGGCCCCGAAGGTGGGGTTGCGGGACGAAACCCGGGAACCGATAAACGTCCAGGAGTCGCGTGAGTTTTTCCATCCCGAAATCGTGACAGATTTTTCCTCCGAAGGAAAGAGCGGTTTTTCCGAGAAAACAGGACGTTCCAGCAGGGCAACGACCCGAAATTCACCCACTAAAAAACGCGATGAACCCTAAAAAATGGTTTACGGCTGGCTTGCGCAGAGCGTTTGCGCCAGAGCGGTTGGACCCTCGCCATATGTGGATTGGCGTGGTTGGGTCGGACCGGCCCGGTCGTCGTCGCGGGGTGTCGCGGTTGGACAACGATTGGCTCGCGCGGCGTGGCGGACGACTCCCCCCGGCGACCACCACACGGTCCCGAAAAATTTGCCACACCCTCTTAACTTCGCAACACCGTATTTGATTGCCTCGTTGTGCCGGATTGCTTATCCTTCATCCTCATGAGCGATGTCACGCAAATCTTGAGTGCAATCCAAGGTGGCGACGCGCAGGCGTCCGATCAACTCCTGGCCCTCCTCTACGATGAATTGCGACGACTCGCGGCCGAGAAGCTGGCCCAGGAGCGGCCGGGCCACACGCTGCAAGCGACGGCCCTGGTCCACGAGGCCTATCTGCGGTTGATGGACCGGGAGCAACCCTGGAACAGCCGCGGTCACTTTTTCGCCGCCGCGGCCGAGGCCATGCGGCGCATCCTGGTCGAGCAAGCCCGCCGCCGTAACGCCGCCAAGCGCGGCGGCCAGGCCGTGCGCGAGGAACTGCCCGACTCCGGCATCGCCGCTCCCGAGCCGGATGAGGACGTGCTGGCGTTGAACGAAGCCCTGGAACAGTTGACAGCCGCGGACCCCGCCGCCGCCAACCTCGTTCGCCTCCGCTTTTTCGCCGGCCTCACCATGACCGAAGCCGCGGAGGCGTTAGGCATGTCCGTCCGCTCGGCCCACGACTTGTGGGCTTACGCCCGGTCGTGGCTCCGCCGGCAGATGCGGCCGGAGTAATTCTTTCGCCTTTCCCACTTTTTTTTGCCGAGTTTATCCCCGGATTACGCACTGGGAATAGCGATGCGTTGGCATCAAGGACCGCCTCCATGAACGAACGTGACGTCTTTATCGCCGCCCTCCAAATGCACGACGCCGCCGAACGCGCGGCGTTTCTCGACGAGGCGTGTGCCGGCAACGCCGACCTGCGTGCCCAGCTAGACGCGCTGCTGCGCGAACACCAACACCTGGGGAGCTTTCTGGAAACGCCGGCCGCCCCGCCGGATACGCCAGCCGCCGAGCCGGTGAATAGGGACGGCGTCGGGAGTACGATCGGCCCTTACAAGCTGCTCCAGCAGATCGGCGAAGGCGGCATGGGCACGGTGTTCATGGCGGAGCAGGAGCAGCCGATCCGCCGCCGGGTCGCGCTCAAGATCATCAAGCTGGGCATGGATTCGGCCCAAGTCGTCGCCCGTTTTGAAGCCGAACGGCAGGCGCTCGCCCTGATGGACCACCAGAACATCGCCCGCGTCCTCGACGGCGGCACGACCGAAAGCGGCCGGCCCTACTTCGTTATGGAGCTTGTCAAGGGTGTCACAATCACCGATTATTGCGATACGAACCACCTGACGCCGCGCGAGCGGTTGGAGTTGTTCGTCCCCGTTTGCCAGGCGATTCAACACGCGCACCAGAAGGGCATCATCCACCGCGACATCAAACCTTCCAACGTGATGGTGACGATGCAAGACGGCCAGCCGGTGCCCAAGGTCATCGACTTCGGCGTGGCCAAAGCCATCGACCAGCGCCTGACCGAACGCACGCTGTTCACCGCCTACGGCCAGGTCGTGGGCACGCTGGAATACATGAGTCCCGAGCAAGCCGAGATGAGCGGGCTGGACGTGGACACCCGCAGCGACATCTACTCCCTGGGCGTGCTCGCCTATGAATTGCTGACCGGCACGACGCCGCTGCAGCGGAAGACCTTCCGCAGCGCGGCTTTTGGCGAAATCCTACGGCTTATCCGCGAGGAGGAGCCGCCGAAGCCGAGTGCGCGGTTGAGTGATTCCGGCGACGGACTGGCGACGATTTCGGCGCAGCGGCAAATGGAGCCGGCCAAGTTGACGCGCCTGGTGCGCGGCGAGTTGGACTGGATCGTCATGAAGGCTTTGGAAAAGGACCGCGGCCGGCGCTACGAGTCGGCCAGCGACCTGGCGCGCGACATCCAGTGTTACCTGGCGGACGAAACGGTGGCAGCCCGACCGGCGACGACCGCCTACCGCCTGGGCAAGTTTCTGCGGAGGCACAAGGGACCGGTGCTGGCGGTGGCGACGGTGCTGCTGGTCCTGGTCGGCGGCATCGTCGGAACGACCTGGGGCTTGTTGCGGGCCGACCAGGCGTGGCAGGCGGAAGCCGGGCAGCGGCATCTTGCGGAAACCCGCGAAGCGGAAGCCGTGGCGGCGGCCGACCAGGAACGCCAGGCGCGCACGCGCGAAGCCCAACAGCGGCAGCGGGCCGAAGCGAATGAAAAGAAGGCCGTCGCCGAGAAGCAGATTGCGGAGGCGGTGCGCACGTTCCTGCTGCACGACCTGCTCTCCCAGGCGAACCCCACGGTGCAGGCCAACGACGTGCGCCAGCTCGGCGGCGGCTTCGAGGCGGTGGAAAACCCGACGATCAAGGAGCTCCTGGATCGGGCCGCGGCCGAGTTGACGCCGGCGAAGATCGAGGCGAAGTTCCCCGACCAGAAGGAGGTGCAGGCATCGATCCTGCGGACGGTCGGCGACACCTATGACGGCATCGGCGACTTCAACAAGGCCGCGGAGTTCTTCGCGCGGGCGAGCGACCTCTATCGCGCCGCCGTCGGAGCCGATGACCAGGCCACGCTTTCGACCCTGAACTGCCTGGCCTGTGCGTACCTTTCCGCCGGGAACCTGCCCCCGGCCATCAAACTCTTTGAAGAGTTGCGCGTCGCCGTGGCGGACAAGTTCGGGGCGAATGACCCCGGCGCCCTCGTCGTGCGCGGCAAGTTGGCGCGGGCCTACCAGGACGACGGCAAACTGGCCCAGGCCATCGCCCTGTTTGAAGAGGTGCATGCCGCCCAGGTGAAAGAACTCGGGGCCGACGACGAACAAACCATCAGCACCTTGCACGATTTGGGCGCGGCATACTCGGCTGACCGCAAGCTGCCCGAAGCCATCGCCATCCTCGAGCGGGTGCGCGACGCGCGGACGAAGCAGTTAGGCGCCGAGCACCCGAGCACGCTCATGACCATGAGTGAGCTTGCCGTGGCGTACAACCGCGCCGGCAAGGGCACCCAGGCTATCGAACTGCTCGAAGAGGTGCGCGTCCTGTCGGTGAAGAAACTGGGGGCTACCCACCCGCACACCATTACGGTGCTCCACGACCTGGCCCGGGCGTACCAAGGTGCCGGCAAGCTGCCGCAGGCCATCGAACTGTACGAACAAGTGCGCGACGCCCGCGTGAAGAAGCTCGGGGCCGACCACCCGGCCAGTCTCAAAGCCATGAGCTACTTGGCCATCGGGTACAACGCCGCCAGGAAGTACGCGGAAGCCGGCGCACTCTTCCAGCAGGTGCTAGACATCCGGATCAAGAAACTCGGCCCCGACCACCCGGATACGATTAACACCCAGCACAACCTGGCCTTCACCTACTATAGCGCCGGCAAGCTGACCCAGGCCATCGAACTGTACGAACAAGTGCTCGACGCCCGGATCAAGAAACTCGGCCCCGACCACCCGGATGCCCTTAACACCCAGAACGGCCTGGCCCACGCCTACCAGCACGGCGGGAAGTTGCCGGAGGCGATCGAACTCTTTGAACGGATGCGCGACGCGCAGATGAAAGCGCTCGGACCCGAACACCCAAACACCCTCTCCACCCTGAACAACCTGGCCAAGGCGTACCAGGACGCCGGCAAACCGGAGAAAGCGCTGCCCCTGTTCCAGCAGACGGCCTCGGAGGTCGAGAAGCAGCAGTTCCAACACCCGCAGGCCGGATTGATCGTCGCGAACGTGAGCGCTTGCCAGGAACAGTTGCAGCAGTACGCCGAGGCCGAATCGTGGCGGCGCAAATGGCTGGCCGTCGTGAAGGCGCGGGCCGGGTCCGACTCGCCGGCCTACGCCGACGAACTGGTAGCGCTCGGTGCGAACTTGTTGAAGCAGGAAAAGTGGACCGCGGCCGAAGGCGTCTTGCGCGAATGCCTCGCTCTCCGTGAGAAACTAAGCAAGGTTCCGGTAACGAACGTCCCCGGCGTGTTGCCGTGGCAGGTCGCCAGCGTGAAGAGCCTGTTGGGCGCAGCTCTTGCCAGCCAGAAGAACTACGTCGAAGCCGAGCCGTTGCTCGTTGCGGGCGCGGCCGGCTTGTTGGAAAACGAGAAAACCGTGCCGCCCACGGCCCAGAGTAACATCGCCGACGCGCTCCAACGGGTCGTCGCGCTGTACGAAGCGACCGCCAAGAAGAACGATGCGGAGAAGTGGCGAAAGCGGTTGGCGGAACGAAATAAGGCGAAACCGCCAACTGGTCCGTGAACGCTGGTCGCGGCGCGGCGGCGGGGTCGGGAGACCCGCGCCGAGCGCGAGCGCCGAGCGCGAGCGGAAATTAACGATCAAACGGGCGAGCGTCGGGGCGTAAGCCCGACGTGGATGGCGGAACTGAATGGGCGAGCGTCGGGGCGCAAGCCCGACGTGGTTGTTGATATCCACG
>JBBRLG010000541.1:0-5113 GCA_038231495.1 Gemmatales bacterium | reverse complement strand
TTGCCCCCCCGTGGTCTGGAACGCACGCAGCGTGCGACGACACGGCTTTCGATGTTATCACAGTTTAGTACCACACGCCACTTGTCTATGCCAACTTCGCCGGACGCGGGCCGCCGCCGAAAATCCAGAACTTGCCCACCGCAGGTAACCGATTTGCCAAATCCTTGACGAATAGCACTACAATTGAAAGCGGCAGTCAATGACAGCGAGCAACCCGCCGCCAACACGCCCGACGACGAGCGAACATGAAAACTATCGTTGCTTTCCACTTCGAAATGCTGCCGCGCCCGGGGCAGACCAGCCGGGAGTGCCTGGCCGCCGTCCGCGGCGAGTTGTCCGATTGGGTGGGCGGCATCTTCCGGGGTCTCGGCGTCCACGACCTGCAGCTGCCTTTCGACGGCTCCTGCGTCGAGCCGGCACCGGAGCATGAAGTCCTCACCGAAGAACACACCTGTGCCACGCACCAGACCGTCGTCCTGAATTGGCGGTTCACCGATCCGCGCATGCCGGCCATCGGCTGGAGCTTCACCGGCACCGTGGTGTGTGATAACCGCACGGTCGCGGTCGAGTTAGTGGTAAAGGCGGGGTGGCACTCGTGTGGCCTGCGCCCGCTGAACGTGGCCCTGAGCGCCGGGAACCCGCTGTCCTCCCTCGCGCGGCTGCGCGACAAGTTGATGCTCGGCTGGAAATGCCAGCTCGCGGGCCAGCCGATCCCGACCCGTGCCCGGCCGCTGCGCAAGAATCAGGTCGATGCCTTCGCCCGGGAGGTGCTGCTCAACCCCAAGCGCGTACTCCCCGTGGTTTTGATGAAACTCGGCGGCCCGGTGAAAATCGACCTGGATTCCTTGCACAACTTGCAAGGTCACCTGTTGGGCCTCGCCCACGTCGCGGGCCTGCTCGACGAGCCGGCGGTCGACCGCCTGGCCAAAGTGCTCGGACCGAAGGTGTTTGCCAAAGAAGCGGTGCTGCGCGTCTACTGGCCGGGCCTGCTCCAGGATGACCTGCCCCAGTCCCACCCGTTCCAGACGTGGGAGCAACTACAGCAAAACCTCAAAACCGGTCCCCTGCCCCGGATTCTCCTGGACCTGCTCAGCCCCGTCAGTGCGGAGCAGAGCGGGGAAGCTCCGCGGTTCTTTGAAGCCTTTCAAGCGGTTGAACACGCCTGTGCCGCAGTGCCGCGGGCCGACCCGTCGGTGGCGGAGCGCCTGGCCGCGGCGGAAGCCGAGGCGGAGCGTGCCCGGCAGGCGCAACAACGCCTCGAGCGCGAGTCCCAGGCCGGCCAGAGGCGCCTGGAAGGCCTCCTCGACGAACTCGCCGATCTCCGCGCGCAGGTGGTAGCCCTCCGCGCCGACCGGCCCGAGGTAAAGTCGGAGGAATTGGCCGCCGAGTTGGAGCGCGCTTGGGACGAAAACGCCCGCTTGCGGCAGGACTGGGAAGCCGCCCGCCGTCAGGCGGTTGAATTGGAAACCGATTTCCGCAACTACCTGGACAGTTCGGCGCTCCTGTGGGAAGCGCCCGACGCGCCGAACACCGCCGCGCCGTTCGTGGCGGCCGGCGGTCGTGGTCCGGCCACCGTCGCCGACGCCCTGCGTTCCGCCGCCGCCGAATTCGCGGACATCCTCACCGTGTGGGACGACGCCGAGCGGTCGGCCGAGCAGTGCTCCTTCGGCAGTCCCGCCAAGGTTTTTCAGGCGCTCGAGGCCATTGCCGTCGTCGGTCGCGCCTATTTCAAGGCCCGCCACGGCGGCCCGCCGCTCGGCCCCATGGACCGGGCTTTTCTCAGTCACGTGCCGTTCAAATACACCTGTTTTGAAAGCCCGACGACGCTGGGCATCTTCGGGGCGGAGCGGGTTTTTCATCGCGGCGGGCAAAGCCGGCAGATGCAGCGCCACCTGACGTTAGGCGGCGGCACGACCAACAATTGCTTACAGCTCTATTTTGACTTCGACAACGCGACGCAGCGCGTACTCATCGGCTATTGCGGCCGGCACCTTCCCTTTGCCCGCCAACGAACCTAAGAACTGGTAACCGAAAGAGGGAGGAAGGGGGATTGGCACGCTTGTATTGGCGACCTATTCAGCAGAAAACGTGCCCGTCCCCCTTAATCCGTTTTGTTACCACAGTTGCGGCCGGCGTGCAATTCCTCGAACCGGCCGTCGGGGTCTCTGCCGTTCGTGCTTCTTCCTTGCGTTTGGGTGCGCGAGAGTGCTAATGCAGAGGCTCCCTTTCCACGCCCGCTGGCAGGAGATTCGCCGTCCTGTCGCACGCGCCGTCCGATGAGCCGCACTTCAGATACGCTCCCCGATCAGGCAGGGCATCCGGGGGCTGCGCGTCATCACCTGGTAGTAGTGGCTGGCCGGTTCGCAGACGACATAAACCCTGGTCACGCCCGCTTCGTCGGTGGCGGCCACGCCCCGGATGCCCTCGCGTATCCCGAACCAGACCCCCCCGTCGAAGCCCAGCGTTGCCGGGATGACCACCGGCTGCACGCCGTCCCCCGCCCAGCCGCCGGCTTCGACCGTCTCTAGCCACGTCCAGCCCGTGCAGGGCAGCGAACGACTCTCGCCCCGACGGGTGCCCCAGCTGACGATTTGCAGCTGGCCGTTCAACCACGCCGGCAACACGCGCTGGCGTTGACCGAAGAGGAACCGGACCTCCGGTTCCCCGCCGCGGTCGTGGATGCGCTCTGCCAGCCCGCGCCGCTCGATCAACTCCACGGGTAACTCACTCAACGCCAAGGCGAGTCCGCCGAACATGGTGGCACCCTGCTCTCAAAAACAAATCTTCCCGCGCACGTCGCAAATGTCGTAGGCCTGCGCGGCGTCCCGGTACACGTCGTACAAAGGGAGCGTAGCCCCGCTGCGCAAGGCGAACCGGCCGACCGCCGCATTGATTTCCCGTTTCACCCTTGCCACGTCGCGGACTTGTTCCGCGGACGGCTCGAACAGCCCCGGCTGGCGGCAGCCGGGCCGGCGCAGATCGGACGCCACCAAGTGCATCCGGTTCGCGGCTTTCCCCGGCGTCCACGCACGCCCCAGGGCCGCGCGGCCGGCCTGCAAGAGGAGGTCGAAGCGATCGGTAGAGTCGGGGAGCGGCGCCCGCGCGAACCCCCCGGTGCCGTCCCGGTGCGCGACGGCGACGCTGAGGGCACCGGCCCAGACCCGGTGAAACTCCAATTCCTCGACCAACCGTTCCGTATGCCGGGTCAGCCAGGCGAGGAGCCGCTCCGGGTCGGCGGTGGCTTCGCCCAGGCTACCGCCGCGCGACAACATTTTGTGCGGCGGCCGCTCGGTGTGCAGGGGCAGCACGGAGTCGCCGTTCAGTTCGTACCACAGCGCCTCGCCCACGCGGGTTAGCAAGCGGCGGGCGAGGCGCCGATCCGCCAGGGCCAAGTCCAGGCAGCTGGTGATCCCGAAGGGTGCGAGGCGGGCGGCCCGGCGCCCGGAGATACCGCTAATCTCAGAGACGGGCAGCCGGCCCAACAAAGCGCGCTCGGCGTCGGAGTCCAGGAGGGCCAGCGCGCCGTTCGGCTTGGCCGTGTCCGCGATGAGCTTGGCCAGCGTGCGCGTGCGACCGATGCCGACCGTCACCGGGACGCCGACGCGCCGAAAAACAGCCGCGCGCAGGGCGTCGGCGGTCTGCTGGAGGGACCGACCGGGCAGCGCCACGGCCGCGAAAGCGAATTCGTCCACGCTGTAGTATTCGACGGCGGGGGAGAACGCGCGGACGACGGCGAGCATGGCCCGGCTCAGAACCTCGTACCAGTGGAAGTCGCGCTTGAGGAAGACCGCCTCGGGACACAGGCGGCGTGCGTCCCAAATGGGCATGCCGGTCGTGACGCCGGCCTTCTTCAGCTCGTAGCTTTTGGCGATGACGCACGCGCCCTGGTTGCCCAGCACGCCGACCGGCTTGCCCAGCAGGAAGCGGTTCCGGACCCGTTCGGCGCTAACGTAAAAGCAATCGGCATCGACGTGCCCCAGCACCACCGTTGTGCCCATGCCCGTACCTCCGCTGAAGCGCGCTCGCGGCCAGGAGGAGCGCGTGCCCGGAACCTTCGGGGTCGCACTCAACTTTATGTGAACACCAGTACATTGACAAGGACTCTGGTAACTTTTGCACTGATAGACGTTCAAGGGGTAGCAAAGAGGTTACGGAATGTGCTTGGCGCGGCCGGCGGTGCGTCGGGTGCGCGGTCGAGCGTCCGTAAGGGGCCGCTTCACCCTAGAGCGGATGACGTTGCAGGAACGCCCGCACCAGCGGTAGGATCTCGTCGCGCGCGTCTTCGAGGACGTAATGGCCCGCGTCGGGGAAGCGATGCACCTCGGCGCGCGGGAACCGGCGGACCCACTCGTCGAGGAAATGGCGGTCGAACACGAAATCGCGTTCGCCCCAGCACAGGAGCATCGGCACGTCGCGGAAGCGCGCCAACCCGTCCTGCACCTCACTGACAAGGTCGTAGCAGCGGTCGCTCTTCTTCAGCGGAATGTCCTGCACGAAACGCAGGACGGCGATGCGATTTTTCCACGAATCGTAAGGAGCCAGCAATCCGGCGCAGGCCTCCGGCGGCAGCGGCTTGCGTTGGCAGCCGACCCGCGCGGCGGCCCGGCAAAAGGCGTTGAACCCGCGCACCAGCACCGGGCCCATAACCGAGTTGCGGCACAGCCACAGCGTCCACGGAAACGGCTTGGCCGCGGGCAGGTGGAAGGCCCCGGTGTTGAGGACGACAAGGCGTTTGATGCGTTCGGGGTGCCGGTGGGCGTAGGTCATGCCGATCATGCCGCCCCAGTCGTGCAGTACCAGGGTGACGTTTTCGCGCACGCCCAGGTGGTCCAAAAGAGCTTCGAGGTCGTCGGCCCGGCGGCTCAGCGTGTAGTCGTAGTGCGCGTCGTCGGGCTTGTCCGACCGGCCGCAGCCGATGTTATCCGGCACAATTGTGCGGTAGTCGCCGCTAAGTGCTTGTATCAGATCGCGATAGTAGAAGGACCAGGTGGGGTTGCCGTGGACCATGACGACGGGGTCGCCCTGGCCTTCATCGACGTAGTGGTAGCGAAGGCCGTTCAAGTCTAAAAAACGGGAGGATCGGGAGGAGCGGGTGTCGGGTGTCGGGTGTCGG
>JBBRLG010000540.1:0-5118 GCA_038231495.1 Gemmatales bacterium | reverse complement strand
CTACGGCACCGATGCCATGTGCCACCTGCGTGCCCTCTTCAAAAGCGAGCCAGGCCAATGGCAGGCCTTTTGGCACCGCCAGATCAACGAACCCAAGGCCAACCTAAACACTTGTTCCACCAACTGAAGAAACGCTCACACATCGGCGACACCGGGCCGACGCCGAAATCCTTGCCGCCGGCCAGGTCGCCGCCGTCGTCCTTCAAATCGGGGCCGACGGTGTAAATCACCCACTGACCGTCAACGACTTTGACGTGCAGGGGTTGGCCGGTGAACGGGTCCTCCGTCGCGCTGGCGGGGAGTTTCAGGCCGGCGAAATTCGGCGCGCCGTCGGCCGGCTTGACGCCGGCTTGCTGCAAGGCGTTGAGGACGCGCAGGCAACGCATCACGCCGCGGGTCCGCTCGACGGCTTCGCGCGTCTTGTGGGCGCTCGGCACCCACCCCTCCGCAATCGAGGTAGACGCGCCGCGCGTTGCTTTGAATTAATTCACGGACTTGACGAATTCGCTGTACGGTTGCGTTGCCAGGTCGATCTGCTCCTGCACGAGATCGAGATAACGGCACTCGTCGGTATCGAATAACGGCCGGCTCAGGGGGTTTTTCAACTCGTTGTAGGACGAGACGCCGCACGCGCGCTCTTTCTTGAGAGCCTGGATAAAGCCATCCAGGCCGTCGTGGCGGGCCAGCTCGGTTTCGAGTGCCTGCCGATCCTTGTCCGTCACGGCACCGGCGCGCAACACCCGGTTGCCGGCCTCCACCGCGGCGGTACGCGCGGCACACGCAACCAGGGTGTTAACCATAAGTTGGCTGCCGTCATACCGGCGCGCCAGGCGGAACAGCAGCAAGCAGGTCTGGAGCGCTTCGTGCTGCTGTCCCTCCGCGACCTGGAGGCGGCTGCGCACCTGTAGTAAGTTGATGACCGCGCGAATGTCCGTCAAGTCAGCGAGGGCCGCCGCTACCACGGCCTGCGGGTTCGCGGTGTAGTCGATTTGCGGGTCGTAAACCGAACAGCCGCCCGCCTCCTCGATCAGCTTGAAAGCCTTGGGATAGGCGTCCATTAGCGCTTTCAGTTTCTTGCGATCCTCCTCAGTAAGCTTGCCCGCCTTGTAGTTCTCGTCGTCGGTTAAGGCATTTAACACCGGCATCATCGGGACAATGTCGATGCGGGCGCGTTGCAAAAACACGGCAGCGTTGTCGTCCGGCGACCCATTGGGCCGGGCCAGGTCGGGTAACGTCACCGGATCGCCGACGGCGCGGATGGCCGCCAACCGCGCGTTCAGTTGGGTTTGCTGTTGGATAACCCAGATGCCCGCGCCGACCAGGCCGACGCCGACCAAGATGACAAGACCCCAAACAAGGTAGCGCGGTTTTTTGAACATCGAAGTGCTTTCCGGTTTGCCGCTTGCGGCTTTGCGCCTTCTGCAAAGCCGCAAGCGGCGTTGCGGGTTAAACGTCCCGCCTGGAAAAGTGGTTCAGCCCAAACAGGGCGACGACCACCGAGACGAACGCCGACCAGCCGATGAGGTGGACGAGGGTCCCAAGCTGGTAGTTGCCCTGAAGGATGTGCGGCAAATTCTGGACGGCCCGGTCCGGCGACGGGAACTGCGGCGGCAACATCGACAGCGCCGTACCGCCGCCGTACAGCACGACCCAAAGGATCGCGACGCCCAGCACCGTGCTGTTGACCATGCCGCTGACCGTGACGCCGCATGTGATGACGACCGTCAGCAGGGCCGCGACCGTTACCAGGGCCAGCACACACCCGACCGCGGTCAAATCCTCGTGCAGCAGCACCAGGCAGCCAACCAGCGCCACCGAGCCGAGGGCGAAATACGTCCCCAGAACCGTGAACAGCCGCGCGTGCCATTTGCCGAGGAAATACTGGTAGCGACTGATGCCGCGGCTGAGGACCGAGTCGGCCATCGTGCCGCGCTCCGACGAAATGCTGCCGACGCACAGCACGACGATGAGCGCCACGCTGCCGTAGACGATCCAGCGCAGCAGTTCGCTTATCATCTGCGACGCCGACTGCTGGATGCCCGCTTCCTTGTACACGCCGACGCGATAGGCCAGGTAGCCGATGAGCGCCACGCTCGAAATGATCACCCAGAAGCGGTAGACCCAGCTGCGCAGCGTTTGGTGTACGTCCTGTTGCAGCACGGCCCAGTAGGGCAGCCAGCGGTTGATCGACACCGGCTTTTTGACCGTCGTCATGTCCATGCTTCGGCTCGCCTTGACAGGGTGTTACGCCGCGTCCTGCTGATAGATGCGCGCGAAGCCGCGCGACTCTTCCTTCTCCACCAGGTCGAGGAACGCCTGTTCGGTCTGCTGGCCGACGCTGCGGATGCTGATGAGCGTCACCTTGTTGTCGGCAAGCGTCATGAACACGTTGGCCAGCGCCGCCGTGTTCACCGCCTCGTCGGTCATGTACAGCTCCATGCGCCGCTGCTTGACGTTCACCAGCTTGAACTCGGCCATGGCGCGGATCAACTGCCCCGACTTCGTGATCGACTTCTGATCGCCGTCGAGGTCCATCTCATAATGGTTGCGGGCGATGCGGCCCTTGAGGTCTTGCAACGAGCCGGCGTAGATCAACTGGCCGTGACTGATGACCGCCGCGTGGTTGCACACCTCGTCAATGTCGCTGAGGTTGTGGCTGGAGACGACGACCGTCTTTTCGCGGCCCAGCGTCTTGATCAGTTCGAGCATGCTCCGCCGGGCTTCGGGGTCGAGGCCGTGCGTCGGCTCGTCCCAGATGAGCAGGTCCGGTTCGTTTATCAGGCTGGTGGCGACGGCCAGGCGGGCGTTCATGCCGTTGGAGAAGCCGTCCACCGGGTGGCCCGACACGCTCAGCAGATCGACGGCGCGGATGAGAGACGCCAGCCGGGGCTTGCGCACGTCGCGGGGCAGGCCGAACAGGCGGGCCATGTAATCGAGGTACGTGATCGGCGTCATGCCGCGCGGGAACTGGGGGTTGGTCGGGATGTAGCCGATCTGCCGGCGGAGGTCCGCGGAGTTGGGCGACATGGTTTTGCCGAAGACCTTGACCCAGCCGGCGGTGGGGCGGTGCAGGCCGATGATGAGGCGCAACAGGGTCGTCTTGCCCGCGCCGTTGGAGCCGAGCAAACCCATGATGGAACCCGGCTCAAGGCGCAGGGTCACGTCGTTGAGCGCGATCTGTCGGTTCTGATAAATTTTGGTGAGCTTGAAGGTTTCCACCACCAGCTCACTCGTTTTCTCGGCCACGGGAATCCCTCCCCGGAGCGTGGGCGGTCGCTCCAATCGCGGCGGATTATACGCGGCAGCGGAAAAGCGGCATAGGCCAATCGCGCCCGCCCGCGTGCCGGGGTACGCCCAAATTCTCTGGGGGGTTCAGTTGCTGCGGGATTTCCAGTAGCTGGCCCAGTTGGTGGAGTGGCGGACGCAGACCAGGCTGGCCATGGCGGGCACGTTGGCTTTTCGCCACCGGGCTCCGCGAGCTTTGAGCCGCAGGCCCAGCGTCTTGGCCTTGCCCTCCACCGCTCCACTGCCGATGGCGCGGCCTACTTGCAGCCGCTCGGCATAGTTCAAGCGATTCGTGTGCTTCATAAAGTAGTGGAGCGCTCGTTCCGTATGCGGTCGCCGACGTTCGCGTTCGACCTCATCTTCGATCGTCAACAACTCCGACACCCACTCGCAAACACCCTGCCAACCTTTCTCCAGCAGCAAGGAGCGACTGCGTTGGTACGCCGTTTTCGTCGCCGCCGTGCCTTCGCCGAATACCCCTTTCGCCGCCTTGCTCAGATGGGCGCAGGCGTGATAAAAATCCAGCGTCTGGACGCACCCCGTCAGGATACGTTGCACCGATTTCCAAATCCAACTCGCGCCGTCCGCCAATACATGCACCGACGCGCACGAACTCACTCCCAATTGCCGTAAACAACTGCGCCAACTGCGGCGAAAATCCTTCGACGTGGCGATCAGTGCGAAGGCCAACACGATCGTCGCCTGCGGCAAGCGTTGTTTGTCCCAGCCTGCGGGCGATGCCGGTGCCGCCGACTCCCGCTTCTGAATGACGCCGATTTTCAGGTCTTTCCAGCCTTCTTCCCGCGTGTTTACCTTGCCCGCGTCCACCGTGAATTCGACTTCGCCCGGAGCTTTCCGAAACGCTGTGGCTGTCTCTTCATCCACACGCTGAAAACGCTGCATCGCCTGGCCGTGACTCTCCGCTAGCGTGCGCAAGGTCTCCGCGCTCACCCGCACGTCCAGCATCTCCCGCAGGTGTTCTTGGGCTAACGCGAACGACTGATCCGCTCCCAGCCGACAGGCGTGCTGCTGCACGGTCCGACTGTAGCGACCGTTCAGCCCCAGGATCTCATCCGCCGTGTACGACCCGACCGTTGTGCCGCAGCGGCACTTCCAATACCTTCGTTGAATCGTCAACACGCCGACCGCGCTCACCAGTTGCCGTTTTTTGGGGCCGCGGTTTTCTTTGCGGCGACCGCAGGTGCAGACACGGAGCGGCGCCCCTTTTTTTCGGCGGCCTCGATCCGTCGAGCCACCGCCTCGTGCAGCAGCTGTTGTTGCAACTTGCGGCCATCCGCAATGACCACCGTTTCGCAGGCGTCAAAGACGGTGCCATCCGGAGCGGACAGCGCGAGTTGATGAAGTTCCTCGGCCAACGCCAGCGTGCGCCGCAGGAGCGCTTCGTGTTCGAGCGGCACTTCTAAAGTAACTGTGGCAGTCATGGCAACCTCCGTGTTTGGCGGAAAGGACCCTCCTATATACCCTAAACCCCGCCATCACCACCAGAGAAGTTGGTTACACCCGCGTGCCGGGGGTGGCAAATGTTTCGGGTGAGGACTTCACCAACCCCGGCAGCTTTTTCTGGTGCGGAAGGTCCGCCCGGTCGTAGCCGCAAGTGGCTCGCTTGCTGGCTTCTGCGCGGGTTCAGCCAGCAAGCGAGCCGCTTGCGGCTACGACAACCGCTTTTCCTTTGGCAAGGGTCGGCCTTTTCGTGGCGAGGGTCGAGATTGGCCAGGGTCGATCCGGCGTCGGTGCTGATGCGGAAGCGCCTCCTGAAAAAGAGTTTACGTCTGTCTTGCGGAAAGCGTTTGCGCAAAAGCGGTTCGACCCTCG
>JBBRLG010000539.1:0-5118 GCA_038231495.1 Gemmatales bacterium | reverse complement strand
GGCCCGTTTCCCAAAACACCGCCGGGCTGCCCCCACCAAATATTTGAGGCGGTTATTCCCTTTGGCGGCTTGCCTTTCTTACCCAAAATGCCGAATGGCCCAATACCCGACCCTGCTAATCGCTGACACGCACCACGCCGGCCTTCCGCTGGCCGGTGCGCGCCACGTCCATGACCCGGCCGTTCTCGTCCAGCGCCAGGTGGAAACGCTCTTCCCCCTGCAGGCGGTGCAACGACAGGTGGTAGTCCCGGCTCGTCGCGGCCAGGTAGTCCAACTTTTCGGGCGACTGCGGCGACCGCAACCGGCCCCAGGAACCGTCGCCGAGGTACAACACGCCGTTGTCGTGGCCGCGGCCTTCTAGCAGCGGCTTGGTCCGCTTGAACGTGTGGTCGTGGTGCTCCAGCACGACCGGCACCCGGTACTTCTCGAACAACGGCACCCAGTGCTTGCGGTTGCCCTCGCCGGTGCCCGCCTTGCCTTCCGCACCCTCGGCCTTGCGGAACGACGGGTATGCCGGCACGTGGTTGACCACGAAAACGTTGGGGTGGTCGGCCCGCGCCTTGAGCGTCTTGTCCAGCCACGCGGCCTGATCGCCGTCGATCGGGCTGGTGTGGTTGGTGTCGAGCAACACCAGGCTAAGGTAGTCGCCGAAGTCCAGCGTGTTGTAACCCGTCTCCGGGTACAGGCCGTCGAAGAGGCTGTAAAAGAACGGCGCCTTGGCGCGCGGCTTGTTGTAGCCGCCGGCCACCTCGTGGTTGCCGATGCAGGCGACCAGTGGAATCAGCCGACCGTCGCGCCCGACCATGTTCTTGTTGTAATTGCGCAGGAACGCGAGGCTAATCTCGACCGACCGGCCGTCGTCGTAACCCAGGTCGCCGCCGATGAGCGTGAACAGCGGGTCTTGCTTGGCCGCCTGAGCATTGTTGGCCGCCGCGTGCGCGTTGACGCCGCAGTCGCCGCCGGAGACGAAATGAATGGTGTCGGTCGCCTTGGCCGGCATGGTGCGGAAGCGGTAGGTCGGCGACGATTTGCCGATGCGGAATTGGTAGTCGGCACCGGGCGTCAGGCCGGTCAGTTCCGCGCGGAAGACTTTCAGGTCCGTGAGCGGGTAAGGCTTGGCGGCCGTCGGCTCGGTCAGCCAGGTGTCGGCCTTGTTCGGCAGGTACCAGGTGTCGGACTTGAGCGGCGCGTAGGAAACCTTCGTGTCGGCGGTTTCGCCGGTGGCGGCGATCCACTGGACGGTCATGGTCGTGGTCGGGTCGCGCTGCCAGGTGAGGAACAGCGTGTTCGGCTGAAAAGCCGGTTTGTCGCGGACTTTGGGGGCGGGTGTGTCGGCGGGCGCGGCGGCCCGGATAAGCTGGCCCGAGGCCAGGCCGGCGAGTGAGGTGCCGAGGAACGCGCGGCGCGACGGCAGGAACATGGCGGCCACTCCAGGAAGGGTTGGGTAGTGTACCCGCTTATTCTTGATCGGCACCCCCGCGAGGGCAAGTGAATATTGCGTGAAACCTTGGGCGCGGGAGGGGAGGAAAGAAAAGGATGCTGCTTTGGAGATTAGAAACACGGGCACGAATCGCCGGCCGGCCCTTTGCGAACGACCAAGTACACCTGCCGGGGCCCCGGCCAGGCAACCAGCCCGGAAACGCAATAGGGGTCTCGGTCAGGTGCAGCGCTTCGTTCGGCGGCGACCCCCTTGTCCATTGCCATCCGCCGCCGCGTTGGTTGGAATATCTTCGTAGGACCACAAAAAACGCTTTCCGACCGCAGCAGCATAACGCATCAGGGTTGCCACGGTTGGGTTATCTTGCTTGCCATTTTCCAGTCGGCTGACAACGGCTCGGTCAAGACCCGAGCGTTCGGCAACGTCCGCGATGCTCAGACCGCCCCGCTCCCGCTCCCGCTTTAAACCTTGCAGGACTCCTTGAACGTCAAAGTACATTCCCATGGCCATTACGGCGTCCGCGTCGCATTCGCCATCACGAACAAGGTCTGCCAACGACGGTTTCTCGTTTTGCAGTTTCTCGCGGAGGGTCTTCTCACGGACCCGCTCCTCAGCTGTCTTTTGATTCGCGCGGAAGATGCGTTGCAATTTCATCTCTTCCTCCGTTTCGTCTTCGAGCTAGGCGGCGGAACTTCATAGGCCGTGACCGGCCGAAAGGTCAAAGGATCCTCGTCCACCAATTCGTACACCACAGCCAAATGCCGACCCGTCGCGGTCCAGCCGAACGCCGTGGGCAACCCTGACGAGCGACTCGTCGCCCGGCTGCTTTGGGGGTCGAGTAACACTTCTTCAGCCTCTTCAATCGTCACGTCGTGTTCCCGCAGGTGCTGCGTGTTCCCGTCAGGATCGTCTTCCAAATCCCAGATAATCGTTGCATCCATGCGACACTCCCGGTTCAACCCCCTCGCTCAGCATAGGACGGCGTGACTTAAAAATCAACCCCGGACAGGTGCAGCGCCTGGGTCGGCAGATTTGGAAGGCTACAATGACATACCGAAGCAAAGGAAGACGGATCGTACGCTTACTTTTTTGCTCGCGTGCAGCGTTCCGTGTTTCCGTTCGGATACTGGTCCGAATATTGGTAAGTGAGAGCCTCGTCATCCAGTTGAATGAGTTTGACTTCCCACGTCTTGCCGACAGGCAAGTGGACCGGGTCGTCCGAAGTCTTGCAGGTCCGAACCAATGTTGGCGGCAGCGCGTTCCACCGCACCTTCCAAGTGCCGGTGAGCTGATTGTCCCCTGGCGTGTAGCGCTTTACCTCGAAGGTGCCGTCCGCTCGATAGTTCCAATCGCCTTCACAGGGGGGGCCTTTCCACGCCCCATGGAGCTTCCGCTCCAGAGCGACCAGAGCCTCTTCCGGCTTGTCCGCTGTTTGGGCGGAAGTGATAAAGACGAGTGACGCCGCGCAGAATACTGCCGTCCGAATCATTTGAATGCTCCACAGAGGGTACGGTGGCCCAATGCGGGCCGACCTGGATAAGACGAAGCGGGACTGCATTCGTTTCCAAGTGTTACGATCGCGTGACAGTTCTTGTCGCCGAACGACCAAGCTCACCTGCTGCGGGGGCACCGGTGAGCTACAAATCGGGGAAAGCCGTCATGCTCCCGCAGTCAGGTGCAACGGCTAGTTGTCTGGTGAGTGTGGCACCAAAGCCGGCTGTTTCGATCATTTTAGCAGTTCGGCACTTACGGCAAATCCTTGTTCTCCGAATTCGCTTGCCCTTCTTTCGTCGAAGGGCAAATGGAGGGCAATCGTGAGGTTGCGTTGGAGTTACGTCGCTGGGCGCTGACGCACCCCAGGACGTATCTTCAATGCGTCCTTGCGAGGTCCTTCTCATGGCATGGCTCGAACAACATCCGTCCTCCGGTCACTTCAAAATCTGCTTCCGCTGGGGCGGAAAGAAGAAGCGGAAGTCGCTACCCGTCACCGACCCCAAAGCGGCTCAGGCCATTCTCCTTCGATTCGAGGAGAACGTTGCTCTCCTCGAGCGCGGACGCCTGGAGTTGCCGGCCTCCGGCGATGTCATGACGTTCCTGCTCTCGGACGGCAAACTCGCATCCTCCCCCAAGTCGGCGTTAGTTCAACCGAAAACACTTCGCGAAATCGTGGACCGCTACTTAGCTGCGTTGGGCAACGGGTCTGTCGAAGCAAATTCCCTCGAAACGGTGCGGATGCACCTCAATCATGTTCTTCGAAAATTCGGCAACCACGTTTTGCTCAAGGATCTCGTCGCCGCCGACCTACAGGATTATCTCGACAAACGCGTTCGTCGGAAAGGCAAGAAAACCGTGCCCCTGAGTCCCGTCACGCTTCGGAAGGAACTGGCTTCCTTTCGGGCCTGTTTCAATTGGGCGGTTCAGACCGGACTTCTTTCCGGTAGTTTTCCGAATCGCGGCCTTCGCTTCCCGAAAGGTGAAGACAAGCGACCGTTCATGACCTGGGAGGAAATCGACCGCCGAGTAGGTCGTGGTGGTCTTTCCGCCGAGGAAACAAAGCGGCTCTGGGATTGCTTATTTCTCGATCTTCAGCAGATCGAAGAACTCCTGGTCTATGTGAAATCCCACGGCTCTCGGCCCTGGATGTATGCCATGTGCGTTGCGGCGGCACACACAGGGGCTCGCCGGAGCGAACTGGTCCGCATGAACGTGGACGATATCGACTTTCAGCAAAAGACGATCTTGATTCACGAGAGAAAGCGAGTCAAAGGACAACGAACCACACGCCGCGTCCCGCTGACCCCATTCCTTGAGCAAGTTTTCCTCGAATGGTTCCGCGTCGGCCATCCCGGCGGACGATACGTTTTTTGCCAAGGACAAAAAACGGGACACCGCCCAAAGGAGGGTGAGGTAGCCATTCCGATCACGGCCGACGACGCTGGAACGCATTTTGTCCTCACCGTTCACGGATCGAAATGGGCCGTGCTGCGGGGATGGCACGTTTTGCGACACTCCTTCGCATCGAACCTCGCGGCGAAGGGCGTTGACCAACGGTTCATCGACGAGTTCATGGGTCATCAGACCGAAGCCCAACGACGCCGCTATCGGCACTTGTTTCCGCATCAGCAACGGCAAGTGCTCTGCCAGGTATTCGCCAATTGAATTGGCGAGCAAGAACGTGTTATGGAGAGACCATGCTGAATGCCTACGTCGGAGTCGCTTCAAAGCAGGGTCTCTCCATGTTCCATCCCGAACGCGATGACACGCGGTCGCTCGTTCGCAACAGCGTTCTTCCCGACACTCGTCGCATCGGCTTTTGGGCAGTCCTCACCGATTCCGAAGCACAATGGATTCATGCGCTGCTCATGAACGGGCAGGGAAGGGAAGCAATGATGCTCCTTGATCGTTGCGCTAGGGAAATTGGCCGAATTCTTTCGAGTGATCCGGCACAATCCAGTCTCCACTAAATCTTCCTAGCGAAAGGAAACAGACATGGACCCGACTTTCGAGGCGGAACGCATCAACCGCACGTTGGCCTATGCCCTCCGTCATAATCCGTGGCAATTTGAACTCGACTTGGACCCCGAGGGTTGGACCGGCATCGATCCATTGGTGGAATCTCTCCGCTTCCATTCCTACGACTGGGCGCTTCTTGATTGGTCCCAGATCGAATACGCCATCCG
>JBBRLG010000538.1:0-5120 GCA_038231495.1 Gemmatales bacterium | reverse complement strand
GGCTGAACCCGCGCAGAAGCCAGCAAGCGAGCCGCTTGCGGCTACGTCCGAGCGGACCTTCCGCACGAGAAAAAGCTTCCGGGGTTGGTGAAGGGCTCACCCGAAACCGTTGCCACACCCCCAGAAACCACGGGTTCAATCTTGACCGGAAGGCCTTTCCTCACTACCGTAATGTTTTGGCTTTATTGCGGCCATCGAGTGCCTTTGAACCTACGAAGCGACTATGCCAACGATTAATCAACTGGTGCGCAAGCCCCGCGAACAGCAGTACCGCCGGCCGAAACACCCGGCCTTGCACGGCTGTCCGCAAAAGAAGGGCGTCTGCTTGCAGGTCAAGATTATGACGCCCAAGAAGCCCAACTCCGCCCTGCGGAAGGTGGCCCGCGTCCGCCTCTCCAACGGCGTCGAGGTCACGGCTTACATTCCCGGCGAAGGGCACAACCTGCAAGAGCATTCGATCGTGCTGGTGCGCGGCGGCCGCGTCCGCGACTTGCCCGGCGTACGCTACCACATCGTCCGCGGCGTGCTCGACTCCCAGGGCGTTGCCGACCGCAAGCAAGCCCGGTCCAAGTACGGTGCCAAGCGCGAAGGCAAGTAGTTCGCCCGTGCCAGCGGCGTCGAACGAACCCCTACTGCGGGCTGCCAGGCTTTCGGACTCGAAAGCACGGCACCCGCCATCCCGTATTCGGAGTGCTGCTGTACGATGATGGAACTGGAACTGTCCCTCAATTTCGATTGTTGCGGCTGTTGCTATCCCGTGAGCGTGAAGCTCCACTGTGCGGGCAAGGGTTTGGCCGGGGAGGAACGGCGGTCGGTGGCCGTCGTCAAAATTCCCTGCCCGACCTGTAACCTGATTAACGACCTCCTGTTTGAACCGACCGGCAAGGTGCGCAAGGTGAAGCCCTCGCACTACCAACGCACCCTGCCGGTGCCGTCGCTTAACTGAATCCACGACAAGGTTGCACCATGGCAAAGAGAACCGCCAGCGCCGAGACCCTGAAACCGGACCCGCGCTATAATTCCAAGTTGGCCAGCAAGTTCATCAACTGCCTCATGTGGCAGGGCAAGAAGGCCACGTCCATGCGCATCTTCTACGGCGCGCTGGACCAGATCAAGAAGCGGATGCCCGACGCCAACCCGATCGACGTCTTCACCCAGGCCATCGAGAACGTCAAGCCGACCGTCGAAGTGCGCTCCAAGCGCGTCGGCGGGGCGACGTATCAGGTGCCGATGCAGGTCAACCGCACGCGCCAACAGAGCCTGGCCATCCGCTGGGTCATTGACGCGGCCCGCAAAAAGTCCGGCCGGGCGATGTTGCTGCGGCTCTCCGACGAGCTGATGGCCGCCTACCGCCGTGAGGGCGAGGCCATGACCAAGCGCGAAAATACGATCAAGATGGCCGATTCCAACAAGGCGTTCGCCCACTTCGCGTGGTAACGAACCGGCCTCCTCTTTTGCCGCTTGCGGCTTTGCAAGTTCTAATGCAAAGCCGCAAGCGGCAAATCTATGCGCCCCCCGCGCGTGGAGTACCGTCATGGCCGGCACCGACCTGAGCACGTTCCGCAACCTGGGCGTCATCGCCCACATCGACGCGGGCAAGACCACGACCACCGAACACATCCTGTTTTACGCCGGGGCCAGCTACAAACTCGGTGCCGTCGATGCGGGGAACACCACGACCGACTGGAACGCCGAGGAGCAGGAGCGCGGCATCACGATCTACAGCGCCTGCATCCCGTTCGAGTGGCAGGGCTGCACCGTCAACCTGATCGACACGCCCGGCCACGTCGATTTCACCGCCGAGGTCGAGCGCTCCCTGCGCGTCCTGGACGGCTGCGTTGTCGTTTTCGACGCGCAGAAGGGCGTCGAGGCTCAGTCGGAAACGGTCTGGCGACAGGCCGACAAGTACCAGGTGCCGCGCCTCGTTTTTGTCAACAAGATGGACGTGGTCGGGGCCAATTTCGACAACGCGCTCGACGAGGTCCGCGACCGACTGGAAGGCAACCCGGTCGCCCTCACCGTGCCGATCGGCGCCGGTTCGCCCAAGGACAGCCCGCTGCCGTTTACCGGCATCATCGACCTGCTGACGATGAAGGCGATCTATTACGACGCAGATAAACAGGGCAAAACCTTCCGCGAAGAGGCGATCCCCGAAGCGCAGCGGGAGTACGCCCAAACCTGGCGCGAGAAGCTGTTCGACCAGCTGACCAAGCACGACGAGTCGGACAAGATCACGACCGCCTACCTCGAAGGCAAGGACATCCCGCTCGAAACACTGCGGGCCGTCATCCGCGAACAGGTGCTGCGGCGCGTGATCCAGCCGGTGCTGTGCGGATCGGGCCGCGAGCACATCGGCGTGCAGCCGCTCATGGACGCCTGCTGTTGGTACTTGCCCTGCCCGCTCGACCGGCCGCCGGTGACGGGCACCAATCCCAAAAAGAAGGACAAGGAAGAGAAGCGGAAACCCGACCCGAATGAGCCGTTCTGCGGCCTCGTTTTCAAGATCGTGGCGAGCGACCACGGCGAGCTGTTCTACGTCCGCGTCTACTCCGGCATCCTCAAGTCCCAGAGCCGGCCGTACAACCCCGGCAAGGACATGAAGGAGATGGTCAGCAAGCTTTATCACACGCTGGCCGACCCCACCGAGCGCAGGGAAGTCCCCGAGGCCGTCGCCGGCGACATCGTGGCCATCATCGGCCTCAAAGATTCGATCACCGGCGACACGCTCTGCGACATTCAAAACCCGATCCTCCTGGAGCCGATCCACTTCGCCGAGGCGGTCGTGAGCCGGTCCATCGAGCCGGAGTCGTCCGCGGACAAGGACAAGCTCGAAAAAATCCTGAACCTGTTGCGCCGCGAGGACCCGACGTTCACCTGGAAGGTCGATCGCGACACGGGCCAAACGTTGATGAGCGGCATGGGCATGTTGCACCTGGAAATCAAACAGCACCGCATGGAGCGCGACTTCCGGCTGAAAATCCGGGTCGGCAAGCCGCGGGTCAGCTACCGCGAGACGATCAAACAAGCGACGCCGGTCGTCGGCGAATGCGTCCGCCAGGCCGGCACGTCGGGGCTGTTCGCCAAGGTGTCGGTCCAATTTGAGCCGTACAAAGGGCCGGAGCCGATCAAGGTCCTAACGAAGATCAAACCGGACGTGCTGTCGCCGTTATTCCTGGCGGCGGCGGAGCAGGGCATCCGCGGGGCGCTCGATTCGGGCGAGTTGGGTTTTCCGGTGATGAACGTGTTGGCCACGATCGTCGGCGGCGAGATGGAAGAGCAGTTCTCCAACGAGACGGCGTTTCAGGCCGCCGGGGCCGACGCGGTTCACAAGGCAATGCGCGACAACATCGTGCTGCTGGAGCCGGTGATGAAGGTGGAGGTGACGGTGCCAGAGGAGTACTTAGGCCCGGTCACGTCGGACCTGAACGCCCGGCGTGCGGAGATCACGGAAATCCTGACGCGCGGCCGGCTGCGCGTGATCGGAGCGACGGTGGCGCTGCGGCAGATGTTCGACTACGCCGACAAGGTGCGCAGCCTGAGCCAGGGCCGGGCGTCCTCGACGATGGAGCCGCACGCCTACCTGCCGGCACCGGACGAGGTGTTAAACGCTTTGTTGCATCCGGAAGAGTCGTAGAAGCTATTCAATTAGGCGCGCCGGGAGCGTAAGCGACCGAAGGTTACGTCCGAATGAACTCCGGTCGCTTAGAGAGTCCGGAAAGAATGAGACGCGCTTCAGTCGGGCCTGCGAGTCCGCAGCGCGAAGCAAGGACGAGCGGCACGGTTCCCGGCATTGCGCGCTCGTCCTTGCTTCGCGCTGCGGACTCGCCGCCTTCGCGATCTCATTTTTTCCGAACGCTCTTACGCTCCCGGCTCGCCTTTGTGTCAGGGCTTTTTATTCTCTCCCCCAAAAAGTCGTCGTAACCGAACAACCCACCGCGGCACCCAGCGCCGCACGCGCTTCGCGGGCGGCGCGCCGGTGCTCGCGGGCCGCTTCGGCGTTACCCTTCGTTTCAAAGTAATCCGCGAGCGCCAGCCGGGCGATGCGGTTGGCCGGGTCCTGCTTCAGCGCTTCGTTGAGCCAGTACAAACCGAGGTCCTGGTGCAGGCGGAGCAGGGCGCTGCCCGCCACCGCCACCTGGTCCGGCGTCCGCGTGGCAGAAGCGGCCTCGGTGCGCAGGAAGTCGTCCGCCAGGCGCACATCGGCCCGCACCCGCTCGTTGCGAGCCGCCCAGCGCTCGGTTTCCGCGTCGTCCTTGTCTTGCAAGCGAAAACTCTCGCACAGGACGAACAGCAAATCGCCGTCATCGGACGACTGCTCCAAGGCCCGACGGGCGAGCCGTTCCCCGTCGGCGGGGCGGCCGTTGCGGTTGTAGATGCGCGCTAGCTCCAGGAGTGCCGCGGGGTGTGCCGGATTGTGGACCAACGCCCGTTCGAGGAGTTGTTGGCCTTCTTCCGACTTGCCTTGCAGCAGTCGGCAGCGGGCCAGCGCGACCAGAGCGTCGGCGTCGTCGGGCCGGGCCGCCGCGATGAATTCGGCGTGCGGAGCAGCGCCGCGGGTATTGTTCCGGGCCAGGTGCAACTCGATCAGGCGCAGGCGCAACTTGTGGCGGTCCGGTTGCAACTGGAGGGAGCGCTCAGCGTCGGCCACCGCCTGTTCCCGGAAGTTCAAGCGTTCAAAAACCCAGCTGCGCCAGTCCAGGGCGCGGGCGCTTTCCGGCTCGAAGCGCAGCCACCGGTCGAGGTAATCCTGAGCCTGGCGGTACCGCATCTCGTGCATGGCGGCGCGGGCCAGGGCTTCCAGCATTTCCAACTTACGCGCGTGGTCCTGGGCGATGGCGTACAGCAGCCCCGGCGCGACCTCGTCCAGTTCGTTATTCTCGGCCCGGATCAAGAGCCATTCGACCTGGGTGTCGTCGCTGGGACCGCCCTGAAGGCGTTGGCACTCGTTGAGGTGTTTTTCCGCTTCGACGTAATCGCCGTTGAGCCGTTCGATCCGAGCCGCCAGAAGTTGGGTAGGCGCGTCGGCGGACCAAAGACTCAGGGCCGCGCGGACGTGCCGCCGGGCTTCCTTGTAGTCTTCCTTCTGGACGGCCGTCCGCGCTTCGTTGATGTGGTAGCGG
>JBBRLG010000537.1:0-5128 GCA_038231495.1 Gemmatales bacterium | reverse complement strand
GTCGTAGCAGAAAATCAAATCGAGGTCGCGCAGGTACAGTTTGCCGTTGGCCACGACCGGGTGCGTCCAGATTTTGCCGCTTTTGCGCTTGAGTTTCGTCTGCTGCGGAATCTTGAAACGGCCGGTCTCTTTCCAGCCCTTGGAATTCGCCTCGACCAATACAACGGTCCCGTCGTCCTCGCCGTAGCAATACAGGTGACCGTCGGCATACGTCAGACAGCCCATGGCGAGCGTCTCCTTGGGTTCCGTCCAGGCGACGTTCCCGGTCTTCAATTCCTGGCACACCCAGTTCCCTGCCTCATTGCCGTCGAACCCGTACAGAAAGTGGTCTACTAGAACTACGCCGCCGTGTTTGTTGCTTATCTGCTTGTTCTTATACACCTCCTTGACCTCGATCTTGTCGTTGACTTTGCTCAGTTCCAGGAGGTTGCAGCCGGCGTTGTAGCCGGAGGTCACGAAGACGTAGTTGCCGGACACGATGGGAGTCGGTATGGCGGCGGTCGGCCCCTTGCGGGGGAACTTCCAAAGCAGGTGGCCGTCCTTCGCGTCGACGCCGACAATATCTTCGCCGGTCATCTGGACGTACTGCCGCACGCCGCAGGCCTCGGACGCGACGATCGAGCAGTACGCCGCCTTGTCGGCGACCTCGTTACTCTGCCAGATCACTTCGCCGGTCTTCTTGTTGAGCGCGACCAGTGTCCCCTTGCCGCCGCCGGGCGTGCAGACGAGTTGGTCGCCATCGACCAGAGGCGATTCCGTGTAACCCCAGCCCGACATCATCGCACCGTTGAAGTCGTTTTGCAGGCTCTTGGACCACACCTTGGCACCGGTATCGGCTTTGACGCAAATCAGGTTGCCCTGGCCGCCGATGGCGTAAATCAAGGTGCCGTCCACCGTCGGCGTGCCGCGTGGGCCGTCGCCCCAGTTATTTTTCAACAGGCTGCCGACCTCGGTGGACCACACTTTTTTCTGCGTCTTGAGGTCCAGGGCATAGATAAACTCCTTGTCGCCCTCGGCACCCTGGGTGTAGAGCCGGTCGCCGACAACCGCGGGAGCGGAGTAGCCGACGCCCGCGTCGGTGAAGGTCCAGAGCAGCTTGGGGCCATCCTTCGGCCATTCATTGAGCAGGCCGGTTTCCTTGGAAATGTCGTCGCGGTTGGGGCCGCGCCACTGGGGCCAGTCGGCCGCGACGGCGACGCCGCCCAGGACGAACAGGAACGAAGCAAGCAGCAGCGATGGTTTCTTCATCCGGACCTCAACGGGCGGCAGGTTTCGGCAGGTTCAAGGCAGGAGAGACGGCGACCCTCGCGCCGCCACCTTACTCGAAGTATACGGCTGCCGTGGGGGTCTGCCAAGCGCTCGTTACGCGGCAGGGGTATTACCTCGGCATGTAGGCTACGCAGCAATTGCTGTTGCCAATCGTGCGATTTGGGGGGCACGGCGCTTACCCGACCGGGGTCCCGCTGGCACCCTCTTCGACCGCGCGGCAGCGCCCACTCGACCACCCTTGCCAAGCGCAACAATCTTGGCAAGGGTGGGATTTTGGCACGCAGCGACCGTCAGGAGCAGGCAGCGGCGCTCATATACCCTTGCCAAAAACGTGGCAAACAGTGGCGAGGGTGGGTGGCAAGCGTCTATTTGGGCCTGGTTCAAACTCGGGTGGCAAAGGAAGCAACCTTTGTTCAAGGACGTGTCGCTGGGGTGCCACCGGGAACGAATGCTTCAAGTCTTTGCCCGGACAGAAGTTCCACCTTGGGAAATTCGTTCTGGGGGGGGTATGGGTGGGGGTGAATGACTCGCATTCCACTTGTTGCCTCGTGCTTGCGGCTTTTGAACCATGCCTCTATTTGGCAAGCCCCCTCGGCGCAAGTAAGGTGTGCGGAACATTCGTGCCGAAGTAATATGCTTTCCGGAGAGCCTCTTACTCGGTGTCCGGGCTGACCTGGGCCGGCTTAGGCAGCGTCAGCACGTCCGCCCCGAAGCCGGGGAGGTCCGACGCCTTGAAATGGTTGGGTGCGATCCGGTTGAACGGCCCTTCCGGCGGCGGTGCCGACGCGAACTTCACCGTCCGCGGCAGCTTGATTGTCATCTCGCCGGTGAACGTCTTCCATTCCTTGGACACGATCGCGGGCTGCGGCATCTCCTCGCCGCGCGGCCGCTGGTCGAGCATGTCGCCGAAGCCGGCGTAGACGTTGCCGTTCTCGCCCACGCTCCACAGTTCCTTGAGCCGATCTTTGAGCCGATCTTCGGGCATGTCCAGGCCTTCGAGGTGGATCAGGGTGTGTCCGGCGGCGGCGACGAACAGGCAACTCGTCGTCGTGAAACGCAACAACGGCAAGGTCTTCACGTCCTTGCCCGCGTTCAGCCGAATAAAGTGGCCGGTCTGGTACGCCGTCACGTTCTCCAACGTCGCGCTCACGAGCGTGGCGGCCGGTTCGGTCGCGACTTCCACGTTGAGGAAGTTGCCGGCCAGCACGACGAGGGTGTTGCGCACTTCCAGGTCGAACGGCCGGCCGGCCCGGTCCCACACCAGGTCGCCCTGGCCGCGGACGACGCACTTCTCGAAGGCGACGCGCGGCTGGGTGCGCGGCGAACTGGGGTCCAACTTCATCATGCCGCCGGCCTCCGGGACCGACGCGACGGCCAGCGCCGTACTCAGCCCGGCGGGGTCGAGCGTCACCACGCAGTTCTTGAAGGCGCACTGGCCGTTGCCGATGACGGCCGCCACCGTCTGCGCCTTGAAGTTGCGGTCCTTCGGCTCCAGTCGGAATTCCAGCCCCTCGAACTGCATTTTGCCGTCGTAGACGCGGAACAGCACGGCATCGGCTTCGGCCGTGGCACCCAGGACCAGGACCGGGTGAAAGTTGGGATAGGGCTTGAAGGTGAAGTCCGCGGCGGCGTCCTCCAGCCGCACCGGGTTGATCGCCAGGTCGCCGTTGTGCTTGATGAGGATCGTGTCGCCGGGCTTGGCGTCTGCAACCGCCGCGCCGAGGGAGGGGTAAACGCGGTCGCGGCTGCCCGTCACCGTGGGATCGACCACGCGCTCCTTGCGGGCCGCGGCCACCGGCTCTTTCTCGCCCAGGTTCGCCAGGTATGAGACGGCGCCGAGTTGTTCCACGCCGATGAGGTTGCGCGGGCGGTCCGGCGGCTGCAAGTCGGCGGCGTGGTCCGCGAGGTTGACCTGGAACGCCGCCCCGATTTGCGTTTGACGCCCGACGGCCAGCGTCGGATCGATGGTTCTTGCGGACGGGTCGGCGAACTTGAGCGCGTCCAGGCGGGCCAGCGGGTGTTCGTCTTTCCAGGGGTTGGCGTCGAGTTCGCGCGACGAGTCTTGCGGGATTTTCGGTGCTAGCCCGGCCCCGACCCAGTAGGCGTCGAGGCGGTGGTAGCGGTTGTCGCGGTCGTCATAGGTCACGACGCCGGCACTACCGGTTTGGCGGACGAGGACCGCCCCGTCGCGCTCGCCCTCCCCCTCGCCGGGCCGGGAGAACAGGCTGTAGCGAACCTTCAGTGCCGCGTCGGCCTCGTCGGACAGGCCGAACACGGCGGAGTGACGACCGGCCAGTACCGAGCAGTGCAGCAACTGCACCTCGTTCGGCCCCGGCTTGCCCTCCAGGTGGAAGATGTTCTCGTGCGGTCCAAAGGCGCAGTTGACGGCCTCGACCTGAGCCGGACCGCGGCGGACCACGGCGTCATAACCGCCCCGCTTCGCCTCGCGCAGTTGCAACACGTCCGGCAGGTTCGACTCGCCTTGCGTCTTGTGCAATTCGCCGAAGCCGAGGAAACAGCACTCGCTCAGCGCCAACTTGGTCCGTGCCGCCGTGCCGCCGTCCACCACCACCGACGCCAGTCCCCGCCGCGCGTCCGGCTGTTCCGGGGTGTTGGCCTGCACGAACTGGCAGCGCTGGATGCGGTAACTGCCACCCGCCGCGCACTGGACGCCGACCAGCGCCTCGTACTCGCCACGCGCGTCGATCAGGAAGCACAGACCCTCAATCGTGGCGTCCTTGCTGTCCACGGTGAAGCCGGCGCGATCGGCGGCGGACGTGCGCGCGGCGTTCGGGTCGTAAGTGAGGCGCACGGTCACGGGCTTCGCAGCATCCCTGGACCGGATGCTAACTTTCGCCGCCTTGAACACCAGCGGCGCGTCCACGGGCACGTCGAGGTCGCGCGCCAGGCGGACATCGAGTTCCTCGGCCTTGGCGTTGTCCTTGAGCCATTTCAACAGGTCGGCCGGCGTCACGTCGTCGGCGTCGTACACGGCCGGCCTGGTTTTCTCCACGGCGACGACGACCGGCTGTTGCGGGTTTGCCACTGCCGCGTGGCCGTTGTCGCTCGCTGTCGGCAATTCCTTATCCTTGGTAGGTTTGGCGGGCGTCGTGCCCAGTTGGACGACGTTGTGCGGCGGCGTCGAGGCGCCCTGGCCGATGACGAGGATCAGCACCACGACAGCCACCGTGGTCAGCACGGCGAGGAGGACGGGCCGGTAGCGCGGCGGGTTGGGCACGACGGCGTCCATCGCCAGGACGCCCTCGGGCACGTCGGCGGCGACACCGATCTTGCGCGCCGCCGTCAGCAGCTGGTGGACGAGCTGTTGCGGCGTCTGGTAGCGGTCGCGCGGCTGCTTGGCCAACATGCGGTCGAGGATGACGGCCACGTCGTCGGGCAGCCCCGGCACGACCTCGCGCGGGTCGCGCGGCTTGACGTGCTGGTGGTGGTGCAGCTTGCGGGCGGCGGTGCCCTCCGGCACGGGCGGCCGGCCGGTGAGCATGTGGTAAAACGTGCAGCCGAGCGAATAGATGTCGCTGCGCACGTCGGCGTCGCGCGGCTCCAGCGCCTGCTCCGGCGAAAGGTAGTCGAAAGTGCCGAGGGTGACGCCGGACTGCGTGAGGCCGTCGTCGTCGTGCCGGGTGCCCATGCTGCGGGCCAGGCCCATGTCCACGAGCTTGGCCCGGCCGTTGGGCGTGACGATGATGTTCGACGGCTTGATGTCGCGGTGGACGACGCCACGCTGGGCGGCGTGGGCCAGCCCGGCGGCGATCTGGAGCAGGTAGTGCAGCGCCTCGCCGACCGGCAGTCGGCCGCGGTGTTCGAGGACCGTGCGCAGGTTTTCGCCTTCGACGAACTC
>JBBRLG010000536.1:0-5138 GCA_038231495.1 Gemmatales bacterium | reverse complement strand
GGAGTTGCGGTCGCGGCTGCAGACGTTCATGCGCCACCTGGCCCACCTGCCCCAACACGTCCGGAACTACTTCAAACACCCTCGCATCCATTACGCGGCCGCGCTATAATATGTGAGAATCTTATTTGCCGAGGTAATAGCAAACGTTCCTGGTGGGACGGCATTTCCCATACCAGTTCGCGAATGCTTGGGAGGTGTTGCCGCAACTTGGACCGGGCGGGCGGCAGTTCGCGCACCCGGATAACCGGTTCCAATACAATCATTGGATCCTCTCTTCCTTCCGCTTTGCGCTTTTCCGTAGGGTCTCAATCCACTGAAGGTTCTTGCCGCGGCGTTGCGTTCATCAGATGGCGAAACTCGGAAATAATGCGGTAGGCCACTTTCCGCGCCCGGTTGATCCCACCCAGGGGCCGGTGCTCCGGCAAACTGTGCCAGGGCGTGAAGGAAATGTTTTCCCCGAATTCCATGTGTAACGCTTCCTGCACCGACTTCGGGTCGGACAGGTCGCATTGCAAGGATAGTAGCTTGATGGTCGCCACCTTGCGGAACGGAGACTCCGCTTCGGACCACCGGGCGCCGGGGTCCTCGATCGGCATACGGACCGGGTCAGTCTGCACCTGCACGAGGAAGTCGAACAGTACCTCTTTGCCATTGAGGGACTGTACCAATGCTTGCTGCAAATAGTTGGCGTCCGGCTTTGCCGGCACGGTTGAAATGCCGGTAATTTGTGGCCGCGCCGAATATTTCACCGCCCGCGTACCAAAGAGGTAAGGGGCCACGCTCCAATATTGGATTTTAAGGACGTTCGCGTGCCGCCGCAAGGACCTATAAAGGTTCCAGGCACTCCGAATGTGCAGGTCGAACGGGTTGAGGAAAAACCAACCCAGGCTGAGAACACCTCCGGTCATGGCCTGGACCAGGCGACGGAATTCCACCACGGTCTTGGAGACAAAAACGGGGTGGCTAATCAAGATAAAGTCCTGGGTCTTGGCGTCCTTCTCGCCTTCCAGGATTTTGTCTCCTTCGACGCCCATCAGCTTGACGGCCATGCCGCGGATGTCCTTGTCCCTATCCGGCTTCGCCACCCCGAATTGATTCGAGAACCGCACCCAGGCTTGAAAGGTTCGCGGCGCGCGGAAAACCCCGACGCGCAGCTCGTCGGGCAAGTTAGGTTCGATAATAAACTCGGCCTTGACGCAACCGTGATGCTTGGCGTGGGCGTCGCGCCGGGTGATGCCCTTGCCGACCGGATAATCCTTGCGCACCTTGTTCAGGAGCAAATACGTGAGCCGTTGAATCTCGTCGGCTTCGCCGGGCGGGGGATACTCCGTCGCCAACTTCAAACCTTTTTTGGTAACGTCGGTTTTGACCTCATTCACTTTGACGATCGGTAGCGCGTTCGCCTGGCCGGCCAGGTAGCGAACGGCATCCAGGCCCGGCATGAAAAAGTAGCCGCCGCCCACGACCCGCACAAAATCCGGGAGTTTCGTAAAGCGGTGGCGGACCGGCTCGTCCTGCCAGGTAAAGGTATCCGACGCGGAAACGCGCGTGTGGTGCAATACGACGGTTTGCCATTTCGCGAGTTCTTCCGGGGAGAAGGCGGCCGCAATTTCCTCCCCCCCTAGTTCCGCCACCAACTCGTCCTGGTCCGGAAACTCTTGGTCCAACAAGGGAGTGAGCAGGGCCATCAAGGGTGCCGGCAAACCTGCCTTGGTCAACGACGCCAACGACTCTTTCGTAATCTTGAAACTCGGGATGACCTGGGGCAGGAAGCGTTCGCCCATGATCGGGTCGTTGTCCCCGTACATGCCGCCGAACTTGGGATTGTTGATCCAGGTCTGTTGGATGAACTCGAACTGGCGGGCGATGTCGGCGTTGAAGCACAAGAAGTGGAGGCCACGATCCTTGTCGGCCGGGTCGCCTTCCCGGTTCGCGATCGTCGTAATAATATCATTGGGTTCCATGGACTTGTGGATCGGCTCGCCGTAAGGCCGCCCGCGGCGGACGATGCGATGGCGCTTCGTCACGCGCAACGAATCTTCGCGCGTTAACCGGCCGGCATTGGGTCCCGGTTCGAGCGAATCGCGGGGGTTGGACCGGCGCGTGTGGGAACCGATGGGGCACTTGTCTCCCAACGGGTCTTTTTTGGCGTAGCCGTAGCTATCTTCGTCCAACAACTTGGGGTCGTCCGTCACGGAAGCTTTCATCAAAGGCGCGCCGCTGGGCCAGCGCCCGACCATTTTCGCCGCCAATTTCACCGCCAGCTGTACCTGGTCGGCGGCAGGATTTTTCGGCAACTCCTGCCGGTTGGTTGCTTCGTAAAGGAATTTCCAAAAGGCATGAACCTTCTGTTCCAGTTGACGGAAAACGAGATAACTTCCGTTGGAGCCGAAATCCAGGCATTCGTCGGCGGCGGCCCCGGCGAGGCGAGGCCGGACCGGACTTTTCTCATACTCGTTATCGTAGCCCAACAGTATTTCACCGGCTTTGAGGATGTTGCCCTCGACTTGCGATTCTCGCTCGGTGTTCGGCGGGTCTTTGTAAACGCCCTCAATGAACGGCTGGGCGATGCCGTCGCGGAAGCCGAATTGTTCCTTGCGGCCTACCAAATCCTTGGTTTCCAGGGTCGCAATCGTCGACAGCCCGCGGCTGGTGAAGGCCGCCGTCTGCTCTGCAACCAGGCCTGCAAGGGTCGCAGGGTTGGTGGCGTATAGCATCAGGAGGATGTCCGGTTTATTAGCCCCGCTGCCCCAGGCCCATTGGTCCGGCGCGCTGGCCCCCGCGTCACCCAGGATGCGTTGCCGGCGTTCGTTGTCCATCCCTTCCGTGAATTCCAGCGAAAAACCTTGCGCGGCCTCGGCAGCCTTGTCTCCCAAAAGGCGTATGAGACCGGCCCAGGTAAAGGCGACGTTCACCGCGGTGACGGCTGGATCGGGAGTGTCCGTCGTCTTCTCGGCCGGCTTTTTCGTGGCGTCCATGATCTGCTTTTTGTCGAGCAGGTCCGCGAGCCAATGCTTGGCGTCTGAAACGTCATTGATTTTGAGTAGGACGAACGTGGCTTCCTCCAGCCGCTCGTAGCCGCGGAGGATAATGCCCTGGACTTTGTCAAGCGGGATGGTGGGTGGCATGTTTCCTTCGGGGTTAGAGCAGGGAGAGCCACGCTTGTTCCTCGGCCGCGTTGAGGTTGCCGAACAGGCCGACGCGGATCTTATGATTATTATGAATGTTATCGACCGTCAGATCTTCGTACGCGCTGTACCACACCTGGGTAATTATCTGGTGGTTCCGCGTCCAGGATTTGAAACGTTGCTCGTCCGTGGCCCCTTCGCCGTAGAGGCCTTGCGACTTGGGACAGCCGACGGTGTTGCTCCAAATGGCGGTCAATCCGGGCGCCGCCTTGTCGATGAAGTCGCCGAGGTAGTTCACCCAGCTGCCGTCGTAGTTGCTGAAAAAAAGCAGGCGGCGGCCTTTGTCGATGACGACCCAACGGCCGAAGTGGATGGTCGGAATGCCGTAGAGGGTCCCGTGGACGTAATAGTTGAGGGCCATGAAATTGATAAAGGCCAGCACGATCCGGAGGGTTGCCAGGCGAAACCATCCCGATTTAATGTCGGCCAGGTGGGTCAATTGATTCTGGACCAGGCGGTCCTCACTGGCAGTCAACTTTCCAATACGGTCGGCGTCAATCGTGACGGGGTCCCCCTTTTCGTCCGGCGCGTTCTCCTTGACTTTTAGAACCTGCAACCAGACAACCACAAAGCCGACGAGGAATAGAATCAATGCGACGACAAGGACCGCGCCGGCGACGGGTAAAGCCCACCCAGGGACGGGAGCGAACCGGGGCACGAATAGACAGAGCGCGACGAACGCCACGAACAGAACAACCAGAACAAAAAGAAGGCCCGTCGCAATACGCCGGAGTTTGGAAGGGCGCTCAACTTCCGGCTCGGAAGCCCAGCGCAACTTGTCGTCGTGGAGTACGAACGCCTGCATCCGCACCCGCAAGCTCATGCCCTCCACGGCACGTTGCGCGGCGTCCGGGCCGGGCGCAATCGCCGAGTCGGGCCGGTCCAGGAACCGCTGGATTCCTTCGCGGAAGGCCTTTTCCCGGCGAATCAATGCCACGCCCAGGCCGGGCGTGCCGATGTAAAAGGCGTTCGGTTTGGAGTTGTATTGGGGTTGGGTGAGATAGTTGTAAAGGTTCGTGCCTATTTCGTACCCGACACAATGACTATAAATGGCTTGCATGGTTGCCCCGCCCACGGTAACCAATTCCTCCAGGTGATCTTTCAACGGCAGGTCATAGTTGGTGGACAGGACGAGTTGGGCGGGGAACGCTTCGCCGCTCCCAAGGGGAACCTCGTCGAGGACGACCCAGCGCATAAAATGCACTTTCGTCAGCTGGGAAAAGTCGATGCGGCAATCGTCCTTATCGACGTTATCCTTGATGTCCTTCAGCAACTTGTTGAGATTGGATTTTTCACCCCGCTTGATCTCGACGATAACGGTCAGAGCACCTTGTTCCGTCGTGGTGGTAGGCATTGCACGTTTCCTCGGCGGCGCGGGCCAAGCGTCGATGCGGCCGTTACGGGCGCGCGGCTGCGGCCTGGCGAACCACCCAAAGAACCCGGCGGATAGGAAAACCGTGTGTTTTTGGGCGGCGACGCAATCGGCAGACGCGCGCGGTCAATCGTAGGGGATCCTCGTTCTGTACTGTATCGCTCCCTTCGGACTCTGCAAGAGGAAAATGAGAAAAATCGTTCCGGGGGTGGAAATAGGGCTGACTTTCGCCTCGCTGCACCGTAGATTGTCTCTTTCCCCCGGTAGGATGGGACCTGTCTTTGCTGCCCAATGAGGTATTATCATGGCGACCTGCGACCCGTTCGACGTTCCTTTCGATGGAGACGCGGCGGCCCTTTTCGACAAGATGAAAACGTTTGTGGAAGGCCACGGCGGCACGGTTAGCGGGGATGCGAGCGCGGGGTCCATCACGGCCAACATCCCCGTCTTTGGCGCCCTGCACGGGAACTACACCGTGACGGACAATACGTTGACGATTGGCGTTACGCAGAAACCGTTTGTCCTTTCTTGTTCGACCATTGAATCCAATGTTAGGAACTTTATTGGGGTGGGTTCCT
>JBBRLG010000535.1:0-5145 GCA_038231495.1 Gemmatales bacterium | reverse complement strand
CGTGGCTTGAGAGCAAAGGAAACGAACTTTTCTTCCGCAAGTGCTTATCGGGTATTCTCTTGGGGAAGTTCGTTTCCCGACCCCCTGACACACCCCCCCCTGGATTCTCTCCTGCCGTTGATGTCCAATCATGTCCACTGCCCGCACCCGGTGAACGGTTACGAAAAAAGCACCCCGCTTGCTCTGCGCACTAAGATCTTCGGTCATTCGCCGCCGCCCCGGTCAACTGGGCGTGCAGTCGTCGCAGCGCGTCCTCTGGCGTCTCGACCGACTCGGCGGGACCGTGCGCCAGATGCGTCCAGCTTTCCACGAACGGCGACGGCTGCGTCAGGTAACGGCAACGCACCGCAAGCCGCGGCAGCTGCGCGACGAAGGCACGCGCGGCGGCAAGGTCGCACACGTCGCGCTCGACCTCCCGCTCGGCCTGGCGAAGTAGCACGAACGCCGGGTCTCGTGCTCCCACTTGATCGAACAATTGCCGGTCGCCCCATTCGGGGCCGCCGACGCGCCGCTTCCGACCTAACGGGTTGCGCAGCAGCATCAACCCCGTTTGCGCTACCCGGCGAAAACGTTCGCGTAGCGTGACACTGCCCGCCAGGGACGCCGACAGGTCGGCCGCGAACGTGCGCTCGTCGAGCATTTCCCGCAACAGCCCTGGCACGTCTTCCTGGCGCGAAGACAGTGTGAAGGCAAACCCAAGGTCCGCGACCAGCGACCGCGCGGACCGGCCCTTGTCGCGCACCAGCCGGTGAACCAGGACGCGGAGCAAGGCGTCGTTGCCCAGGCGGTTCAGGGGCGTGTGGACGTAATACGTCGTGTCCCGCTCGCCCGGCATACCCTCTATCAGACAAAACGTCTGATCCGGCACCTCGCTGACACATTCTTGCCGTTGAAAGTAGTCGGTCAACACCGCGACGGACTCGGCGTTGAGACCGTAATCGCGGCGCAGGAGGCCGGCGAGGAGGTCCGGCCCTTCGCGGAGTTGCTCTGCCGCCTGCACGCGGATGAGGTAGAGGCGTCGGGCCAGCTCGGCGGACAACGGCCAACCTTCGCCGCCCCAGACCGGCGCGGCCGGCCGGCCGATCACCTCGTCCACGATCACCGCCCCGTCGCGCGGGGTCCGACATTCCAGGCAGCGACCGTCGAGCAGGAAGCGGTCGCCGGGCTTTAACCGCTCCGCAAACCCCGTCGTCACTTCGCCGACCAATTGATAGGTCGTGTCGTCCTCGCCGGCCGAGGAGATGTCGGCGTCTGCCGCCGGCGGGACACGCATCAGGACCGGGCTATTCTCGTCGGCGACGATGGTGCCGAGGTTGCGCCGCAGCAGCCGGCCCGTTGCGGCGTTGCGAAGGGTGAAACCATCCTCGTCGTGCCGGAGCCGGGCCGGCAGCCACACTTCGCCGGTCCGGTCCACGCCGAACAGGTAGGCCAGGCAATCGTCGAAATCGGCGCGCGTCAGGTTGCGGTAAGGGTAAGCGCGGCGGACGAGACTAAACACGTCGTCGTCAAAGCACGTTTCCAGGGCCGCCATGCCGACGAGGTGCTGGCAAAGCACGTCGAGCGGGTGGTCGGGCACGCCGAGCGGTTCGCACTGGGACGACTGGCCGCACGCCCCGGTGACGGCGGCTTCCAAAAGTTCGGTCGCGTTGGCGGTCAGGACCAGGCCGCGTTTGACCCGCCCCGGTTCGTGGCCGGCGCGGCCGACCCGTTGCAGGAAGCGCACCACGTCGCCCGGCGGGTGGACCAGGATGACGAGGTCCACGGTGCCGATGTCGATGCCGAGTTCCAGGCTGGTGCTGCTAACGACCGCCCGTAGTCGGCCCGCTTTGAAATCGCGTTCCACTTCTTCCCGGCGCGCCGCGGCCAGCGCCGAGTGGTGGACCGCGATCTGTTCGTCCCAGTCCGGCATGGCGCGGCGCAGGCTCCAGCCCACACGCTCGGCCAGGCGGCGCGTGTTCGTGAACAGCAGCGTCGCGCGGTTGGCCCGGAGGCGCGGCTCGATCGCGGCGATCAGTTGCGCGAGAAAGCTGCCGTCGTCGGGCAACGGCTGGACCGTGACCTCGACCGGCGCGTCGTCGGGCACCGACGCGATCGCGCACGGTCTGCCCGTCCCGACCAGAAATCGCGCGGCCTCGGCGAGCGGCGTCGCCGTGGCGGACAGGCCGATGCGCTGAATGGCGCCGCCGGCGTGTGCTTCGAGACGCTCCAGACTGAGCGCCAGGTCGGCGCCGCGCTTGCACGCGGCCAGGGCGTGAATCTCGTCCACGACGACCCAGCCCAATCCGGAGAAAAGCGCGCGGCAAAGCGGCTGACTGAGCAGCACGGCCAAACTTTCCGGCGTCGTCAGCAGGACATCCGGCGGGTTGTCGCGCAGCAAGCGCCGCTCTACGGCCGACGAATCGCCGGTGCGGAGGGCCACGGTCGGCCGGCGCGCGTCGGGCACTAACGCGGCCAGTTCGTCTAAATGGAGGTTTAACATGCGCTGCGCATCGTTGACCAGCGCCTTGAGGGGCGACACGTACAAGCAACGCACGCCGGAATTCAGGGCGGCCCACGGCGAGTCGTTTGCCTGGCCCGTCAACAAACGGTTGAGGATCGGCAGGAAGGCGGCGAGCGTCTTACCCGTGCCGGTGGGGGCGCTCAAAAGGAGATGACGGCCGGTCGCAATCGCGGGCCAGGCGAGACACTGGCCGCGCGTCAGCGCGCCGTAACGGTCTTGAAACCACCGGCGGACGGGTTGGGCAAGAGATGCCAGGGCGGAGGTTGGGCCGCCGCACGCTTGCAGTTCAACCAATTCAGCGGCTGCGTTTTCGGTGTCCACGTAATCATTTATAGGGGGCGCGGGGTCGTCAAGAAAAGATAAACGCCCGCCGCTTGCGGCTTAGCGTTTCCGCCCGCCGCTTGCGGCTTAGCGTAACTCGCGCAAAGCCGCAAGCGGCAAACCACTATGCCGCCTCGCTCATCTGCACCGTACGCGACGGGTGTAGCATCACTTCCAGCGCGGTCACTAACCGGTCCGGACCGCGGCCGTCGATCAGCTTGCGGCCACAGCGCGACATCGCCTGGCGTTCGAGCTGGTCGCTCAACAGGTCGTGGACCGCCTGCCGTAACGTCATCGCCGAGACGTTCGCGTGCCAGCCCAGGCACGTCGCCGCGCCTTCGTCTTCAAGCCGCTGCGCCGTCGGCCAGTGCGTTTCCGACTGCACGACGAGCAGCTGCGGCAAACCTACGCACGCCAGTTCGAGCGACCAGTAGTTGCCGGCCGAGACGGCGAAGTGGCTGCGCACGATGCGGGCCGTTACCTCGCTCGCCTCGCTCACGACTTCCAGGCGGTCGGGGACGGTCGCCGCCAGCGCCTGCAATGCCTCTAACTGCGGATGGAAGGGCCGCACGGCGATATCGACGCGGCCGACCTTGGGACAGTTGAGCAGCAGCTTGGCCAACTCGCCCGCCTGGTTGTTGGGGTCGTCGTCGCCGAGCGCGACCAGGACGCGGAACGGTTGAACCGGCTCCTGCGAACGGATCGGCCGCACCCGGCGAATCTCCGGCCGCACCAGGGCGTAGCGCGAGCCGAGCAACACCTGCGTGCCGGGGTTGAACTCGTAGGAATCGCGGTCGGGTCCGAGCAGCGGGTTGATGATGAGCTGCGACGGGAACGGGAAGTTCGCCGCGCTGTCGAGCGACACCACCATCACGCCGGTGTCCCGCAGGCGGGTGAGGTATTCCTCACTGACCTCTGGCGAATCGACGATGACGGCCGCGGGCCGCAGCCTGCGAATCTCCTGCAAGGTTTCTTCGAGGTCCTCGGCGGTGCCGGCGGGGGCGTCGGCTGCGAGCCAGTCGTTGCCGGCACGCTTGACGTTGAGGCCGAGCGCGCCGGGTTCCAGTTGCGCCAAAAAGTATGCGGGCCGACGGCGGCGCTGGAGCGCCCCGGCGAAGACCATGCACCGGTAGAGATGTTCCCAGCCGGTGCGCGGACCTGCATCGACCCGAAAAAGAACGGGAGCGCGGTTCATGTTTCTGTTCCGATCCGTGGAAATGAAGGGTCACGACTCACGAAACGCGACACGAGCGCAAGGAGAGCCTCCTATTCTCGTTGCAAGGGTGTCGCCTGCCGTCCATCAGCCGGCCCGCCGAGAGGCGTGCCGGAGCTGCGCGTACAGGGTGCGTGCCACGGTGAGGTCACAGGGGAAGTCGATTTCGATGCGATGGTGGTCGTTGCTGAGGTGAAAAGCCAGTTCCCACTTGCGGTGGGCGGCACAGAGGACATCGGCGACGTACCCCTGAATGCCGTGCTGCCAGACGTGCTTCTCCAGGGTGCTGAAGAACTGCTTGCTGCCCTCGGCGCTGAAGCGAACCAGACTCGTAAACTCGCCGAGGACGGTGCCTTCGAGGAAAGACTTGGTGATCGTGCGGAGCTTGCCGGCGCGGTTGAGGAGAACCTTCATGTCCTCGTCGTCGCACACTTTCAGTTCCACGTCCACGAGCACGTCGGCTTCGGGCTGGTCGGCGAGGAACGCCTGGAAGTAGGGCAGGCCGAAGTAGTGGTCGCCGGTGGTGAAGACGAACGGCACGCCGTCGAACTGGGCGCGGGCGACCCACAGGCTGCCGAGGATGCCGCTGTGTTCGTAGAACGGGTTTAGCACGGTGGCGGCACGGGTGCCGCAGGCCATGCGCACGGTCTGGGCGTCGAAGCCGGCGACGACGACGGTGTCGGCGATGCCGGCCAATTCAAAGTTATTGAAGATGGTCGTCAGGATGGACTCGCCGCCGAGATCGAGGAGAACCTTGTTGCGTTTGTCACTGAGATCTTGGAGACGAGTACCCAGACCGGCCGCTGCGATGAGACCGCGATACATGCCGTCCTCTTCCCTGAATTTGGGCCGCGGGCCGCGACCCTTCCGTTCGCTCGCCGACGGTTCCGACGCGTCAGCGGGGCGAATGTTACTCCATCCGGTCAGCGAATGAAAAGGGCAATTGGCGACCGGCCGCGGGCGCGGCTCTGCATCTTCCGCGGCTTACGACTTTGCGTATTTTCCGCGGTAATCTGTGTAAGAATGGGCGGCAGTGGCAGCACTTTTTGGAGTGCGGCGCTTTGCCGCCGCTTTCTTTTGTTGTAACCGTTCACTCCCCCCTTACGAAGGG
>JBBRLG010000534.1:0-5147 GCA_038231495.1 Gemmatales bacterium | reverse complement strand
GGCCTGGGCTTCGAGTTCCGGCGTGAGCGGTTGCTGCACAGACATGCTCGGCTCCTTGGCTAACGGGAGTAAATTGCCAGGCGAACGCGCCTTTGTCGTTTTGTGTACAAAAATACCACCAACTTTTCAGCTGCTCACACCCGTTACCTTTGCTTCCGCAAATTCAATGGGCGCGGGCCGCGCGATCAGCTACACTGCGCTAACACCAGGGGACTTCGTCCCTTTTCGGCCCCGATGCACGACGAGTAAAGACCCCCGCTGCCGGCGTGGTTGCTGGTGGCTCTGATCGTTCGCTCTCTTTTCCAAATGAGGTGCCCAATGCTTCGGAAATGCCTGTTCTTTACGGCCGTTTTCTTCACCGCGCTGGCAATCTCCGGTCCCTGGACGCGGGGGGCCAACGGCCAACCCGTTGACAAGGACGCGCCGGCAACGTCGTCCGGCGCCAAAGCCGCGGTCGTCGTAAAGCGCCAGAGCGAAGCGACGGACGAAGACCTGCGCAAGCAGTTGCTTACGGTAACAACGACGGGCTTCGGCGAGGAGCAAGCGGCGAGCCTGTACACACCCCTGAAAGAAGCCGGCAGCAAGGTAACGAATCTGCCGTCGGACCTCGGCCCGACCCAGTTCCAGGCCTGGACTAAACGACTGAGGCAACCGGAGCAGTTCGGGTTGCCGTGGCGCATGGAACCGGATTGTTCCATGGGTAAGGAGTCCGCCGAGCGGTTGCACGTCCTGTCCCTGCGCCTCCGCGATTGCCTCCGGAAATCTGCGCCGACGGGCGACGTGCGGCCCGACGCCGACAAGCTCAAAACGATCCTCTTCGCGGACGAGACCAAGGGCAAGGAGTGGAAAACCGCGCCGGCCATCCCAACCCTCATGCAGCTGTTGCAAGCGGAAAATTCGCCGATCCGCCTCCTGCTCGTCGAACTGCTCGACGACATCGACGGCAAAGAGGCCAGTGCCGCGTTGGCGCAGCGTGCCCTGTTCGACCTGGCCCCGGAAGTCCGAGAAAAGGCCGTTCAGGCTCTGGCCAAACGGCCGGCCCAGCAATACCAGCAGCAATTAGTGGACGGCTTGCGCTACCCCTGGCCCGCCGCCGCCGAACACGCCGGGGAAGCGATCGCGGCCCTCAAGCTCACGCAAGTCACGCCGGACCTGGTCGAGTTGCTGAAGGAGCCGGACCCAAGGTTGCCCTACAAGAAAAACGGCAACGAGTACGTCGTGAAGGAACTGGTGCGGCTCAACCACCTGAGCAACTGCATGCTCTGTCACGCGCCGTCCCTGGCCAAGGCGGACCTGATCCGCGGCCGCATGCCGATGCCCGGCGAAGACCCGCCACCCCTGTATTACAACGAAACCAGCGGCTTATTTGTCCGCGCGAACACGACGTACCTGCGGCAAGACTTCTCGGTCGTGCAGCCCGTGGCAAACAACGGCAAGTGGCCGGCCAACCAGCGATTCGACTACGTCATGCGGGTGCGCCCGCTGAACCCGGCGGAGGTGAGGAAGCAACAGCAACTCGAAGCGCAGGGGGAGTTGCCGAAGACGTTTCCGCAGCGGAATGCGGTGCTCTTCGCGCTGCGGGAAGTGACGAAGGCGGACGCCGGTGAAACCTACGAACTGTGGGCGAAAAAGCTCAAGGATCTGCCGGACCTGAACAACGATGCGGGGCAAAAGAAGAAGTGAAATTCGGAAAAATGCAAATCCGAAATCCGAAAGGTAACCGTTCACTCCCCCCCTTACGAAGGGGGGGTAGGGGGGGTCAAGAACGATTGCAGTACTCGGTCATGGCGTCTTCTCCACCCCCCCTACCCCCCCCTTCGTAAGGGGGGGAGTGAACGGTTACTCCGAAAGCAGACGGTTGCGTTTCGGATTTGAGATTTCGGATTTCGGATTTGCAGTTTTCCGGATTTGCATTTTTCCGGATTAGCGCTGGTAGATCGGTAGCACGGCGTTGTCCAGCTGCAGGATCGACAGGAACACCGCGGTCGAGAACACCGGGCCGGCGTGCTGGCCGGGCCAGCTGCCGTCGGCCTGCTGCGCCCGCACCAGGTTGTCGAACGTCCCCTTGCGGTACTTCTTCCAGGTGATGCGCTCCGACTCCGGCGCGTTGGGGAACAGCTTGTTCCAGCCGTCCTCGCCGAGCATGTACGCCGATTGCGCGAAGTAATAGTGGATGTACTCGTCGTGGCCCATGCGGCCGTCGCCGATCGTCTTCAAGGTCGATTGGCAGAACTTGAACCACTTCTTGACCAGGTCCGAGTTGTAATCGCCGGTGCTGAAGCCGCAGGTGATCGCCGCCGCCGTCAGGGCCGGCGAACCACTGCCGCCGCCGCCGCCCTGGCCCAGGCTGTAAACCACGCCGCCGCCGGGATTATTGGAGGCGTCCTTCAAATACTTGATGGCGTCCTTGATCGCGTCCGGCGGCACCGCGATGCCGGCGTTGCGCGCGGCCCGCAGCGCTTGCACCTGGGTAACGGTCGTCGAACCTTCGTCGAAGTTGTTGCCTTCGCGAGCCGAGACGTAGCCCCAGCCGCCGCGGTTGGTCTGGGCGTCGCGCGTGAACTTGGCCGCGCGCGTCAGGATGTCTTCGAGCTTCTTCCGGCGGTCGCCTTCTTCTTCCTCGCCGTAGATGCACGAGAGGAACAGGAGCGTGAAGCCGTGGCCGTAGATGTAACGACCGGCTTCGCCGGGGATGTTGGGGTTGCCGAGCATGCCGTTGGGGCTGCTGCGCGCCATGAGCCAGTCGCAGGCCCGGCGGATGTTTTCGCGGTACTTGCCCTCGCGCATCGTGCTGCCCTCCATGAGGAAGGCCATGCCGGAAATGGCGGTCATCGTCATGGGGTACTGGCCGCTAAAGGCTTCAAAGTGGCCGTCCTTGCTCTGCTGCTTGGCCAACCACTCCAGGCCTTTGGCGATGGCCGGGCGGTATTCTTGCGGGATTTCCTCGGCACGAGCGGGGGTGGCTCCCATGGTCAAGAAGCCCACGCCGCACATCAGGGCCGGAATCAGGAACCGCGCTCGCATGGTCGTATGCTCCTCGGTCGAGAAGTCGCCCGGCGGGCGACGGGTTGCCACCATTCATAATAGACGAGCGAGCCGCGGTTTTGTGACAACCGGCGGAGGTAACCGTTCACCGCGTTGTTGAAAACCAGCCAACCGTAGACAGGGCGCGCTATCATTTCCGCGACGACCTATTCGCTTCTCGTAGCTTGAGAGCAAAGGAAACGAACTTTACTTCCGCAAGTGCTTATCGGGTATTATCTTGGGGAAGTTCGTTTCCCGACCCCTCTGACACACCCCCTGGATTCTCTCCTGCCGTTGATGTCCAATCAGGTCCACTGTCCGCACCCGGTGAACGGTTACCGGCGGAGAAGCCGTTACAAGGCGTGGTTCGGGAAAGCGGCAAGCCGCTTCACGCGGCCGGAATCTCCTTGCCCCGCCGCGCAGGCTCCGATACGCTCGATCGGGACGTGGGACCGTCAGCGACTTTTACTGCCAGGAGATCGTTGTCATGCCCTTCAGCTTCGACCCCCGCAGCGGCCGAGACCGCATCGGCCGCTTTCTGATCCCGCCCGTCGAGGGCTACCCGTATTTCGAGGGCGCGACTGCGTTTGCAGCGCGGGCGTCGGACTACTCGCCCGTCAACGCCGCGCTCCTGGCCGAAATCTCCCTGTTGGCCTACGTCGCCCCGCGTTTCATTGCGGACTTGTTCAACGCGCCTGGTGCCACCTCGCCTTTGCCGGGCTTCCGGTATCACCCCATCCGCGACGACGAAGACACCGGCTGCTTCCTCCTCGTCAACGATTCTTGCGTCATCGTCGCCTTTCGAGGGACGCGGGTGCCCGGCCTTCAAGACGTCCAGAGCTTTGAGGAATCGCTCTCCCCCTCTCTCCAGGACGTCGTCATCGACGCGCGGTTTCCGCCGGCAGACTTCAAAGACGGACGCGTCCACGGCGGCATGTTAGAAGTTTACGAGATGATGGCCCCGGACGTGGCGAGCACGCTTCAGGCCCAGACCCAAAATGACAACCGTGCCGTGTGGTTCACGGGTCACAGCCTTGGCGGCGCGCTGGCCACACTCGCGGCGGCGGACCACGGCGACTTCCAGGGGCTGTACACCTTCGGCGCGCCGCGGGTGGGCAATGCGGACTTCCTCGCCAACCTGGCGGAGAAGCCGTTCTATCGGCACGTCCATCACGACGACTTCGTTGTCCGCTTGCCGCCGCCCTTTCCCTTACCCCCGCTGCCCTTCATGCAATTCACACACGCCGGCGCCGGCAAGCTCGTCTACATCGACCGCGACGGCGTCGTCGATCCCGACACGAACCCCGACCTTTTGACGGACCCGCTCGCCGGCATAATCAACTGGAACGACCTGTTCCTCAGTTTCCTGGCGGAGTTGGGCGGCCTTGGCGGCCTCTTCCCTCCCGGCCCGATAAAAAACCTCCTGGACGTACGGATACCGCAGGGTGCTCTCGTGGATCACGCCCCGATCTACTATGCGGCGTTTCTCCGGGAGGCCCGGCCGCAAACGGACGGCGGACCGCATTGACGGCAGGTGGAGAAATGGGTATAGCCCTCACCCTCACGGGAAAAACAGGTGCCGCGGGGGGCGTGTCATGTCACAGCGACGTAGATTCGGTGCGTTGTTGTCGGCCGCGTTACTGGGCCTGTCGGGCTGCATTTCCCAGGCGCGGTTTGTCATGCTGGAAGGCGAGCACGGCGTCGTCGCCGTCCCGAATGGCACGAATTGCTGGCCCCTGTACAACCGCCGGTCGGCCGACGAACTGCTTCAGGACCGGTTTCCGCAGGGAGTCGTGATCGACCGCGAAGAGGAGTCGGTCATCGGCGAAAACGTCGTGACCGACCGGGCCGGCAATACCACCAGCGCGTTGTATCAACTGGCTGGTGTCGGTGCGGAACACAACAGCGAAAGTCGGTTGCCGATCAAGGAATGGCAAATCCACTTTCACGCCAAGGGTTCGCCCGTGCCGGTGGAAGTGCTCAAGCCGCCGGCTCCGACGGGCGGCATCGCCACGGCGACCGGGACGGCAACCTTGCTGGAGCAACCGCTTCCGATTGGGAAATAACGACCGACCGGAGGGACTTGCCGGGAAGGGCGAGCCGGGAGTGTAAGCGACCGGAGT
>JBBRLG010000533.1:0-5148 GCA_038231495.1 Gemmatales bacterium | reverse complement strand
GTAGCCGCATGCGGCTTGAATGCTGGCTGAAGCCTCGGTGGTAGCCGCTTGCGGCTACGGCCGACTGGTGGTCAACTTACGAAATGGACATCTAGTGCAGCGTCAAGATAAGGATTGAGGGTCACGCTTGGCACCGGTTGCCATGCTTTCGAGTACGAAAGCATGGCAAACCAACGCCGTCAACTACGCTACCTTAATCCTCGTTCCCAAGCAGAGCTTGGGAACGAGGATTGTAACCGTTCACTCCCCCCTTACGAATGGTGGGGTAGGGGGGGGGTGGGGGGGGGGTGTAGAGAGCGCCATGGCCGAGTACTTTAATCGGTCTTACCCCCCCTACCCCCCCTTCGCAAGGGGGGGAGCAGTTGATGCCGGTGAACGGTTATCGCTACTTATCCTTGTCCTTCGCGGACTTGCCTTCCGGCGCGGCTTTCTCCACCGTGCCCGGCGGCACCGACATCATCAAGTTCATGTTCTTGTCGCCCATATTCGTCCAGAACGTCCCCGGCCCGCTGTGGAACATGCGCAACTTCAGGTCCTTGTTGAGCTGGTCCGCCATCGAGTAGCGCAAGTAGGCCTCGCCGTCGTTGTTGAAGACGTCCATCTTCATCTTGAAGATGCCGCTGTCCGCGGTCTTTTTCAGGCGGCCCACTTCAGTCTCGGCCTCGCCCAGCACGCGCTTCTTCTCGGATTCCTTTATGGCGATCTTGGCCGTGTACTCGGCGGTCATGCGCTCGATCTTGAACTCCGTGCCGGACTTCAGGTTGTCCAACTCGCGCTTGACCTGGACCACCTTGGCGTCGGTCTCCCCCTTGTACTTCGCCTCCGCCAACTCCAGCTCCTTCTTTTCCTTCTCCACCTCGGCGTCGCTCGACGCGGTTAGCTCGCGCTCCTTGTTCGTCAGCTTCGTCTCGATGGCGAGTTGCCGGTCGCGCTTCTGCTTGAGCAGGTCTTCGGGCAGCACCAGGTCGCGGATGAACGCCGACCGCACCACCACGTTCTTCTCCCGGCAGACGCGCTCCAACTCTTTCGTGAAATCCCGCTGGAAAGCCTCGCGCTTGTCGCCGTCGATGAAATCTTCCACGTCGTAGTTAAACCCGCGGTCGCGGCTGATCTTCTCGACCTGCTGGTTGATCAAGTTGTGCTCCAGCTTTTTCCAGTCGCCGTATTCCGCCACCAATTGCGGCTGGTCCTGGGGATAGACCTCCCACTCAATCGTGCAATCCATGCGGATCGGAAAGCCGTCCTTGGTCGTGAACGCGATGGCGGTGTTCCGCTTGGGATCGGTCGAGTAGCGGTAGCTGGTCTGGTCGATGCCGACCTCCGCGGGGATGACTTCGTACTCCGCCGTGTTGACGTAATAGATGCCGGGGTGCAGCACGTCGCGCAGGATGCCCTTCTCTTCCGGCTTGTCGGCGAAGCGGTCGGCGCTGCCTTTACCCAGCTTGCGGCGCAGGACGCCGACCCAGCCGGGCTTGATTTCCTTGGCCGGCACCGACTCGATCGTGTAGGCGTAGGGGTTCATGCGGTAAGCGCCGGGCGTCAGCACTTGCCGGCGGATGCCCTGCTCGTCCTCCTGTTCGGCCAGCACCCGGCTGTCGCGCGGCGGTACGCCGCCGAGCGCGGTGACGATGCCGACCTGGCCCGGCTCGATCATCGTCACGGCCTTCAACTCCGTCGTATAGTAGAGCGGCGTAACGTAGTGCCAGCCTTCGCCGAGCACTTCGCGCTGGATGCCCTTCTGTCCCTTGTCGGCGACTACCTGGTCGTGCGGCAGGTCGGTACCGGTTTTGGCGATAATAATCAACATCTTGCCCGGCGGCACATAGTGGAAGAAGGTGTTCCACAACAAAAACAGGCCGAGCAGCACGAGCAAGGGCGGCAGGACGCCCACCAGCAGCCAGCGCTTCCAGCGAAGCGCTCGGACCGGCTGCACTTCGGGGTAGTCGTTCGGATTCGATTGCGACCGTATCATGATTGGTCTCCGTCTAGGGGGGCGCGAGTGAATTCGGTTTCAAGGCACGCGGAAGACATCGGTTTAGGCCTAGCGGTTAGGCCGCCTGTGATTCAGCGGGGCGGCGGACCCATCGGCGGCGGGCCGCCGCCGCCCGGCACCGCACCCGTCGTCTCCGTGCCCTTCTTCGGCGGCGTCATGTAGGCCGCGAACAGCTTGGCGAACTCGCTGTTGTCCGAGGCGAAAATCTCACTCAACGCCGGGGCCAGCTTCGCCATCACGTGGTATCGGGCAAAGTGGTCCGCGCTGGGGAAGCCCTGCATCGCCGTCTTCAGGCCCGACACCTCGGCCTCGTTTTTCTTTTGAATCAGGTCGGCGTCCACCTTGCCGCGCGCCAGCGTGGCCTTGGCGTCTTCCTGGGCCGACTCCAGGCCGAGGTGGGCGTTCTCCAGGTCTTGCTTCAACTTGGCGTCCTGGGCCATCAGGGCACCCTCGGTCCGCTGCTGCTCTTTTTCCAGTTCGGTGCGGGCGTTGCCCATTTCCGTCTCGCGCAACTTCGACGCCTCTTTGAGCCGGACGCCGAGCAGGGTTCGCGTCTGGGCAATCGTCTCCGTGTTCTTCAGCCGGGTGTTGCGCGCCCGCGTGCGGTCGGCGATCTGCGTCAGCAGTTCCTCCAAATCCGCGGTCGGATCGATCTGGGCCAGCGTGATGGGTTCGATGACAATGCCGATCTTCTGGCAATCCGGCTTGACCTTCTCCGTCACGTCCGTGGCCAGCCGTTCGCGGGCGTTGTGGACCTTGGCGTCGGTCGGGTCGCTGGTGGACGTGAAGAAGTCGCGTGCCTCGAACTTGCTGCCCTCGATGCGGACGTAGCCGCGGATCAACGGCAGCACCACTTTTTGCAGCACCTCGTTCTCGTCCATCTCCTGCTGCGTGCTGTCGTTTTGGTGCAGCATACCCTTGTCGGTCAGCGTTACATAAAGCTCCGGCGCGTGAATCGCCTCGACGCGGTAGGCGACTTTGACGTGCGGCTTGAGCCGGAAGCCGTCCTTCGACGGAAACTGGATGTCGATGAACTCGACGCGGTGCATGCCGACGTTGACCGGCACGATGTCCTCGACGAAGGGGTTCAAGTAGTAATCGCCCGGCGACACCGGCTTTTCCTGGACGCCACGATACCCCTCCGGCACGACGTAGGGACTCTTGCGAACGTCCAGCGCCAGGTTGCGGGGATCCTTGCCAGCCTTGAGGGTGCGGACGCCGACCTGCTCGGCCTTGATTACGACCATCGGCGTGGGCTGGACCGTGTAGGCGTAGGGATTGATCGCATGGTTGCCGGGCAGCAGCACTTCCTTGATGATGCCGCGTTCGCCGTCGCGGGCCAGGAAGTCGCCGTCGTTGATGCGGTCCGCGGGGATGGGCGTGCCGAACTTGCGCGTCTGGACGAGGCACTGACCCGGCGGCACCTGGACGAGCTTGGCGCGCTCGTAGGTTTGAAACAGGGGGTTGATAAAATGTCGGCCCTCGCGCCGCGTATCGGGCAGAATACCCTTGTACGACGCGTCGGGGGCAATGATCTCGCCCTCGGGCAGATTATTGCCCCACAGGTTGCTGACGATCAAGACTTCATTCGGCCCCACCTCCACGCGCATGACGACCCAGTACCAGAAGAAGATTAGAAACGGGATCGCCAGCACCACGGCGGCGCCCACCAGCAGACGGATTCTTTTCTTCAGCGTTTCCATGACTGACCTCCGGAAAGAAGGCTCGCAGGACGTGCGGAGATAGGGTTCTATCTACTAGCTAATTCGCAGTTCCCGCAGTGGCATTTAGTGAAAACGGCGTGTAACTGTTCACTCCCCCCCTTACGAAGGGGGGGTAGGGGGGGTGGAGACTACGCCGTGACGGACAACTGCACCTTTCTTAACCCCCCCCCACTCCCCCTTCGTAAGGGGGGGAGAAATTGATGTCGGTGAATAGTTACAAGGCGTGTAAAACACCGCCTGGGAGTCCGTTCACCTGTACAAAATCGATAGGTTCTCGTGTTCATAACTCACGACTAATCTGGACCATCCGCTCGCCGCGGCGGGCGCGGACGCCGCCGGCCAGATCGACCGCGGTCAATTCCCCAAACACCAGTGCCGCGAGCCGGTCCCAGGCCGGGTAATCCATCGCACCCGTCGCCCAACCTTCGCGCCGCCACAGCAGGCGAAACACTTCCCGCACCAGCCGCCGCGGCGCGGCACCCAGCGCCGTAGGGTCCAGGACGACGGTCTGCCCGGCGCGGGGGCGTTCGCTGTGGGTCAGGAGCTGCGCCGCCGCCGTTTCGTCCGCGCGAAAGGCTTCGTCCGCCTGGTCGGCCAGCCGTGTCAGGATGGGTACGATGGCGGGATTATAACAGGTCGCCAGCAGCGGGAGAAGTTCCTGCCGAATCCGGTTGCGTGTGCGGTCCAGATTATCATTGCTTGCGTCGTGGCGATACGGTTGACCTAAGCTATCCAAATAGCCGAGCACGTCGGCCCGCGTCGCGCGCAGCAAAGGCCGCACAACCGACACGCCCGGCTCCAGGTCGCGGCGGAGTGCGATGCCGCGCAAACCTTGCAAGCCGGTGCCGCGTACGATGCGGTGCAGCACGGTTTCGGCCTGGTCGTTGGCGGTGTGGCCGGTCGCAACCCAGCGGACGCCGAACTGGCGTGCGACCCCGGCAAGCCATTCGTACCGGACTTGCCGCGCGTGGGCTTCGAGGTTGGCACCGAGCGCCGCGGCCTCGGCCCCCACGTCGCGACGGCTGTGAGCGCAGTGAAGAATGGCGTGGGCGTTCGCGGCGCCGTCGGCGCTCAGCCGTGCGTGCAGATCGACGACGAAGGCTTCGTCCGCGTCGGCGGCGGCACCCCGCAGTTGGTGGTTGAGGTGGGCCAAGACCAGAATGCCGCCGCGCTGTGCCGTCACGACCGCGCGCGCCAGGGCAACGCTGTCCGCCCCGCCGGAGACGGCGACGACCAGGCCACGGTCGGCGTCTTCTAGCCCGTCAAGGCAACGGCGCACGACGTTCGGTAAATGAGTCGTTGGCTTCACCGAATAGTCCTGTGGCCGCGGGGGGGGGTGGGGGGTTGGCCCGCACCCCGCCAACCGGCAAAGCAAGGGGGAAAAAAACACCCCCCGAAAAAAACCACCAACGGGCCCCCCCAAAAAAACCC
>JBBRLG010000532.1:0-5157 GCA_038231495.1 Gemmatales bacterium | reverse complement strand
TGCGCAGCGTGTACGTCAGCGGCCAGTGGGAGGAATATCAGGCGTACCGCATTGAGCAGGAGACACAACGGCTCTATCCTTACCGAGAATTGGCAGCGCCTCACTATGCTATGGCAGGGTAGCGGAAGGCCGGTTACGCCCAAGACGATTCAACGCCTCTTTCTCCCGCGGAGTTTCCGGCAAAACGCTTACCTCGTGTGCCTGTTGGAGCTTGCTCCGCAGGCGGTCGTACTCGCCGCGATGGAAGCCGAGGTTCGCCTCAGTCAGCGGAGCCGAGAATGTCCACGAGCGTCACGACCTGCGTGCCCACGGGGAAGATCAAGTAGGGATGGGAATGCACCCGGTCAGTCACAGCGGAGGGCTCCTTTCTTTGCAACGTTCGGATCAGCCGGAACGTATACGTGCTCCACCGGCGTAAGGAGGTTGCCGTTTCTCCAGTCGTGGACGTTCGACCGCTGCTCGGCGACAAAGGGGCTCATGTCGATGATCTGAACAATCTCCTGCTTGCCATAGGCTTCGAGAACCGCGCCTCGCAGCCCAAGTTGAATGGCGCGCCTCTCGCACTTGTCGCCGGTCGGCAGATGGTCGGGATCACACTGCAACCGAACGTCTGAACGTGCCACCGCAGCCGCCCACTCGTCACGACTGCCGAACACGCGGGCGTCGAATGAAAAGGGCACGGCCTGCGCCAGCAGGGAATCGAAGAATCGCCGTTTCAGCCGCACGGCCAACACGACTTCTTGTCCCTCGGCTTGCCCCCATTGACTGCGATACATCATCCACAAGAAGTTCGGCTTGATCCAACTCATCCGCGAGAACTTGAAGTCTCCGCCGAAGAGCCCCTTCTCGACCGCGAACCGCCCGATGCCGGGGCAGTAGGCTTGATAGACGACGACCGTGTCGTCGTCGAACTGGGCCAGAATGTGCCGCCCCGTCTGGGGCCAGCGTTTCACCTGCCCGGCATAGGCGGCAGTCGCAAGTGGGATCATTGTCATCTCAATGCGCCCGTTTACGTTCGGGGATTCCATTTTCGTAACCGTTCACCGGCATCAACTGCTCCCCCCCTTGCGAAGGGGGGGTAGGGGGGGGTAAGAACGATTAAAGTACTCGGTCCTGGCGCTCTCTTCACCCCCCTTACCCCCCCTTCGTAAGGGGGGAGTGAACGGTTACCCATTTTCTATCGTCAAGCAGCTGGCGACCTACGCGCATTCCTGCGCCAGCGGTGCTTGCTCGATCTGGACGCTGGAAGTGGAGACGTTCGAGGGCCGCTCCAAGATCCTGACCGTCGCGGTTCAAAGGGGAGCGCGGTTGATCTCTCAGGCGCGCGGGAAATGCAACAGGATGCCCGGCGAAAAGCACCGAGGCATCCTGCGGCGCTGGGCTGAACAGGCGGGCTTGCAGGTGGCCACACACGTCTGCTGACAGGAACATAGCGAAGGCAGCAGGCGGTCGCTTCGAGGGGTGCGGCCGCCCCTGCGACTCCCGCAGCAAACGGGGAGCCGCGCCACCTCGGACTGACGCGCGCCTTTTGTCAGTCGCGCTTATCGAGAAGGGCCGCGACCGGCTCGCCGTCGCTGAAACGCACGGTCCGGCCGATCGGCGTTTGGTTCATCTTCGTGTGGTCGATCCCGACGGCGTTCAGGACGGTCGCGTGCAGGTCGCCGACCGTAACGGGGGCGGTCGGCTCCGCCTTGCCGTCGGGGTCCGTCGTACCGATCACCTGGCCGCCGCGGATGCCGCCGCCCGCCAGCGCGACGCTGAAGCCGGTCGGCCAGTGGTCGCGACCGCCCACCGCGTTGACCGTCGGCGTCCGGCCGAACTCGCCGCCGCACAGGACGACCGTCCGCTCCAACAGCCCGCGCTCGCGCAGATCCTTGACCAGGGCCGCAAACGCCGGGTCGAGCGTTTTCAAAAGCTCCGCATGGCTGGCGTGGTTATTGGCGTGGGTGTCCCAACCGTTCAGCGTGACCTCGACACAGCGGACGCCTACTTCGATCAGCCGTCGCGCCGCCAGGCAGCCGCGGCCGAACGGCGTGTCGCCGTAGGACCGCCGCAGGGCCAGCGGCTCGCGCGCCACGTCAAAAGCCTTGAGCTGGTCCGAGTTCATGATCTTGAGCGCCCCCGCGATCGCATCGCGGTGCATCGTCGCTTCAACCCGGCGTGTGCGCCCGCGGGCGAACGCACCCTCCACCACGTCCAGGTCTTTGAGCCGCTCCTCGTCGCGCCTGGGCGGCAACAGCGACACCGTGTCGGGAACCGGGTTGGCCGGGTCGTCGGTGCGGAAGGCGTTGTACTGGTCGCCGAAGAAGCCGCCCTTCGCCGGCCACTGGCCCGGAAGGATGCTGATGTGCCGGGGGATGTCGGTGCCCGCGACCGCCAATTCGTGGCAGCAAATGGCACCGATCGACGGGTGAATCACCGTCGGGTCCGGCCGGAAGCCGGTCTTCATCGTGTAGGTGCCGCGCTCGTGGTCGCCCTCCTTGCTGACCATCGAGCGGATCAGGCTGATTGACCCCATCTCCTCGGCGGTCATGCCCAGACCCGGCGCGAGTTGGACGCCCTTCACGGCAGTGTCGATCGCTCCGGTGCCCGCGGCGATGCGCGTATTCGGGTGCGGGTCGAACGTCTCCAGCTGACTCGGTCCGCCTTGCAGCCAGAGCAGGATGACCGACTGGGCGCGGCCGCGCTCTTTGCCGGGCACCTCGGCGGCGCGGGCGAGCAAGTGCCCGACCGGCGTCAGCCACGTCACGCCGGCGAGGCCGGCTATTTGCAAGAAACCGCGGCGGTTTAGTGGTCCCATGAAAACTCCGTCGAGTTAATGAGCGCCCAGTACAGGTCGTCGAGACGCTGGGCGCGACGCTGATTATTCTCCGCCAGTGACGTTTCAAAGTGGGTCGCCTCGGCGGCGGTCGGCCGGCGCGTGAGTACGGCCAGGTACGCCGCCTCCACCGCGTGCGGGTCGTCCGGTGCCATCCAGGCGATGTGCGTCGGGGCGGTGAACGGACTACCTGTGAGCCGTTCGCCGACCAGTTTCCCGTTCATCATCAAAAGTCGCTGCGGGATCGTGCCGGCCCGGCTGTCGAAATCGTCCTCGCCGCTGTCGCCATAGCGTCGGACAAACTCCGTCTGCTCCTGCATCCGAAAGAACCGGCCGACGAAGTGCGCTTCGGCGTCGATGGTGGCCACCGACGCCGCTTGCAGCACGCTGCCGGACACCTGGTCGGGCCGCAGCCGCGTCAGGGGGAACAGCGCCCAGGCCTGGTCTGCCGCCTCCGTGTCGTCCCTGGCACTGGTACTATCGAGCCGGAACGCCTCGGTGCTGGCGATCAGGCGGATCAGGCGGCGCAAGTCGTAACCGTGTTCGGTAAAGTCCTCGGCCAGCACTTGCAGGGCCGGGTGAACCGGGCCGTCCGACTGCAGGTTATCGACCGGCTCGACGAGGGGCCGGCCGAACAGCAGCGCCCAGACGCGGTTGACGGAGGCGCGGGCGAAGTAGGGGTTCTTCGGGTGCGTGACCCACCCCGCCAGTCGCTGCCGGCGGCTGCCGTGGTCGGGCATCAGCTCCGGGTTGAACGGCACGCGCGGGACGACGGTCTTCTTGACCTGCGTTTTGCGGTCTTCGACTTCGTACTCGCCGGGGCCGTCGTAAATGCCCTTGAAGCCGAGGTGCGTTTGCCCGAAGTAAGCGGAAAAGCCCTCAAAGTCGCCCTTGGTCCACTCGGCAAACGGGTGGTTATGGCACTGAGCGCAGTCGAGCCGTAGGCCGAGGAAGGCGCGGGTGACGCGCCCGGCCAACCGCACCGGGTCGGGCTGGTTGCCCTTGTCGGGCTGGCAGGTGACGCTGACGAAGTTGGTCGCGGGCTTGTCGGTCCACAGGCCTTCGTCGGCGATGAGGTCGGTGACGACTTCGTTATAGGGCCGGTTGCGGGCCAGGGCCTCTTCGAGCCAGGAGATGAGCCGACGGCGGCGATAAAAGATGAACGGCCCGTCCTCGGTCCCGACGACGACGCGGGCCAGTCGCTCGGCGAAATAGTCGGAAAAGCGGCGGTCTTGCAGCAAATGGTCGAGCCACCACGACAGGCGTTCGTCCGGCGGCAGCGCTTCAAACTGGCGGATTTCTTCGAGCGACGGCACCGTGCCGGTAAGACCGAGTGCCATCCGGCGGGCGACCAGCAAATCGGCAGCCGGCGTTGCCGGACGGACGCCTGCCGTGGTCCACTGCTGGTGAAACGACCCGTTAACGCGCGCAACCGCGGCTTGAAACTCCGGCTCGCGGTAGGCGGCACCGTCGTAGCCGGTCGGTGTCTTATTGGCCCGCGACGGCAGGAGGTTGTAGCCGACGGCCAGCAAACCGCCGCCGACCAGGCCGATAAACAGGAGGTTGCGCATCCAGCTCATGAGGTTGGTTCCGTCGAGGCGTTGTGAAGTATTATACCTCAAAGTCGCCCTTACGGTTTCGCCCAAAGGGTGGTCGGTCAGCGTTGCGTGATCTTCACCGCGTCGTTGTCGAACCGTTTATCATCGACCGCCTCGCTCTTCGGTTCCTGTCTGTCGCCTGATGAGAATGAGAGGATAGAAGATGTTTTCTTACCGTTTCTGCCCTCGCAGTGCCTATTCCCTCGGCACGAACGTTCCGCACGCCCGGCTGGTGCCAAGGGACCCTTGCCAAACTCACCCTTGCCACCCACCCTCGCCAGTGTTTGCCACGCCTTTGGCAAGGGTATATGAGCGCCGCTCCTTGCTCCTGACGGTCGCTGTGTGCCAAAATTCCACCCTTGCCAAGTTCTTGCGCTTTGGCAAGGGTGGGCAGGGCAGCCGCTGCCGGGCGGTCCGGGGGACGCCAGCGGCAGACCCGTCGCGTCAGCGCGGTGCGACCGAAACCGTACGATTGGCAGAAGCAATTGGTGCGGGGCTTGCCTGCCGAGCTAATGTTCCCGTCTCGCGGCAGACGGACAAACGGGTGCGGGAGTCAATCCAATCGACTCCCGCACCCGTTTGCCCACCGGCTCCCTGTGCCCCCGTTTTGTTCCCTTACTTCGGGTCCGGCTTCGGCTCTGGCTTGGGTTCGATCTTGATCTTCTTGTCGGCGGCGAGGAGGTGGGCGTAGGCCTTGACCGTTTGCAGCGGCTCCGGCACTTTTTCGCGGACTAACACCTT
>JBBRLG010000531.1:0-5167 GCA_038231495.1 Gemmatales bacterium | reverse complement strand
GTGGAACCGCCGCCGCTGCCGGAGCAGTTCGGCCGCTACCGCATCCTGAAGTCGCTCGGCACCGGCGGCATGGGAGCGGTCTACCTGGCCCACGACACGCGCCTCGACCGCCGGGTGGCGCTCAAGGTGCCGCGCTTTCTCGCCGGCAGCGACCCCGAGAACCTGAAACGTTTTGCCCGCGAGGCGCGCGCCGCCGCCACGATCAACCACCCCAACCTTTGCCCCGTGTTCGACGTCGGCGAAGTTGACGGCACGCCCTACCTGACGATGGCCTACGTCGACGGCTGGACGTTGTCGCGGTTCATCAAGCCCGGCAAACGCCTGCCGCAGTTCGCCATCGCCACCCTGGTCCGGATGGTCGCGTACGCCGTGAGTGAGGCCCACAAGCACGGCGTCATTCACCGCGACTTGAAGCCGGGCAACATCATGATTAACAAGCGCGGCGAGCCGATCGTGATGGACTTCGGCCTGGCGCGGTGGGTGGACCAGGACAAGGAGGACACGCGGCTGACGCGCAACGGCTCGATCCTGGGCGCGCCGGTGTACATGTCGCCGGAACAAGTCTACGGCGACATCGACGCGATGGGGGCCGGCTGCGACGTGTACAGCCTGGGCGTGATCCTGTACGAGCTGCTCACCGGCCGCCTGCCGTTCGAGGGGCCGACCACCGCCGTGCTGGCCAAGACCTTAATCCAGCCGCCGAAACCGCCCACGGTTTACCGCGCCGACATTGACCCGCGCCTCGAAGCCATCTGCCTCAAAGCGCTGGCGAAGAAGATTTCCGACCGCTACCCGACGATGGCGGCGATGGCGTCGGCGCTGACCGAATACATCCGCGCCGAGCGGAAAAACCAGACGGCCGTCTCAAACCCGTCCCTCCCCGACGCAAGCGTTGGCGCACCGGTATTGGCAGCCCCGTCGTTGCAAGGGGTAGACGAATCGGCCGTCCGCCCGACGCCGGTGCCGACGGCGGTCACCACCAAAGTCGTGCCGCCCAAGGGCAAAGCGAAAGCCGAATCGATCCGGACGACCGCCCCGAACGAAACCTACGAAGAATTTAGCGGCGAAGTCCTGCCCGCCGAGGCCGACCGCCGCCTTACCAAGACGCCAATCAAACGCTGGGCGCTGCTGGCCGTCGCCGGCGGACTGCTATTTGCAGCTTTGGCGGTCTCGCTAGGAGTTTTCTTTTGGATGAACCGCGCGGCAGCCCCGACCAGCCCTGCCGCGCGGATGGGAACGGTTGCGATCGCACTGAACCGGTTCGGCGACGACGTGACACTCAGCGTGGACGACCATCCCGTAAGCGCCGCGAATGCCAAGTTAGAACTGCGGCTGCCGGCCGGAGAACACACCGTCGTCGCGACAGCACCGGGCCACGAACCGCTGAGGCAAATCATTTTCCTCCGCGACGGAGAACACCAGGTGGTCGTCGTGGCCTTCCAGAAATCACCGACTCAACCCGGCGATCCGACGGTCGCGGCCGTCGCCGCGCACGAGTTCCCGATCCGCAACCTGGCCGTGTCGCCGGATGGTCGGTACGCCCTCACGGCCAGCGACGATTTCAGCTTACGCCTGTGGGACCTGGAGACGCGCAAGCCGATCCGCACCTTCGTCGGCCACACGCTGCCGGTCACGAGCGTCGCCTTTTCCCGCGACGGCCTGCGGGCGGTGTCGGGCAGCGGCGACACCACCATCCGCATCTGGCAGGTGGCGACGGGCATCGAGCAGCGTCGGCTCGAAGGCCACACCGATTGGGTGCGCGCCGTCGCGTTCGCCCCCGACGGTCAACACGTCCTGTCGGCAGGCGACGACCGCGACCTGCGGCTGTGGGACGTGGAGAGCGCCTCCACGAAGCTCTTTTGCAAAGGCCACAGTGATACCGTCTGGTCCGTGGCGATTGCGCGCGACGGCCGTCAAGCCTTGAGCAGTAGTGAAGACCGCACAGTGCGGCTGTGGAACCTGGACAACGGCACCGAATTAAAGCGCTGTGTGGGACACGCGGCCCCCGTCCACAGCGTCGTCTTCACCAACGACGGCAAGCGCGCCCTGTCCGCGAGCGACGACGCGACCATGCGGTTGTGGGACCTGGCCAAAGCGACGGAGGTCCTGCGGTTCGTCGGCCATGCAGGCAAGGTCCGCGCCGCGCATTTTTCGTCCGACGAAAAGCGGATCGTTTCCTGCGGGTTCGGCAGCCGCGACGACACCGTGCGCATTTGGGACGCGGATAAGGGTCAGTTCCTCTACCATCTGGGGCAGCACCGCGGCGGCGTTACCCAGGCGTTGTACACCCACGAGGATCGCTGGGTGGTGTCGGTCGGCGCAGACCACGGCCTGCAAGTGTGGGACGCGACGAAGCGCTCGCCGGCACCGTTGCAAACCCCGTCGGTGCCCGGCCTGCCGCTGACGGAAGTCCGCCGCTTCGGCACCCCCGACCACAAGGTTGACCGGGTGGCGATCGCTCCCGACGGCAACACGGCCCTGTCCGCCGGTTACGACGGCACCGTGCGGCTGTGGGACCTGCACACTGGACGACAGTTGCGCATCTACAGCGGCCACTTAAAAACGGTCCATTATGTCGCTTTTTCGCCCGACGGCAAGCGCGCCGTCTCGTGCGGCGAGGACAAAACGGTGCGCATCTGGAACGTCGCAACGGGCGCGCAGGTTAACCTCCTGGAGGGCCACACGGGAGTCGTCTGGGGCTGCGTCTGGTCGCCGGACGGCACGCGCATCCTGAGCGGCGGCGCGGGCGACAATAGCGCCCGCCTGTGGGACGTGGCAACCGGCCAGGTGCTGAAAGAGTTCAAGGGGCACACCAAAAACGTTAATAGTGTCGCCTTGTCCCCGGACGGCAAGCGGGCGGCGACCGCCAGCTGGGACGGCACCGTACGAATTTGGAACGTGGTGGACGGTGCGCTCCTACGGAAATACGACGTTGGCGCGAGTACGGCGACGGTCGCCTTTTTGCCCGATAGCCGTCATTTCGTCACCGGCAGCGGCGACAAGTTCGTCCGCCTTTGGGACGTGGAATCCGACAAGGAAGTGCGCCGGTTTGAAGGCCACACGGATTCGATCTGGATCGTCGCCGTGTCGCCGGGCGGTCGGCGGCTGGCGTCCGGCGGGCCGGACAAGGTGCTGCACTTGTGGGACGTGGCGACCGGCCAACTCATTTGCAAGTACAGCGGCCACACCGACCAGATCACCGGCGCGGCCTTTACGCCGGACGGCACGCGCCTCCTTTCCGGTGCCATGGACAAGAACCTGTTCCTCTGGGACTTACCCCGCACCGCCTTCGACCCGCCCCCGTTGCCGGCAAGTCTCGTCGTTACCAAGGAAGCGCGCATCCTGACGGGGCCGACGCAAAGGGTGGAAAGCGTTGTCGTGTCATCGAACGGCCGACGGGTGTTGGCGTGTGGGGCGGACAAAGCCGTTTTCGTGTGGGACTTCGAGAAGGGAGCGGCACTGCCATCGTTCACCGGCCACGGCGACACCGTAAATGCCGTCGCCGTGTTTCCCAGTGGCCTCCTGGCCGCGTCGGTGGGCAACGACCGTCGCCTCCGGCTATGGGAAATCGACGGCGGTAAAGAAATCCGGGCCTATCCCCCGCAGGCCAGTGTGCTGCGGTGCGTGGCGGTTGCCAACGACGGCAAGCAAATTCTTTCGGGGGCGGAGGACGGTTCCGTCCGCCTCTGGGATGCGAACAACCCGGACGAATTGAAACGACTCGATGGCCACTCCGGCCCGGTCACGGGCGTGGCCTTTACCCCCGACGGGCGGTTTGCCGTGTCCAGCTCCAAGGACCAATCGGTCCGCAAGTGGGACCTTGGCACCGGCCAGGAGGTAGCCCGCTGGGCCACCCCGAATGAAGTGCTCACCCTGGCACTTTCACCCGACGGGCATCGGGTGGCGACCGGCGGCAAGGACCGCCAGGTGTCGCTGTGGGACCTGGAATCGCGCCAGTTGCTGGCCACCTTCGTCGGCCACGCAGGCACCGTCACGAGCCTGGCGTTCTCGGCGGACGACCGCTGGTTGGTGTCGGGCGCGGAGGACAAAACCGTGCGGCTGTGGGACGTAGGTAACGGCCAGGAAAAAAGCCGCTACGAAGGGCACAGTCAGGGGGTGCTAGGCGTCGCGCTGACGCCGGACGGCAAGCACGCCGTGTCCGGTGGTGCGGACAACACGGTGCGGGTGTGGGACTTGCCGGCGTTCGCCGCGAACCTGCCCGTCGGTGAGTTGCGCGTTTACAAGGGCCACACGAAAGGCATCGACCGCGTCGCGATTTCGCCGGACGCCCGCTTTGCCCTGTCTGCCGGGTATGACGCCACGATCCGCCTCTGGAACCTTGAAACCGGCGACGAGGTTAAAAAGCTCGAAGGGCACACGGACATCGTACGCTTTGTCGTCTATTCGCCCGACGGCCGCCGGGCCGTGTCGGCCAGTGCCGACAAGACGGTTCGCCTGTGGGACATCGACAAGGGCACCCAAATCCGGGAACTGGACGGCCACGACTCGGTCGCCTGGGTCGCGCTGTTTTCGCCCGACGGTCGGCGCATCTATTCCGGCGGCGAAAACGGCAGTTGCTTCGCCTGGGACGCGGAAACCGGCGACAAAATCATGACTTTTAACACTCCGAAAAGTCGCATTAACAGTCTGGCATTGTCGCCCGACGGTCGGTATCTTGCGACGACGTGCCTTGACAAAAACCTCTACCTGTGGAAGACGGACACGGGCGAGCAGGTCAAACGCTTCGAGGGCCACACGGAGGGCGTCGCCTCGGTCGCGTTTTCGCCGAACGGCCGCAGGCTCCTCACCGGCAGCTACGACACGACGGCACGCCTGTGGGACGCAACGTCGGGGGACTGTTTGCACGTCTTTGAGGGCAACGTCGATCAAGTGTGGATCGTTGCCTTTTCGCCCGACGGCCGGCGGCTGGCCGTGGCCGGCGGGACCAAGGATAAGATGTTGCGCGTCTGGGACGCGGACACCTACACCCTCCTGCAAACGTACGACAAGCACACCTCCGGCGTAACGGGTGCGGCGTTCCTGCCCGACGGCAAGTGGATTATTTCGTCTTCCCAGGACATGACGCTACGCCTGTGGGGACTGCCCGCCCGTTAGCTGATGCCTCGTTCTACTCACCGCGGCTTGGAATGACACAAGCCTGAAGCGC
>JBBRLG010000530.1:0-5168 GCA_038231495.1 Gemmatales bacterium | reverse complement strand
GCCGGGTATCGTCCTTACCCCTCACCGGCGCGCCGGGGCCCCGGGGGGCAACGGTACTTGTGGCGCGCGGGGCGCGTCCGCGACCGGGGTGATTCGCTGAACCGCACACCGGCCGCTTACGCTCCCGGCTCGCCTGAAGACAGAAACCTCGACCCAAGGACGTGCGCGGTCATGCCGGACATTGAAACCCCGAATACTCCTGCTACCACGACCGTGTCAGCAGACGCACTGCGCATCGTATTATTCGGCCTGCCGGGCGCGGGCAAGTCGTCGCTCCTCGGCGCGCTCAGTCAGTCCGGCCAGGCGCAGGAACACCTGCTCAACGCCCACCTCAACGACCTGTCGCACGGGCTGGACGAGTTACGCCAGCGGCTCTACGACGAGAACGGCCGCCGCACTGCCGAGGAAGTGGTGCCCTACCCCGTCGATTTTGAGACGCTCGGCGACGGCAAGAACGGCCACGTCGCCGCGGCGCTCATCGACTGCGACGGCCGGGTTGCCAACGACCTACTGGTTCAAAATAAGCCGCTCGACGAAAACAGCCCCGAAGGCACACTCGCCCATGAAGTCCTTGAGGCCGACACCCTGGTCCTGGTCGTCGATGCGGCGGCACCGCCGGCACAGATCGAGACGGATTTCATGGAGTTCGACCGCTTCCTGCGGGCCATGGAAACGCAGCGCGGCCGCCGCACCGAGGTGAGCGGGCTGCCCGTTTTCCTCGTGCTGAGCAAGTGCGATTTGCTGGCCGTACCCGAAGACTCCGTCATGGATTGGATGGAAAAGATCGAGCAGCGGAAGCGCGAGGTGGACGTCCATTTCCGGGACTTTTTGGCGCGGCGCCAGGCGGAAGCGGCGTCGCTGCCGTTCGGCCAGATCGACCTGCGCCTGTGGGCGACGGCGGTGAAGCGGCCGGCCCTGGCGGGGACGCCGCCGCGGCCGCGCGAACCGTACGGCGTCGCCGAACTGTTCCGGCAGTGTCTGGACCAGGCCGTCGCGTTTCGGGCGCGCAACCGCCGGGCCGACCATCGACTTTATTGGGTCACGGGCGGCGCAGCAGCCCTCGTCGTCCTGCTCACCGCGCTCATGGTCGGCGTGGCGGCGCGGCCACAACCGCCCGGACCGAGCGACCTTCAGCAGAAGATCGAAACCATGCGTTACGCCGAGCGGCGCACGCCTGCGGAGCGGCTGCGCGGACCGGTGGTCGATCTCAAAATGCGGCGCGACGACTTGAACGCCCTGGCGCACACGGCCGGTTTTGAGGCGCTGCCCGATGCCGACAAGGAATTCGTTCAGGACCGCGCCGCCGAGTTGACCGAATACGTCCTCTACCTGGAAAAAATTCTCAAGGTGCCGCGGCCCGCGGACGGCGATGGCTTGCAGACGTTGCAGCAAATCAAGGACGCGCTCGACGACAAATCGCTGGAGCCAGTGCATGAGGACTGGAAAACCACGGACGCCGTTGTCATCCGCCGGGAGGCACTGGAGGACGTTTCCGCCCTGCAAAACGCGGTCGAGCGCGTCCGCGACTGGTATCAGGTCGAAAACTACGCCCGTGCGCACACGCTCTGGCTGCACGCGGGCGAACCGGCAGCCGACGGTACGGCGTTCAAATGGGCCGATTGGCAAAAGGACGCCGACGAACTGCTCAAGCCCGACCGCGCCCCGCCCTTTATCGAGACGCAGCGCCTCCCCGGTTCGGACCGTTTGACTTACGCCGCCGCCTTCCGTTTCAGCGAAGTCGTGGCGGCCAAGAGTCGGTGGGAGGTAATGAAACCGCGCCTCGCCCGCGTCCGTAACCTCGCGGCCGCGTTGGGCATGACCCCCGCGACGGCCGACCGCCCGGCGGCCTTGGTCGTCGAAACACCGCCGAAGTTTCAGGTGGCGCAGGCGCGGGCGCGGTTGCAGGCACTACAGACGGCGTACCCGTCGTATCGGTCCGATTTTGTCCGGGTGGCGCTGCCGGACGCCTTTATTAAAGGGATGGACGCCGAGGCGCGGGCCAATTACGACAACCTGCTGGCACCCGCGCGCGACCTGATCCTGCAAAAGTTGAAAGCGGCGGGTACCGGTCCGGAAGAGACGCCGGCACGCTGGCACCCCGTCCGCGACTGGTTGAAGGGCGAGCCGGACGAGTTGGCCGCGTGGCGGACGCTGGCCGGCATCCTGGCCCGCTTACACAACCCGGACGCCGTCGATCCGGTGAGCGAGCTAAGCACGTTCCTGCAACAGCCGGCCTTCACCGTCGAAATCAAACGGCTGACGTTGCGCATTCCGGAGGAGTTGAACGTCAAGGTGCCGCCGACGGCGCTGTTCTACGTCTGGCACCCGGCGACGAACAAGGGGGAAGCGGCCCTCGTTTTCGAGCAGGAAGACCAGGCGGTGCGCGACACCGAGGGCCGCGCGTGGGTCTATACCTATCGGCCAATAGTCGGCAAACCGGCGCAGCCACTCGTCTACAAGCCGGGCGATGAGTTCTGGGCGCGGTTGACGCTCAAGGACAACCTGGTTTTCACCTGGGCGCGGAGCCACTCGGCGGTTTACAAGTTTCAGTGCCTCAGCGGCGTGCCGCGCCTACACAAGGCCACCGACGCGAACACCGAAGGCAAGGTCGCCGAGGGTGTGTCGCTGGAAGTGTCGCCGAAGGACGGCGTGCCGCGCGTGCCGGATCTGTTGCCCGTCGTGCCTGCCAAGTTGGTTCCTTGAGAATTTGCCGCTTGCGGCGTTGCGGTCCTACCCGCAACGCCGCAAGCGGCAGCCGGATACTCCTCATGTCTCCTCCTCCCGACGACTTGACCGGCTTCGCCTACGGCGAGCAAGTGGACAGCGTTCAGCAGCGGAGTCTCGGCTACCGGCTGTTGGTGCCTACCCAACCCGAAGCCTGGTCGGCGGAAGTGGAGGCACTCGCCCGGCGTTTGCAGGCGACGACGTATTCCGACCACTGGCCGCCGACCGACTCGTTTTGTTCGGTCCTGCTCGCCGACGGTCGTCGCGTCGTGGCAGTGGCTCGCTATGGTCTGGCCGACCACACACCCGGCAAGCGGCGCGGCGGCCTGGAACTGGTCGGCGTCGTCGGCCCCGCTGTCCTCGACGTGACCACGGCCCTGGCACTCTATCACGGCCTGAAGCGCAAGCGCGCCGCCGGCGACGACCTGCACGCCTTTGCCGGCCATTGCACTGCGGCCCAACTAACCGCCGGCGTGCCCGCGCCGCGACCGCCGGTCGATCCGCTGCCGGTCCTGCCCGTCCGCCTTTGGCAGGATGGCGCGTTTCTGTTCGCCGCGGCGTCGCCGTCCGACCCCGACCACCACCTGCGCTTGCTCGAACAGAACGCGGGCAGCGCGTGGCAATGGCTGCCGCTCGTCGGCCCGGATTTTCCGCTGAGCACCTACGCCCAACGCGGCCCGCTCATCGCCTGGACGCCTCACCTCGCCGGCGTTGCCCTGAAAATCGACCGCAAAAGTCCGGACGCGCCACGGCCGACTCCCGGCTATTCTCGTAAGCTGGCAATAACGACCGCAATTATAGCTATTTCCGTTGTCGCACTCCTGGCCGGCAACCTGTGGTCAACGGTCTTACTGCACCAGCGCCTGACCGCCCCGGAAGCCGCCGGGCCGCAGACCGCCAAACCGGACGCCCCTGCCACCCCACACGCCGCTGTCATCACTCCCCCGGCCGTCAACGCCCATGAGAGCCGCGAACGCTTTGCGTCGGCGCTTGGCAAGCTGCTGCGCGACCGCGGTGCGCTGCGTGAGGGGGACAGTAATCGGGCCAAGTTGTTAGCGCGCTACGAACGGTTGGTGCGCGAGCGTGACGGCCTTCGGCTCAATGAGGATAACGTCGATGGTAAATTGGCGGTCGCGCTGCTCAGTGTGCTCGCCGAGCGCGGCGCCGACAGGATCGAAGAAGTCATGCAAAAGGCTTTAGCAAACAAGGGCTTCGACGCGCGCCTGGTCAAGCTGGCGTGCGATTACGTCCGGGAACAGTTCGCCCAGGAGGTGCGCGATGAGCCGTGAGGCACGGCTGCCGCCTGTGACGGACGCCCGCCGTGTGCGACCGCCGGCCGACTGGCAGCTACCTCCGGGCGTCAACCGCGGGCTGTGGGACTACCTGCACAGCCCGGAGGTCGCGCGCAACTACGACGCCTACCTCGCCGGCAGTTCGCTGCCGCTGGTGGACGAGGCGTTCGTCGCCGAACATTGTCCGGGGCCGGGCCGGCTGCTCGATCTGGGCTGTGGCACCGGGCGGTTGTCGATCGCGGCGGCGCGGCGCGGCCATCGGGTGCTGGGCGTCGATTTGTCGGCGGAGATGCTGGCCGTGGCGAAGGAAAAAACCGCGGCAGCCGCTGTCGAGGTTGAGTTGCTTCGGGCCAACATTGCCGAGTTGGACTGCCTGCGCGACCAGTCGTTTGACTACGCGGCGTGCCTTTTCAGCACCCTGGGCATGGTGTCCGACGCGGAACAGCGCCGCCAGGTGGTCGAGAACGCGCGCCGCCTGCTGCGGCCGGGCGGATGCTTCATCCTGCACGTCCACAACCGCTGGTTCAACGTCTGGAACGCCTTCGGCCGCTCCTGGTTGGTGCGCGACGCCTACCGCGCTGTGCGCGGCCGCGCGGACGCCGGCGATTGCGTCATGCCCGCGCACCAGGGCATTGCCGGGCTGACGCTGCACCTGTTTACGCGCGGCGAGGCGGTGGCATTGTTGCGCGGGGCTGGTTTCCAGGTTCTCGAAGTGCGGCCCCTGAGTCTTCGTCCGGACGGGCGACTACCGTGGCCCTTGGCGTTCGGTACGCTGCGCGCCTACGGCTATCTACTCGCCGCCCGGCGGCCGGAGTGACAGGCCGTTGTCACTTGTGGCACCACAGGAAGCGCGTCCAGCCCAGCGGGCCGAGCCATTCCGCGGCGACGATGGCACCGGCGTGTTCGCGGGCCAGCCGCTGGACCTCGGCGTGCAGGCGCTTGCCGGAGACCTCTGCCGCCGGCATTTCGAGCAAAACCTCCGTCACGGCACCCTGTTCGCCGTCCGTCAGCAGGACGACGCGCCGCGGGTTACGGACGGTGGCCGAAGGCGGCCGGGTCGGTCCGTTCTTGCCGTTCGTCGAAAGACCCGCGCCGTTGCCGTTGGGAGTCATGCGGACACCACTTCCTAGGGTTGGGGATTCTTAACGATTC
>JBBRLG010000529.1:0-5168 GCA_038231495.1 Gemmatales bacterium | reverse complement strand
GGGAGGAATGGAGACCGGGATTTCCACAACACATCAGTGTGCAAGTAGAGGTGATTAAGTGGGACACGCAGTGAGGATAAAAAGCAAGGAGCAGTTCATTGCGGCGCTTCGCGTCCTCAATGAACTCAGTGGCACCTGGCAAGCGATTGGTACGTCTGCTGATCCCGTACTATTGCTCACGGACGCACATTTCAACGCGCTCGTGGCAGCGGGCGTCGTTCCCGCCAATGGCAAGGAGGTTAACACTCGTGGCCAGAAAACGGCAGGCCGAAAAGCAAAGTCTTGAGGGAATGATCAATCGATTGCGAGACCGCCATCGTCGTAACCTGGTACCTCGCCTGGAGGGTTTAGCGTACCGGTTCACCATTTGGCTACCCGTTCTAGGCCCATTTTCCGCACCCCTGTAGCTGGTGGTCGTGGGATGGCCCAATCAGCGCCTCACTCATGGCGCGCACCGACAGAATCGATGGGCGCACCGTAATTATAGGCAAACAGGTCAAGCGTTTCGGATACTTGACCATGCCCATAGGATTGAAAAAGCAACCCACTGTTGTTCTTCACGACCATCGAAGACAAGGGTGCGGAAAATGGGTCTAGGCCGTACGGCGGTAGCGATTTAACCCAGTTTCGTTGACTTCCCTACGTTCCCAATAGGCTTGCATGACGTCGCCGTCGCTGAGATAGTCGGCCCGCAGTTGCAGAAGTTGTTCGGCACCGGCCTCGTTCCAGAATTTCTCCGTTCCTTTGACGCGGTAGTTGATCTGCTTGACGGCGCTTTCCACGTAACTCGAGGTGATCGGCAAGCCGCGCCGCCGGTAGTCCGCGTAGCGCATCCGCTCCTGGTTGTTTTGCAAGTAGGTCAAGGCCCGCGCGACGACAGCACGCGGACTCCCCTCGGGCTCGTCCTGGGCTGGCGTTCCCAACTCGGCCTGACGCACCGCCAACTCGGCCAGCACCTGTTCCACGGCGCCGGACCACACCCATTGGATCCACCGCTCATACACTGCCCAGCCGTCTTTGAAACCGCGACCCGCCAGGGCCGAAGCGAACACATACGACAACCCATGAATGAAATCCAAGATTGGCACGAAGGACGAAAACAACTGCCGATGCAGGCTCCAGTTGTTTTCCGCGCCGTCGGCCACAAAGGCCTGGCGTGCGGCGGTAAAAAACCCTTGCGCCCACGCTGCCGTGGCCACCAGCGGCCCAAACTGGGCCCACGAACGCCGGGTCGCCACTACCTGTTTGGTTTGCACTTCCGGAGGCTGCCAGCGTGTCTCGTTGTCACGCAACGCCGCGGCGCCAGCGTTGGGGTCAGCGGTCTGCTGGACCGCTTCCTCCTGGGGCGGCGCCCGCTTCTTCAACTCCCGCACCAGTTTGGTCATCCGGGTCGGCTGGAGGAACGTCTTGGGCAGCTGCGGGCACGGATCCGCTGCCGACTCCGCGCTGTGCATGGTCAGCAGCAGGCCGATCTTGTCTTCACGCCAGAACCGCCCCCGGCGCTCCGCGTCTTCCTCTTCCGCCCCAGCCGCCGCGGCCGTGGCGGCCTCTGGAGCAGGGGCTGCAGGCATGTGCCCGTCCGCCGCTGGCTCCAGCCTTGGCACCACGGCGACCCCAGCGCTCGCTGCCGTCGCGGTTACGACCAGCGCGGCTTCCGGAGCGGGTTCGGCGGCGGCTGGCGGCGCCGCAGCGCCGTGCGGCCTGTCGAAAATCTGCACGCGGCCGCCATCGACACTGACCACCGCCACCGCAGGCGCTGCCACGCCTGCGGGAGCGGACTTCCGCTGCACCAGCGGCAACGCCTGGTAGGCAGCGACGGCGGCATCCCGTTCGGCCACACGCTCGTCACCGACCCGTTTGCAAAGACGGCGAACTTGCTTATCGGAAACGTCGAGTTCCGCGAGTTGGTCGAGAGCGGCTTGGGCCTGCTGGTAGGACGTGTGGTTGCTGCCCGCGTACGTGATCTTGGCCAGCACAGCATTGCTGTACTGCGCCCGCTCAAGGCCGAGACTCTTCGACTGAGGGAAAAAAAGCCTGCCGACAGCGGCGGCAGTAATGTTTGGGTTCTTGCCAGTGCGCCTCCCCGCCCCGCGTTTGCACGCGGCGTGGCTCGAGCGGCTCTTCCGGATCGGCTGGCGTTGCTTGGCCGCAACCGGCGCACTGTTGAAATGCTGGGGGCCGTTCCGCGGCCGGCGTGCGGGCCTGGCGTTCCAGGCCGAGTTCGAGCATTTTTTCGGCGAGGACTTCGCGAATCTCGACCACGAGGTCTTCCAGCTGAGTCAGCTTAGTACCCCAGGCGGGCCCCTTGGGTCCCCAGATGCGGTCCGCAAGGTTCTTGGCGACGCCTTCGAGGTAAGCGCGTGTTTCTTCTACCTGCGGACTCCGTTTTTTGTTGCGTGCCATCCCTGGCTCCCAGCTAAAGTTAAGGCGAAACGCAGAACGGCTTGACCGAGGTAGTCTACCAGACGAACGGCCTCCCTTGCAAACCATGTACTGCACCCGAGCCGGAACGGCATCGCGCTACCGACCTTGTACGTCCCATCCCACCCGGTTACGCTGGAGGATGAGAAATAACAAAAGGAGAATCCATGCATTACGACGCTCCAGAAATAACTCCAGACGTCGAGAAGAAGATAAAGCGCATCGAAAAGTTCCAGCGGGACACGAAGAAGCTCATCGCCGAAGTCGAGAAGATGACCGGCATCTCGGGCATCGAGGACGATGGCCAAACCTGGGGCATGCAGATAGACGAAGGGGAGCCTACTTCGACTGTGGCCGTTACTTGAGCAGTAACTTCTCAATAACCCTGAAAAGAGGCGCAGCTGATCGCTGGGGCTGTTCCTATGCTATGAGGCATGGCGAATGGACTTCTGCCACTTCCGGAAATTCCGCTGGAGCAACGGACACCTTTGGTGGAAGCGTTGTTCGCGGTAATCTGCGCGCAGCAAGATCGCATTGCCAAACTCGAAGAGACCGTGCAGCAGCTTCGCGATGAGATCGCCATCCTCAAAGGGCAAAAGCCCCGGCCCAAGATCGCTCCCAGCCAACTGGAACAGCCGGCGCCGGAACCGCCGCCCGCGGACGGCGAGAAGAAAAAACGCCCGGGGTCGGAGAAAAAGCCCAAGAACGCTCAGCTCACCATCACTCGCGAACGGCGCATCGATTTCCCCGATCCGCCGGCTGGTTCGGTGTCGAAGGGCTACGAAGAATACATCGTTCAGGAACTGGTGATCCGCCCCGAAGTCACCCGTTATCTCCGCGAACGCATCCTCACGCCCGCTGGTCAAAGCCTGTTGGCACCGTTGCCCGCCGAGGTGTTGCCGGGCCAGCATTTTGGACCGGACCTCATCAGCCATATCCTGCACCAGTATCACCACAACCACGTCACCCAACCGTTGCTGCAAGAGGAGTTGGCCCAGCACGGCATCGTGATCTCGGCGGGGCAGATCAATCACCTCCTCACCGAAGACAAGCAGATCTTTCATGAGGAGAAGGCGGAATTGCTCAGCGCGGGGTTGACCACCGCGAGCTACATCCAGGTGGATGACACCGGTGCCCGGCACGACGGCAAGAACGGCTATTGCACGCACATCGGCAACGAGTTCTTCGCTTACTTTGCCAGCAGCGACAGCAAGAGTCGGCTGAATTTCCTCAAGGTGTTGCGCGGCGAACACGGCGATTACGTTATCAACGAGGTCGCGGTGGCGTACTGGCGAAAATACGAACTATCCGCCGCGGTGATCGACGCGTTGTCCAACGGCCCCACGCACTTCACCGATGCAGCCGCCTGGAACGAACGCTTGCCTGTCTTGGATATTACCGCAGCGCGGCTCATCCGCAGCACCACCGAAGGCGCGTTGCTGGGCAGCCTGATTCACCACGGGGTGTCGCCGGAACTGGTGGTGCTCAGCGATGGAGCCGGCCAGTTCAACATCTTGATCCACGCCGCCTGCTGGATACATGCCGAGCGACCGTTGGCCCGCATGATCCCGCACAACGAACAACATCGCGTGGCCATCGAACAGGTCCGACAGCAGATTTGGGAGTTGTACCAGGCGTTGAAAGCGTATCAGCAACAACCGCAGCCGGATCAAGTGCCGGTGTTGACGGCTCGCTTCGAGGCCTTGTGCAGCCAGCAGACGGTATATCCCAGCATCAACCAAATGCTGAAGGACCTGCGTGAACACCAGGCGGATATGCTGCGGGTGCTGGTCCGGCCGAAGGTGCCGCTGCACAACAACGCCGGCGAATCGGACATCCGCGATTATGTGAAAAAGCGCAAGATCAGTGGCAGCACACGCAGCGACGACGGACGGCGTTGTCGAGACACGTTTGCCAGCTTGAAGAAGACCTGCCGCAAGCTGGGCCTCGGCTTCTGGGATTATCTCCGCGATCGCATTCGCGGGCTGGGCCAGATGCCACGCTTGGCCGACCTGATCCGCCAACGTGCTGTGGAGGCCATCGCCACAAAAGCTCAAGCCGTGCCGACCTGAGCCGACGCTCGGCACGGCGAAAACCAAGAGAAGGATCTCTGGATCGCCGCGCCCGACCGCGGTACGCGCCTACCTGCGGCACAACCACGGGTTATTGAGAAGTTACAATGCCGCAATATAAGTCCTTACGCAGCATCCGGCCAAGGCTCGCATGCCCTTTTTTGGTGTCAGGTTCGTCAAGCTCAGCAGGTCCCCGCACGACGGCAGGGGACATGAAAATTGCGCTGTCTATGAGTTGCGCCGTGACGCCCCGTTTCTTTCGTTTTTCGGCTCTTTTGCGAAAACGGAGTTCTTCGCCATCGATCAGTTTTCACGCTAAACCGCAGTATAAGTCCTTACGCGGCAACAAACCATGCCCCGTTTGTCGATCAACACCGGCAGCATCCGAAGGCGCCCAAGGCGGCGCCGGCGTGGCGTGGACAGGACCACGGGCGGAAGGCGCAGGGCGTTGACGGTCACTTGTTAGCGCACCCAGCGATCTCCTCGCTTCGCCCCGGCTCTCCGCCTGCGCCAAAGAACTCGAAAAACTCCCCTGCGCCGCTGCCGACCTTCCAAGGCCAAGGCCGGCCGCTCCGCCGCTGGCCAGGACAATCCACCGTCAAACTGCATGATGAAAGACCGCTCCTGCCATTCCTCAAACCGCTCCACCGACAGGTCCAGCATTGAAATGTTCCG
>JBBRLG010000528.1:0-5189 GCA_038231495.1 Gemmatales bacterium | reverse complement strand
TGATCGCCGCCTGGATTGGCGCTGGCAATCGCCGGACCTGGCCGCCCAATTGAAGGCGGGCATCGCGATCAAACCGCCCAAGCCGCAACCCCAAGCAGCGCAAGTGGCTTGCGACGCAGCTGCATGACCCCTAATTGGGAACGGGCCCCGTGTTTATGCCCGCCGGCGATTGCCTGCGCCAGCCGCTTGCGAACTTCTTCAAGGACACGGCGACCAAGGCTCAGTCGGTCAGCTATTTCTCCAAGTTCAAAGGAGCGGTCAACGTCTTCCTCAACGAGGTCCCTGAAGACCACTGTAACACGGTGAGTGACGGACTACTCTGGTTCCACCTCCGGAAAGACGGTCCCGAAGAGCGGCGAATGTTCGCGGTGAGCTGCCTGTTTCGCGTCAACCAGCGCATGATCAGCGTGATGGTGCCCTACTGCACCCACGCCGAGGACTTCGGGGCGGCGTACGGCCACTATAATGGAGCCCTGAAAGACCGCAACACGCCGCAAGACATCCATTTTGCCTATCGCGTCGGCGACGCGCTGCACATTTACCCCGAGCCGCTCAGCATTCAGCGGCCGACCCCTTCGGCTTCAGAGTACGAGGGGGCATTCTGATTCGACGCAGGACATAAGGACATCAGCCTACAGGCGCCGCTTATTAAAGTTCCTGCAATCCATCCAAGCCTTGCGTGCGTCGGTCCGCAACACCTCAGCGTACATCGCAATGCCGCCAAACTGATGCGGTCTGATCGCCCTATGCACATGTGAATCATCGAGACTACGACATGCGGTGTCTTCAGTAATGTGGAGTCTAAACGGCAATTGGAAACACCACGAAACCCGCTTCCCCACATTCTGTGGGAGAAGTGACAGAACCGTGGGAGGGACGAAAGCACCGGATGCGCCGATGCTGGCGACGCTTTTCCCCTGCCCGCGTATGAGTGCGCCGCACTACAAGACCAACGACCCGTATCTGGCGAGCTATGTTCTGAGCGAGGGCGCTCTCCTCACGGGTTGCAGACGCCTCGGCCCCAAGAAGGTCGAGTTCCGGTTTACCGCCGACGAGCGGTTGCACGACCTGCTGCGGCTCTACTGGAGCGGCGTCGCCACGCCCCTCGCGCCTGTCCGCCTCTTCGCGGCACTCCGGCAGCTCAAGAGCCGGTCTTTCACGCAGTCCTAAGCGCCCACGCCCACGCCGTTTTCTTCCCCTCGCCTCGATGCTTTCCCCTCTCGCCACCCGCCGGCAGTCGCCCCCGATCACCCCCGCAAAATTCCTCGCGGCCCAACCCGGCTGCTGGATTCAATACTACGACGACACCGCCGCCAAAGACCCGGCCAAGGCGCTGTCGGCGCGTACCTTCGACCTCGACACCGCGCGCCGCAAGCAGTGCGAGCGGTGCGCGGTGGGCTTCTCCTTGCAGGCGTTCGGGACGTCGCGGACGAAAGAGGGGTTTCTCTGCTTCCGCAACCTGGGCGTCGATATCGACCTGTTGACTGCCGCGGAGCGCCGCTCGCTCTCGGCCGCGGAGATCGACCGTCGCAAGGACGACTACCTGGTAAAACGTTTCTTGCCGTTCCCGCTCAAGGCACACTGGCTCATCGAAACGCGCCACGGCTTCCACGCCATCTTCCGCGTGCAACCCCAGCGCTCGGAAGCCGGCGTCCGGGAAGCCGGTGCGTTGAACCACAGGCTGGTGTCCCTGCTCGGCGGCGACGCCAATGCCGTCCTGCTGACGCAAGTCCTGCGCGTCCCCTGCACGCTCCAGTTCAAGGGGCCTTCTCCTTTCCTCTGCCGGCTCCTGTCGGACAACGCCGCTTCGATCCCGCCCTACGACCTCACGACGGTTCGCAGCGTCCTCGACGCCTGGGAGGTGTTCCACGGGACCGGAAGGAGAGATGAACCGGCACCTGCACCACCAAACGCCGCCGAGGGGGGGCAGCCGCCTCGCCGGCAGCTGGAACTAGACGGCGTTCCGGAGGGTCGGCGCAATGCGACGGCCGCCTCAATTGTCGGCGCCATCCTCGGGCGCCTGCCGGAACACCTCTGGGAAACGGCGGGCTGGGGCGGCCTGAAGGAGTGGAACCAGAAAAACGCCGTACGCCTTCCGGAGCGGGAACTGCGCTCCGTCTTCGCGAGCATCGCGCGCCGCGAACGGACCGGCAGGCAGCGCGAGGGGCGAGGAGGCGTGAAGGAAGGGAGCGCAGACGTCCTGGTCCGTGTGGATGTCCGAATCGAGGGCGGCGGGGCGGCACTGCCCTTCAAGATTGAGAGGGTACAGACCACACCGGGAACGGCAGGCTTTGGCGGAGGACTGCCAACTTCCTCCTACGGGCGATGAAAGAATTGACCGCCCGCGACGTGGCCGAGTTCCGCGCCCTTTACCGTCAGGAGACGGGAAAGGACGTCACGGACGAGCAGGCCCGTGCGTACGCCGAGCGCCTGATCCGCCTCGTTGCCTTTGCCACCGGGGTTGACCCTCCCTTCCCTTCTGAATGAAAACCGGTTCCGTTCGACGGCGCGCCAGGCCACGCTCTTCGGCCGCGTCAATTCCATCTCTCCGCAGCGCGTTGTAATTCTCCCCACCGCGCGTTCCAATCGCCCCGATGAACTACTTCCTGTACTGCCGAAAATCGACCGACCGGGAGGATCGCCAGATCCTCGGGACCGAGGCCCAAAAGCGCTTGCTCTCGGAGCACGCGGCACGCCGCGGCTTGAACGTCATCGACACCTACGTGGAGAACCAGACGGCCTACAAGACCGGCCGGCCGCTCTTTGCCGCCATGCTCAATCGCCTGGAAAAGGGCGACGCGAACGGCGTCCTCACCTACCACCTGACGCGGCTGGCGAGGAACAGTTTCGACGGCGGGCGGCTGATCTACATGATGGACGAGGGCCTTGTCCGTGAGATCGCCACCCTGGAGAAGACCTACACCAATAACGGGGACGACAAGTTCATCATGCAGATCCATTTCGCCATGGCGAAGAAGAGTTCGGACGACACGAGCCAGTTCGTTCGACGCGACGTCGTGTCGAAACTCCTCAAAGGGGAGTATCCGGGCATGGTCCCGCCGGGCTACCTGAACATCAACCGCGACGGGCACATCACCAAGGGCCGGGACGCGCCGGAAAAGTATCTCCTCCTGTTGAAACTCGACCGGCCCCTGCGCCGCGAGGAGATCGACCCGGTGGACGGCCCGCTGGTCGCCCGGCTCTTCGTCGAGGCGGCCCGCGGGACACGCTCCTTGGCGGCCCTGCGGGCACTCAGTTACCGCATGGGCCTGCGGGCCAAGAACGGCAAGGCGCTCAGCAAAACGGCCGTGTGGAACCTGCTCACGAATCCCTACTATTACGGCGTCATCCGTTACAACGGCAAGCTCCACGCCGAGAACATCCGGCACGAAGCGCTCGTCAGCAAGGAATTGTATGACCGCGTTCAAGAGGCCGTCGGCCGGAAGAGGAAGGGGCGGTATCGCCGCCACCTCTTTTCCTTCGGTGGTTGCGTGATGGTGTGCGGCAGCTGTGGGCGCCCGATCACTGCGGAGCGGCAGAAGGGGCACGTTTACTACCACTGCACCCAACGCGCCGGCGGCTGTACGCAGCGCGCCTGGACTCGTGAGGAAGTTATCGGGAAGCAGTTCACGAACCTGTTGGCCAGCCTGCGGCTCCCCCAATCCTACCTTGACTATGCCTTCGCCCGACTGAAACTGAGCCACGCGGCGCAGGCCCAGTTCTCCGCCGCCCGCCGCCAGAAGCTCCAGTCACAAACCAACGCCTGTCACGAGCGCCTCGCCGGCCTTCTGCAACTCAAGATCTCGCCGGCCAACGCGCGCGGCGATCTCCTGTCGGACGACGAATACCTTACGCAAAAAACGACGATCAAACAGGAGCTGGAATTGGTCCAGCGGCAGCTGGCCGCGGATGAACGCCTGGGAGAAGTGTCCACATTGGACTTCGAGCAGTTCTTCACTTTCACGCAGCACATCGAGAAAAAATTCAGCGTGGCGTCCGTCGATGACAAGCGGGCCGCGCTCTTCCTCCTCTGCTCAAAACTCACTCTGGAGAACCACCACGTCAACGCCACCTTTCGAGAGCCTTTCGCGGCCGTCGCGGGCTTTCCACTGGCCGGCGTGCCCGACGGCACCCAATCCGAACGCCGGAAAGTGCTGGCCAGAGCGAAAAAACCGGAAATCGTGGACTCTTGGCTGGGCATCCTGGACGCCATCCGAACTTTTTGGCTTGATGCAGGCAAAAACTCCATCTACACGCTTCCTTTGGAAGCGGCGAAGATGGCTTGAGACTGTGATCAATGTGCGGCGAGTGTAAAACCGAGGGAAGCGGAAACAGAAGAGGGATGACCGCCAGAAGGCGGTGACTTTTATGCCTTGCACCTGCAATACCTCCACTTGCGCCAGCCGGGTCCACGCGGCACGCTCCTTCGGTCCGAGTCAGTTCTTTCACCGAAAGGAGCACCCATGACGAAGCAAGAGCCTCTCGCGGTCCGCCTCTATTTTGACCCCGCCATGTTCGAGCTAGCCCGCATGGTCAGCTACGGTGGCATCCGCGAAGCCGATCTCAAGGAGAAGGCCCAAACCCTGGTCAAAACCTACGCCTCGATCCGCATGAACCAGGTCCTGCTCGAGTTGACGGTCACCGACGAGAAGACGAGGGTCGTCTCCCTCAAGCCGCACGTCCGGAAGGTGTGCTGGCAGCTGCTCGGTCCCCCGCCCGGTCACGAGCTGTACCAAAGTTACTGGCAGCAGCGGGGCGGGCCACCCGCGCACCATCAGCCGCCCGCCGAGCCGCCGAAGCAGAAAGTGGAGGTTCGCCGCTCACAGCCTGCGCCAATACCGTCGCCGGCTACAGCGGGCATTACCACCGACGGATACGCCGCTGACGCCCGCCGTCGTACCAAGAGGCAACTCCTGTGTATGTTGCGGGACGCCCGGAAGAAACTGTCTCACCACGGCAAACGCAGCGTTGCCGGCAAGGAGGCGAAGAAGGTGGCGCTGGCGGCCGAAGCGGAACTCCGACGTCGAGGAATGGCTGTCCCACCTGAGGGGGGCCCGTTCCCAATTAGGGGTCATGCAGCTGCGTCGCAAGCCACTTGCGCTGCTTGGGGTTGCGGCTTGGGCGGTTTGATCGCGATGCCCGCCTTCAATTGGGCGGCCATGTCCGGCGATTGCCAGCGCCAATCCAGG
>JBBRLG010000527.1:0-5216 GCA_038231495.1 Gemmatales bacterium | reverse complement strand
TTCCCCTCCTTGGCTGGGCCCGCCGCTCATGGGCGGGCGGCGGCACACCGCCGATTTCTCTCTTTGGCGAGACAGCCGGCCCCGACACAGAATTAAAGAAAGCGGCGTCGCGCCGCCGCACTCCAAAGGGAAAAACACCTCCCTTGATCCCGAACCAGGGGACGCGAACCTTGCTTGGCGAACCGCTCAGCCGCGCGGTCGGCGCATCATTTTTTCCAGGATCGACTTCGCCGCGGACGACGTGTTGCCCTGGTGCTGCTTGGACTTTTCTTTTTCCTTGTCGGCGTCACTCTTGGACTTCGCGCCTTCGCCGCCCGGCCCCGGCGGTAAAGGCAAATCGAAGACCGTGCTGCCCTCCGGCATGTACGGCGTCATGCCTTCCTCGTCGTCTTGCAACGACATCAGCATTGCCGCCATGTCGTCGTCGCTGCCGGCGTCGGAGACCGGTGCCTTGGCCGCCGGCTTGGCCGGTTCCTTCTTCGCAGGCGCCGCACCCTTGGCCCCCTTTTCGGGGATTTTGGTCGAATCCTGGGCCTTGGTGGGCTGCTTGGCCGCATCGCTCTTGGTCGGCGGCGGCGGCGGCGGCCGATCCACCGCGGCGGCGTCGATCTGAACGATGAAGGCGATTGGACCGATTTTAAGGCGGTCCTTATTTTTCAATTCGACCTCGCCCTTGACTGGCAGTTCGTTAACGAAGGTGCCGTTGGTGCTGTCGAAATCGCGGACGAACACTTTGCCGTCACGCTGCAGGACGGCACAGTGCCGCTTACTGATAAGCGGGCTGGCCGGCCGTAGGTGGCATTGCGGGTCCCGGCCTACCAGGAATTGCGGGAGGGTGATCGGAAGGACCTTGCCCTTCTGTTTGCCCTCGGTCAAGACTTCCAAACTCAACTTCATGAGACGACCTCACTGACCCCTGTTAGACTCCCTGTGAACCGGGTGCGAAGCTCTGTTTTCTTCGCGCCCGGCAATCATCCTGATTCGGTCCTACCTGAGAGAGACGGAGAGGAAGGGACAGCGTCCAACTTCCGGCTTGCACGGGTGCGCGTCCTACACGCAAGGTTGACAGCGTTCCCAAGGCGAGCGCGGGGCGAAACGACTGCGGCCGGCAACGCAACCGTTGCACCCGACCGGTGGGCGTCTTTCCCCACCCGAACCACACCGCGTGCCCATCCCCGCGAAGGGGGCGGCGGTGTAGAATGGCTGGAGAGGGAGAGCGTCAAGTAATTGTATGCAGGAAAGATGCGTCCATGCAACACAAAAGAGCGACGGTAGGTGTGTTTTTCGGTTTCCTGCTGACGGGGTTGGCCGGTTGCCCTTCCGGTTCCGCCGTCGTCACCCGGCCGCCGCCGGCCCATCAGGGCGTCCACTTGCTCGTCGCCTGTCCGGACCAAAAGACCCGCGACCTGGTCGAAGCCTACTCGCGCAACTGGTCGAGCCAGCAAGACGGGCAGGTGCGGACAATCGCCTACGACCCCGCCGCCGAGCCGCCCGCGGACGCCGACCTCTGGGTGGTCCGGGCCGCCGACTTGCCGCGCCTGGCCAAGGCCGACTTGCTACGGCCGCTGCCCGACGCTGTCACGGGCGACCGCAACGCCACCTGGATGGACTTGTTGCCGCTCTACCGCGAACAGCTGGTGATGTGGAACCTGAAGCGCTACGGCTTTCCGCTCCTGGGCGAGGCACCGGTGTGCTGCTACCGCACCGACCGTTTGCAGGAGGCCCACAAGCAGCCGCCGCAAACGTGGGAGCAGTTTGCCGACCTGTCCGAATACTTCCAGGCGCACGGCCCCAGCGGTAAAGCCGGCCCAAGCCTGCCGCCGCTGCCGACGGACGACGACGCCCTGGAACGCGAGTTCTACACCATCGCGGCCTGTTACGCCAAGCGTGCGATCCTGGAGGGGACCGACCTGGAAGTCGAACCGCGCGAAGAGATCTATTCCTTCCATTACGACCTCAAAACGGGCAAACCGCGCATCGATGCCGCCGGCTTCGTGTACGCCCTGAAGCTAATGCGCGACCGGCTGCGGCCATGCCGGCCCGTCGGTACGAGTGCCGACCCCGCGGCGGAGTTCCGGGCCGGGCGGGCGGTGCTGTGCCTGACCGACGCGGCCCAGGTCGTGTCGTTCCAGCGGGGCGACCTGCGCGACAAGTTCGGCGTGTGTCGAATGCCGGGCGGGGGCGTCCGCTTCGATTTCACGACCGGCAAGGAGAAGCCGGGGGGCGAACCGAACCGCATGTCGTACCTGGGTGCGGGCGACTACCTGAGCGTGGTGCCCCACAAGGCCTCGGCACCGGAGGCCGCGTTCGCGCTGGCGGCGGACCTGTGCGGCCGCGAGATCAGCCGGCAAATCGCGATCGAGCCGGCGCGCTGGGGGGCCGGGCCGATCCGATTGACGCAGCTGGACGATACCCGGTCGTGGAGTTCGGCGTACGACCTCGACCCGGAGCGGACGGCGGCCCTGCGCGACGCCCTGCGGCAAACGCTGTTGCACCCGGACCTTCGCAACCCCGCGCTGCGCCTGCGGACGCCGGACCAGGAAGCCCACCGCAAAGTGCTGGTGAAGGCGCTGCAAGAGGTGCTGCTCGGCACGGCCGACCCGGCCGCGGCGCTGCACGCCGTGGCGGTGGTGTGGACGGAACTGGACGCGACCAACCCGGCAGCGCATTTGGCCGATTACCTGCTGAGCCTGGGGTTGCTGCCGAATTAGTGGGAGAACGAAAGGCTGTTTGGCGTGTTCCCAGACTTCAGGAACGCGCGCACCGCCGTCGCCAGCCGGTCGGGCGCGGTGTAGTTCGCCACGTGCGTCGCTCCCGGCAATGTCAAGAGTTGTCCATCCGGCAAGCGCCGCACCATTTCCTCGACCCAGCGCTGCGGCGCGATCGGGTCGCGGCTGCCGCGCACCACCAGGGTCGGCACCCGTACCTGGCAAAGCTTTTCCGCCACGGGGTCTTGCACTGCGTAATGCAGGGTGATGATCGTGCGGATCGGGCCGGCACGCAAATAATCCCAGGTGAGCAGCGGCCAGAAGGCGGGCGGTTCGCCGAACAGGTCGAGTACGCCGCGGCCGATCTGCCCTAGCACGGAGCGCGCCTGCGGGTCCAGGGTCGGGCCGACAAGGACCGCCCGCGCAATCAGGTTCGGGTAGCGCAGCGCCAGATCGACGATGAATTGACAGCCTAGCGAATTGCCCAGCAAGCAGGTGCCGGACAGTTGCGATTGTTGCATCCACGCGGCCAGAGCGTCGGCCAATTGCGGAATGTTGAGGGTGCGCGGCGGCCAGGCACTTTTGCCGAAACCGGGCAGGTCGGGCACATAGACCGGATGGAACGGCGCGAGGCGTTCGGCCGTAGGTAGAAGGTAGCGGCCGGAAACGCCCAACCCGTGGACGAGGACGATCGGCATTGCCGGGGCCGAAGCACTTGCTGTGGAGACACGCGCGTGCATCGCGAGGCCGTTTATCGTCGTCCAAACACTTTTCAGCTGCATCGGGCTGTTGTCCACAAAATCTTCCTCAATTATCGCAATTTATGCGACTGCTAGGTAAGTACGAGACCCGAGGCGAGCGGAGGACGAATAGCCCCTCGTGGGAGTTTCCGGATATTGGTCGCACACGGGGGACTATCGTCCCCCGCTCGCCTCGCCCCCGGCTCGCCCGGTCAAAGGGTTAGCGGCCTTGCTACAATACTCTGTGCGCGGCACGCCAAGCCGCGCCTCGGTCGGAGCAGAGTTGGCTTTAGCGTACGGAAAATACAGGACGGCGGTCATGGCAGATCAATCCGGTAAGGCGGCAGAACAGGACGGCTCCGCTGCGGCGGACCAAGGGGTTCCTCTCCCTGAACCGGACCCCGACTTGCTGGCCCCGCCCGGCGGCGACAGTCGCGATTTCGAGCGCCGGTACTTCGACCCGGAAAAGTGGGACGCCGAGGTGGCCGACCGGCGCGCGCAGCCTGACGACGACCCGGTCGCCGCGGGCCGCGGGCGGCTGGAAGGCCAGGGGACGGCGGCACTCTTCGTCAGCGATTTTCACATCGGCGACGGCTGCGCGGGCGGCGATGATTTCCTGGAGGCCCACCTGCACCCCGACGAAGATTTCGGCGGCCTGTACGCGGGTTTCTTCCCCCCCGGTCAATCGCGTGCCCGCCTGTTCCTGTCCGTACTGACGTTTGCCTTTCAACAGGTCGCCCGCCGGGCGGCTGCCGGCGCGCGGCTCGACGTGGTTCTCAACGGCGACGTGATTAACTTCCTCGAACTCAAGGGCCGCGGCGGCACCTACGTCTCCGGCTTGCACGCCCCGTTCTTCCGCGGACTGGCCGCGGTGCGCGAGCGGGCGGCGGTGTACTGGCTGCGGGGCAACCACGACTACGCCGTCCCCACCGGACCCTGGCAGGCCGGCGAGTATTACGTCAACCCTGCCTTGCACACCCTGGCCGAGCACGGCGACTTCTGGGACAAGGAAAACTGGCCGCCGGGCACGCTTAACAAGGGATCGCGCGTCGTAATCGAAGGCGGCTCGGCGTTCGAGGTTCACGCCGGCGTGGCCAAGGACGGCGAGGTCAAGTACCTGATGTCCGGCCTGGACAATCTGCGGCCCTGGAGCAATGCCGCCGCCAAGGACTTCTTGCAGCGTCGTGCCAAGTATTCGGACGTGGCTGCCCTGGTCGCACTGATCGCCCGGTTGAAGTACCTGGGGGCGGCGGACGACTCGGCGGCGTACAAGGGAGCGCAACAGCGGCGCAAGGGGCCGTACCGCGACTGGCTGATGGTGCAGGGCCACACGCACGTCCCGGCCGCCGTGCCCGACGTTTATTACAACCTCGGCACCTGGACCACGACGCTGGTGGCACCGGCCGGCAAGGAAGCGCAGGTCGAGGTCTTCCCCTTCTTGCTGGTATACGCGGACCCCCTGGGCCGGCGCGTGGAGGAGTATTATTTCGTCTGCCGGGACGCCTCCGGCGCGACGCCGCGAGCGGTTTTGCAAACCCCCGCCTCGGTCAACCTTGTCCGTCGGGAGTTCGGCTACCCGGACATTGGCACTTAGCCCCCCGGCTTGCCCTGCTTGCCGCCGGGGCATGGGTGTACGACAGGGTTTGCAAGGCGAGCTGGTCGGATGGTAGACTGAGTTGAGAAGTTCGTTTACTCGCTTCGTCGCAAGTCTTTTCAGGAGCTAAGGATGGCCTTCAAGAAAACCGCTGCTCCTCCCGTGGCCGAATTG